>JBEKAT010000086.1:0-23639 GCA_050015775.1 Sedimentisphaerales bacterium | reverse complement strand
CAGAACAACTGGCTGTTCCTTGGCCGGGGCGTCAATTACCCCGTAGCGCTGGAAGGCGCGCTGAAGCTCAAGGAGATAAGCTATATTCACGCCGAGGGATTGCCCGCTGCGGAGATGAAACACGGCCCCATCGCCCTGATTGTCGATGGTATGCCCGCCGTATTCATCGCAACTTCAGGTCCTCAATACGACAAAATCATAGGCAACATCTGCGAGGTACGGGCAAGAAAAGGCAAAACCATTATCGTCGCCACCGAAGGCAACGACCACATCAAGCCGTATGCCGATTACCTGATAACCGTACCGGATGCGCCGGAATTGCTGCAGCCGATGCTCACCGTCATACCGCTTCAGTTGATGGCATATCACGCGGCCGTCCTTCGCGGCCACGACGTCGATAAGCCACGCAACCTGGCCAAGAGCGTCACGGTTGAGTAATATGCGAAAGGTGGAATACTTGATACTCGATGCTCGATATTCGAAATCGAGTATCAAGAAAAACGGCTTCACCATCGTCGAGCTGCTCGTCGTCATTGCAATTATCGCCGCAGTAACAGCGATACTTCTGCCGGGGCTGGGAAAGGCAAGGGCAATGGCAAGACGAGTGAGTTGTGGCTCCAACCTGCATCAAATCGACCTCGCAATGCATTCATACCTCAGCTCAAACGATGACAAATACCCTTGCGCTCAGGACCCCCTGCCCAAAAAGCAGCCGACAGACCCCAATATCTGGCTTTGGATGGGGCGAGGGTGGAAAGGATTTATCGCACCTCACCTCGGAGGAAATATCAACGCCCAAAACCCTTCGGTTCTTCTTTGTCCGTCGGATAAAATTGCCCCCGTAAAGTGGGAATCTACCAGTTACTCCTATTCGCTGGCGTTTTATCACAGCCCGGAAGATATCGATAGTTTGAACAGTGCTTATAGCGACCTTACCGCGTTACGGCCCGTGGCACAAAAATCCGTGAACGTCGCCAAGCCCGCAGGGAAAATACTTGTCGGCGAATGGTTAAGCAATCATCGCGTCGAGGAGATGGATTCCGGTTGGTGGTGCTGGATGGGCAGCCGAAACTTTCTGTTTGCTGACGGCCACGTCCGCTTTCTCGATTCCAACGACATTAATCCGGCACGCGACGGCTTCCCAAACCCGAACCTTACAATCCATGGCATCCGCGGCATCGACTGGCCTCGATAGTTATCGACTACGGCTTTCCATCTTAAATCGCCGATATTAACAACAAAGGGAAATGTCCGCTTCGTCGGCTGATACGAGGTGCAAAAATGATAAAAATAACGACACAAAACAGGTTGCTCATAATACTGGTTCTTATAGTATCGCTGGCCGGCTGTAAAGATGATGGAAAGCGAAAAGTTCTTGCCGAGGCGGCCCAGGCAAGGGCCGAAGCTGTCAAGCTCAAGGCCGAGACAGTCCAGTTGAAGAGCGAGGTCAGCTACCTTAATGAAAAGCTTGCCGCCGCAAACCTGGCGAAAGACAACCTTCAGATACAGTTAGGCCTGTTGATTGAAGACAGCAACGCAACGACGACCGATGCAGAGGACATTCAGCAGGAAAACACCAAACTCAAGACGCTGCTGGCCGAGCAGATAAAAAAAACCGGCGAACTGGAAAAGCAGGTCGAAACGCTCAAGGCGGTAATTAACGCGTTTCAAGCCAGAATGGAGCAGCAAAAAGTCGCAGAACAACCGAAGGCAACGGAGCAGACCAAAACCGACAAGTAAGGATTGTTTTTTCAGCGGCCGTTCAGTTTGCCGCCAATGTAATTGACTATCGAATTGACGGTGAACAGGTCACCCAACTTATTGATGTCCGGGTCATTCTGGAAAACAGATATATCTGTGTGAGGCATCTTCTCTCTTAACTCCGCAAGGCCTTTGGCGGTTAATTTGCCGTTGCTGACCAGCTCATGATTATTCATCAACGTCTCGGCAGGGAAAAGCTCCTCTCGCGGAATCTTAATATCGAAGGCCTTTTCCAGCCGAAATACTATATCCAAGAAGTCGATGCTCTCCGCCCCCAAATCGCCCATCAGCGTCGCCTTGCCTGTTACTTCCTCCTCATCAACGCCCAGGGCATCAACCAGCACCTCCCGCACCTGCTCAAAAACCTGCTCTCTTGTGGCTGTCATATATCTTCCCCTTTTGGGCCTCGACGGTATTCCCTGCCGAATCAACCAAGCCGATAAATTACTCTATTCATCCGCTATACACAACCCCCCGCCCAACTTTCTCTACCAATAGATTACACGGTTAGGTTAGAATGTTTAAGCAATGAAAATGCTGCGAAAAATTTGGCCCGCTTTGGTGATGCTCGGGTTTATTGTTGTCTTCTTTAGAGAAAACATATTCCCCGCCCACGGAAACTTCATTGGGGGTATCGACGTTGCCCAATACTTCCTCTGGCACGCCCAATTCATCAAGGAGCAACTCCTGTCAGGAAGCGTCCCGCTTTGGAACCCTTATTATTACAGCGGGCATCCGTTCATAGCCAACCCTCAGACGTTTGTTTTTTATCCCGCCACGCTGTTGTTCGCGGCATTACCTTTGCCCTGGGCATTCAATATCGACACACTTTTGCATATTTATTTAGCGGCAGCAGGAATGTATTGTTTCGTATTGCTCATCACAGAATCCAGAAGTTCCGGTCTGGCTTCGGCGGTTGTTTACAGTTTAAGCGGCTACTTTATGAACATGATTTATGCCGGCCACCTGACAATGATTCATACGGCCGCTTTGCTGCCCTGGATTTTTTATCTTTTTGAAAAGGGGTATAAAACAGGCCAAACTCGCTTTTTTCTTATTACAGGTCTGGTGTTCGGCCTGCAGATTCTGAGCGGTGAGCCGCAAAACAATTATTATACGGCCCTGTTTCTCGCAGTTTACGCTCTTATCAGATACGTTTCCACTCCTCAACCGGCAAGACCAAAGCCCTTTTATCGGCCGGTGGCATTTTTAGTTTTAATTCTGCTTGTGGCATTTGGAATCAGCGCGGTGCAGGTATTGCCTTCTCTGGAGTTTATGTCTCTCAGTGACAGGGCTGAAAAAACATACCAATTCGCCACCGCTTACTCATTTCCCCCTCAGAATTTATTTACGTTCCTCGCGCCAGCGGTTAATAATTCTTCGTTAAAACAAGACGTGGAATATGCCGGCTATCTTGGTATTTTGGCTATTATTCTTGCTGGAATCGGAGCATGCTTTTCCAGACATTCTCAGCATACCTGGTGCTTCAGGATTATGGCCTTAATCGCGGTTACGATTATGCTTGGCAAGTATACCCCCCTGTATTATTTGTATTATCAATTCCTTCCAGGAATCGCAACTTTTCGTATTCCCGTCCGATGTATGGTCATTTTTGTCTTCTCGATGGCAATGCTCGCTGGTTTCGGCACTGGGCATCTATGCCAGACAACAATCCCCAAGAAATACCATATAACAATAATTGGGTTGTGGGTTGTGCTTTTTGTGTGTTTGTTTGCCGGGGCGGAAATCCTTAGGATTCCACTTGCTTCTAAAGAAATAATGACAGCTGTTGCTTTTTTTATTGTCGCTTTTATTCTCTTGATCTTGAACCTGTTTTTAAAAAACAAATCCGCTGTCGCCGGCCTGATAATCACGGTCCTGTTTGCCGACCTCTATCTGGCTTATCATCCGCAGATACCGGTCATAAATCAGGACCAGGTGTTTGAAAAACAACTGTTTGAATACCAATTTCACAAAGACCGCGGTCTTTACAGGGTCGCATCGCCGCTTGACGCATTAGTCGGAATGAATTTTCATTATTACGGCATCAACGCTTATACGCCCCTGGCGTTAGAAAGTTATTTCAAATTGATGCACGAAACGGCTAATGTGCCTGTATTAAAAGAAACAAGGCACTCTCTTAATCCGCAGATGTTCCACAGGAATTCGGTGTTCAGTTCAAAGATACTGAACATTAAATACGCTTTCATCAAGGACGGAAATGAATTTGAGCTGATAACGGCGAAACAGGTAATGCCGCGAGCGACCCTGGTAAACAACGCTCTATTTCTACCCCGGCTCGAAGACCATTTGCAGTATATCAAGCGACCTGATTTCGACCCTCAAAAACAGGTTCTGCTCGAAGCAATCCCGCCTGAAAATGTGCCGCCAAATCCAAAAGGGACGGAGACGCCGCCAGACGGAAATAACGTTGTGATTACCAAGTATCAGCCGAACAGGATTGAGGTCGATTGCGCTTCGGACAGAGACACCTATCTGGTCTTGAGCGAGCTTTTCTATCCGGGCTGGCAGGCATACATAGACGGCAACAAGGCGCAAATCCTGCGGGCCGATTATCTGCTGCGGGCGGTTCCCCTGCCGGCGGGTAGGCATAACGTGGTTTTCGTTTACAGGCCGGCGAGTTTCCTGATTGGCGCGGCGATAACGATATTCACTCTTTCGCTTTTGGGGGCAATCTCTCTCCTGCTCTATTTTCGCTCACTTGGCAAGCAAAAATCGGGGTGACTGGATTCGAACCAGCGGCCTCTTGGTCCCAAACCAAGCGCTCTAGCCAAGCTGAGCTACACCCCGTAATGCGGCAAAATGAGCCACTTAAGGGCATTCTACACCAAGTCCGGAGGCGTTGCAACAGCGGGGATGACGTTGCCAAACCGATTTTCGGAAAAATCAGCGTTGCAGAACACCTTGGCAGTTGTTATAATTCTGTGTTTCAAAGGTCGTTTCGGCGTATAGATGTGAATAGCTGTGTTTTTTTTCGCAAAGGAGTATGTTAGATGTCGAGAGAATGTCATTATACCGGCAAACGCACGTCGTTTGGCAATAAGATTACCCGGCGAGGCAAGGCCAAGTACCTGGGCGGCGTCGGTCGCAAGATTACCGGTATCACCAGACGCAAGTTCAAGCCGAACATCCAGAAGGTTCATGCGATTGTCGATGGCAAGGTGACCCGGATTAGGGTGTCGGTCAAGGCGATAAAAATGGGGCTTGTTCAGAAACGGCTGAAACGCAACTACAAAAAACCCGCCGAGAAAACGGCCAGTTGACGGGAGTAGTTTGACTGGAGAATCTTTCTGAGCGAGGCGGGATGCGCCTCGCTCTTTTTATTTCGTTTGGGCGGTATGGATAAAAAAATAGACAAATCACAGGTGAAAAAGGTCGCCAAACTGGCCCGGCTGGAGTTGAGCGAAGCGGAGATAGAAGAGTTCGCTGGACAGCTGAACGCCATCATCGATTACGTTGAGAGAATGAATAAGCTGAACACCGAAGGTGTTGAGCCGATGGCACACTGCCTGCCGGTGAGCAATGTTTTCCGTAACGACATTATAAAAGAATCCCTGGGGACGGAAAAAACACTCGCCAACGCGCCACAAAGTGATGGGCCGTTTTTCAAGGTGCCGAAGATACTGGAAGAATCATAGTCACTGATTATTGATTATTTGTTTAGACAACAGGAGATGTGATATGAGGTCAGGAATGTTTGTGCAAAGTTTGGTGTGTTTTGGGTTAATAGCTTGTGTAGGGTGCGGAGCAACAATGGGTGCAAAGATGACAAAAGCAGGTGAACAGAATGCGCAGGTGTTCAGCAGAAAGATTACGAAAGTCGCAGATTGCAATTATCTCCTGTATTTACCCGCCGATTACGGTAAGAGCAAAGACAAATGGCCTTTGATAATGTTTTTGCACGGCGCAGGCGAGCGGGGAAACAACCTGGAGGTTGTCAAAAAGCATGGCCCGCCCAAGATGATTGCGCAGGGCAAAAGTTTTGATTTTATTGTCGTTTCACCTCAGTGCCCCAATGATATGTGGTGGCCCGAGCAGACCGATGTCCTGATAACTTTACTTGATGAAATCGAGGCAAAGTACCACGTCGATACCGACAGAGTTTACCTTACGGGCCTGAGTATGGGCGGATTCGGGACGTGGACGTTGGCGGAAAAGTATCCGAAGCGGTTTGCGGCCATCGCGCCGATATGCGGCGGCAGCGAGCGATATGCAGCGAACCGGCTTAAAAAAGTCCCCGTCTGGGCATTTCATGGCGCTAAAGACAACACTGTCCCATTGATAAGGTCGCAGGAAATGGTCGATGCCGTCAAAAAGGCGGGCGGAGACGCAAAGCTGACGGTGTATCCTGAAGCCGAGCACGACTCGTGGACGGAAACTTACAATAATCCAGAACTTTACCAATGGTTTTTGTCACACAGGATAAGCGACAGGACAAAATAACGGATTCGCGATGGACCAACTAAGCGCGAAACAATTGCGGGATAAGATTGCAGCCCGCCGGACAAGCAGCGTCGAGGCGACTAGGGCGGTCTTTGCGCATATAGCGAAAATAGAGCCGATTGTCGGGGCGTATATAAGCACATTCGAAGAGCAGGCGATTGCCCGTGCGGCCGATATTGACAAGCGTATCGCCGCCGGCGAAAAACTGGGACAACTTGCCGGCGTGCCGGTCGCGGTAAAGGATAATATGTGCACGACGTTTGGAACAACAACGTGCGCATCGAAGATATTAGCGAATTTCCACGCACCATATAACGCGACTGTGGTTGAAAAATTGTTGGCCGCCGACGCCGTGATAATCGGCAAAACAAATCTCGACGAATTCGCGATGGGTTCGAGCACCGAAAATTCGGGGCTTAAACAAACCGTCAACCCGTGGGATACGAAACGTGTGCCGGGAGGCAGCAGCGGCGGTTCAACGGCGGCGGTGGCCGCGGGATTATGTTACGCTGCGCTCGGTTCGGATACGGGCGGTTCGATAAGGCAACCGGCAAGCTTGTGCGGCGTAGTCGGATTGAAACCCACATACGGACGAGTATCACGATATGGCCTCGTCGCTTACGGCTCGAGTTTAGACCAGATTGGGCCAATTACGCAGACAGTCGAGGATTGCGCCCTGATGCTGAACGTCATAGCCGGTCACGACGCCGCTGACAGCACAAGCGTCGATGAAAAAATCGCACCAGTGGTTGATTATCTTGCTAAATTGGATGAGCCGGTGAAGAGATTAAGAATTGGTATCGCGTCGAGTTTCAACGCCGGGGCCGATGAGCAGGTGCGAAAAGCAATCGACGAAGCGATAAAAACATATCGGAACCTCGGTGCAACAATAGTCGAGATTGATATGCCCCACCTGGACTACGCGATAGCGGCTTACTATATGGTCGCGACTGCGGAGGCGTCGAGCAATTTGGCGCGTTATGATGGCGTGCATTACGGGCACAGAACGCGAGAGCCAAATGATTACGTCGAGGTTTATACGAAATCCCGCGCCGAGGGCTTCGGCAAAGAAGTCAAACGCAGGATAATGTTAGGCACATATGCGCTATCGAGCGGCTACTACGACGCGTATTATTTGAAAGCCCTGAAGGTGCGAAACCTGATACGCGGCGATTTTGTGCGGGCGTTCGAAAAATGTGACTGCATTATGATGCCCGTCGCACCCACTACCGCATTCAAAATTGGTGAAAAAGTCGATGACCCGCTGAAGATGTACCTGTCGGACATTTACACGATAGCGGCCAATTTAGCGGGTATTCCGGGCATAAGCATCCCCTGCGGCTTCGATAACAAGCAACTCCCCATTGGTCTGCAAATACTGTCGCCGGCGTTCAGTGAGGAAAAATTGCTGCGAATCGCGCGGATGTATGAGAAACAAACCGACTGGCACAAAAAGAGGCCATTGATTTGAGTAATGTTGATTACAAGGTTTTGGTTGGGCTTGAGATTCACGTGCAGCTTTACACGCGGACGAAGATGTTCTGCGGCTGCGAACTCGCCTTCGGAGCGGAACCGAACAGCAGGGTTTGCCCCGTGTGTCTCGGTATGCCCGGGTCACTGCCGGTTATGAATAAGCAGGCGGTGGAATTTTCAATGCTGGCGGGGCTTGCACTTAATTGTCAGATTCCGTCCTTCACCAAATGGGACCGCAAAGGATACTACTATCCGGATTTGCCCAAGAATTACCAGATAAGCCAGTATGATTTGCCGTTGGCCGTTAACGGGTATATCGAGATACCAACGCAAACCGGCGAATTCAAAAAAATCAGAATAAGGCGTGTGCATTTAGAAGAAGACGCGGGCAAAAATCTGCATACGGCCGGAAACTTCTCACAGGTGGATTTGAACCGGGCCGGCACCCCCCTGCTGGAGATTGTTACCGAGCCGGATATGAATAGCGCTGCCGAAGTGCGTGCGCTGGCAGAAGAATTGCAGCGGATAGTCAGATACTTAGGCGTCTCAGAAGCGGATATGCAAAAAGGACATATGCGTTTCGAGCCGAACGTGAACCTCGTAATCACTCGTGCAGGCCAGCAATTCAAAACGCCAATCGTCGAAGTGAAAAACCTCAACAGCTTCAGGGCGCTGGAAAACAGCATCGACTATGAAATCGGCAGACAACTCGACCGGTTCCTCGAAACCGGCGAAACGATGGAGATGGGCAACAAGAGCACACGCGGCTGGGACGACACAAAGGAAGTTACCGTCCTGCAAAGAGAAAAAGAAGAGGCACACGATTATCGTTACTTCCCCGACCCGGATTTAGTGCCTGTGCAGGTAAACGAGCAATGGCTCAACGAAATCAAATCCCGGCTGTGCGAACTGCCTTCGAAAAAGCGGCTGCGATACATAAAGGAATACGGCCTGAGCGACTACGACGCGGGCGTCCTGACCAATGACCGCCCAGTCGCCGATTTCTTCGAAGCGGCGGCCAAGGCAGGCGGCGAACCGAAAAGGGTTTGCAATCTTCTGACGCAGGTAGGATTAAAGTTGGCAAATGCGCGCGGATGCGCAATCACGGAACTTGGCCCTAAGCCAGACGATATTGCCCAGCTTGCCAAAATGGCACAAACAGGTGAAATCGGCGCAACAGCCGCAAATACCATTTTGGAGGAAATGGTAAAAACAGGCAAAGCTCCGCAAGAACTTGCGGAACAATTGAACCTGATTCAAAAAAGCGACGCGGGTGAACTTGAGGCCATCGTTGACGAGGTGCTCAAGAGCAACCCACAGGCGGTCGCCGATTTCAAGGAAGGCGGCAAAAAAAGCGGCAAGGCAAGGGGCTTCCTGCTCGGACAGGTGATGCAAAAAACCAAAGGCCGGGCCAATCCCAAAATTGCGGCAGAAATCCTCGATAAGAAACTTGCCTGAGAAAGCAGTATAATTAAGTATTTACAATCGAAGATTCGCTATTTACCACCAGACAGCAAATTACTCGTATAAAGCAGGAGTTTTTTTAGATTTATCCGTATTTTGCTGGACATTACCCGCCTTCGGACTATAATTCTACCTGATACCGGGAGAAAATATGGCGGGTAGTGCGTGTAATTTCGGCGCGCTCGTCCGGCGTGTGGCAAATGGGGGAGGAACCAAGGGGGAATTAATTTTCCGCAAAACCAGACAAACCCGTGATTTGATTTTATTTGTGCGCAAATTATAGACGGAGATAATACTATGCCCAGGTCAGGAAAAAACAACGAGCGCACAGAACAAGTCCCACGGGGCAGAAAAAAGCTAACCAAAATAGAGCCGCTTCGTCCGCAGGCAGAGCATCCCGACAAGCTTTACAACGATTTGGCGAAGTTTATCTCGGAGAATCCTTATCCGGTGTTACGGATTCACAAAGACGGGACTGTGCTTTACGCCAACAAGGCAAGCGAAGGGCTTTTGAAGGCCAAAGATAGCGCCGTTGGCAAGCCGGCGCCCCAGGAATGGCGTCGGCTAGTCAAAGAGATTCTTGTCTCGGGTTGTGTGGCGAGGGAGGAAGTAAAGGACGATGGGCGTGTTTTCTTGTTGCAGGCGGTGCCTGTTACCAGCAGCGATTATGTAAATTTCTACGGCGTGGACATCACCGAACGAAAGAAAGCAGAGGAATCGCTAAAGGAGAGCGAAACACGATTCAGAGAGCTGTTTAACAATATGAGCAGCGGGGTGGCGGTTTACGAGGCAGTTGACGACGGCTCGGATTTTGTTTTCAGGGATTTCAACGCAGCCGGGCAAAGAATAGATAAGACCAGAAGAGAAGACGTTGTGGGCAAACGAGTTACACAAGTGTTCCCGATGTCTTCCGGCGAGTATGGCAAACCGGAAAGGCCGAGCGGCACCCAATGACCCTTTACAAAGACGGCCGTATCTCGGGATGGCGAGAGAATTATGTATATAAACTGCCAAACGGCGAAATAGTTGCGGTTTATGACGACGTGACTAAGCGCCAACTGGCACAGGAACACCTGCAGGAAGAACGCAATCTCCTGCGAACGCTTATTGACCACATACCTGACAAGGTGTATGTAAAAGACAAGAACAGTCGATTCATTATCTGCAACAAATCGGTCATTGCATCTGAGGGCGTAAAGAGAGAGGAAGAACTTATCGGCAAAACAGATTTTGATTTATATGAACAGGCCTTGGCGCAACAGTTTTTTGACAAAGAGCAGGAATTGATGCGAACTGGTCGACCGATTATTGACTGTGAAATCCAGGCCTCAGATGGCAGCGTTAGCAGTATGCTGGTGACAAAGGTACCTCTGCGGGACCACAGCGGTAATATCGTGGGTATGGTCGGAATCAATCGGGACATCACGGAGCGAAGGTTGGCCGAAAACCGCCTGCAGCAGGAGCGAAATCTCCTGCGGACGCTTATTGACCACATACCCGGCGGAATTTACGTCAAAGATAAGAACGGCCGATTTCTTGCATGCAATAAACCGCTGGCTGAATTCTGGGAGGTAAGAGGCAAGGATGATATTATAGGCAAGACGGATTTTGACCTTTTCGAGCCGGCCATGGCACAACATTATTTTGACGAAGAGCAGAAAGTAATACAAACCGGCCAACCGATTATTAACCAGGAATCGCAATGCACAGACAAAACAGGCAATACCAATTTCCTTCTGATAACCAAAGTTCCCTTGCGGGATAGCGCCGGCAATATCACAGGGCTTGTAGGAATTCATCGGGACATCACCGAACGCAAGCAGGCGGAGTACAAGCTCCTTGAGCATCAGAACCATCTCAAGCAACTGGCGACACGATTAACGCTGACCGAGGAGCGGGAACGCAGACACATAGCAAGCGAAATTCACGATGAGATAAGCCAGACACTTGCCATGGTAAAAATCAAACTCGATACCCTGCGAAATTCGCCGCCATCCGAAGCGTCGGCTGCCGAGATTAAGGAAATAAGCTCTTCTGTAGAGAACGTGATTCAGAAAACAAGAACATTAACTTTCGAGCTTGGCAACCCCCTACTTTATGTGCTGGGTCTCGAGGCCGCGGTCGCGGAATGGCTCAGCGAACAGGTGCAGAAAAGACACGGCATCGCTACCGAGTTTCAGGACGACGGCAAAGCCAAACCCTTAGACGACGATGTTAAGATGATGCTTTTCAGGAATGTCCGCGAGCTGCGTACCAATTGCATTAAACACGCCAACGCCGGCAAAGTCAGGGTCAACATTCGCAGAATCGACGACTCGATAGAAGTTGTCGTTGAGGACAACGGCGTCGGCTTTGACCCGGCAGAAGTCAGGTTAACGGCAGGCAAAAAATCGAAATTCGGGCTGTTCAGTATCCGCGAGAGCTTGGAGAATTTGGGCGGACATTTTGAAATTGTGTCAAAACCAGGCGCCGGCTGCAAAGCCATAATGACAGCGCCGCTTAAAGACCAAAGTCATAAAAAGGAGGTGTAACCATGCCCACGAGAGTTTTGTTGGTTGACGACCACGCGATGATTCGCCAGGGATTGTGCTCGCTGCTGGAGAAACAGTCGGATATCGAGGTAGTTGGAAGCGTCGAGAACGGACGAAAGGCAGTGGATATTGCCCGTGAACTGGCGCCGGACCTTGTGATTATGGATATCAGTATGCCGAACCTCAACGGCATTGACGCCACGCGCAAGATAATCGGGGAAATGGGCGACGTAAAGGTTATCGCGCTATCCATACACTCCAGCCAGCATTTCGTGGCGGAAATGCTCAAGGCAGGCGCCTCGGGCTACATATTGAAAGAGTGCTTGTTTGATGAATTGGTTGAGGCCATAAAGACCGTATTAAACGGGGGGACTTATCTAAGCCCGAAGATAACAGGAGTTGTTATCGATGACTATGTCAAACGCCTCTCGACGCAATACCAGCCCGAAGGACCTGTCCTGACTGAGCGAGAACGAGAGGTTCTTCAGTTTTTATCCGAAGGCAAGAGCACCAAGCAAATCGCCACGCAGCTCCACGTCAGTGCCAAGACCATCGAATCGAACCGGCGAAACATTATGGACAAACTCGGTATCAACAGCGTGGCGGAGCTTACTAAATATGCCGTCCGCGAGGGATTGACGCCCCTGGAATCATAGGCCGAACAATAAACGCTGAGAATCCACCGCCCTTCAGCTTTATCGCTGCACAGTGCTATTTCCTGACACCGCTTTGGCCTATATTCCTACCGGATATTTAGGATTTGCGAAGTCGCTTTTCGGGAATTGCCTGCCTGGCTTGGGTAGCCGTCCGACCGATAACACCATCAGTTAAAAGCCCCGATGGCCTGCCTGGGGGGTAAGGACAGGGCTTGGCTGTTGTTGGGAAGCCGGTCAGGGCCGATTGGTTGTTGTCTCGCCGAGGATGGCATTTTAAGTTAGCCGCCTGTGAATCTAACACGGCGGCTTTTTTATGCGCAATAAAAACCTGTGAATGGCACTGTTACGTTTAACCTGTCTTGTTTGAATCGCAGGCCTGTTCCTTGTTTTTCTGAAACACCTTGCTCTCGGTACCCGCCAGCAGACGCACAACGTTGTCCCTGTGGCGAACAATAACAAGAACAGGAATAACCATAGCAACTATAAGCAAGGGCCACAACTCCGAAAAACGCCAGCCTGGTATTAGCGCTATCGCCGCGACCAGAATCACGGGAAAAGCAAACGCCGCGGCAAGCGAGGCAAGTGATACATATCGCCAAATAAGAACAAAGACAACCCATACCACGAGGGTAACGCCCGCGCAAATCGTGTAATACGGCCACAAACCAAGCGCAACACCGAAACTCGTCGCGACGCCTTTGCCGCCCTTGAACCTCAAATAAACGGGAAATACGTGACCCGTTATGGCCGCACAACCCACAGCAAGCTGGGCCAGCAACCCATTTGTTCCCGCAATGCCATCGAGCCATATTCCCGTCGCCAATGTGGGTAAAAGTCCCTTGGCAAGGTCCAGCATAAAGCATACGTATGCCCAGCGCCTACCCAATGCGCGGGAAAGGTTTGTCGCGCCGATATTTCCGGAGCCGACTTTGCGCAGGTCAATCCCGTGAGCAGCGGCTATTAGTATCCCGAAGGGAACCGAGCCAAGCAGATACGCACCAACTAAAAATTCGGCCAATCTCATCGCCGCCCCCGTTTCGCCAGTATATCGTCGTAAACTGTTTTCAGTTGCTGCGCAACCCTGGCGACAGAGATATTCTGGCGAAGGTTGTCGCTGATGATAGCATCTTCAGCCCGGTGAAGATTATCACGATTAGTGAAGTATCCGATTGCCCCACTTAGCGCGGTAATATCTCGCGGGTCATCAATTGCCTTACCGTGCCTGTTATCCATAAACAAGTCGATTGCCCCGTTAAATTTCGTGGTTATGACGGGTTTGCCCGCGGCAAGGGCCTCAAGAATGAACCGAGAGCAGGGGTCATCGAACGTGGGCAAAACAGCGACATCAGTCGCCGCAATCAATTCCTGCACATTATTGACGGCCCCGAGAAAAACAAGTTTTTCTTCGACGCCCAGTTTTACAGCCAACCGGCGATATGTCCCCGGATTTGCGCGACCGGCAACAACCAACCTCGCTGACGTATGATTATCTGTTTTTTGAAGCTTGCCAATCGCCTCCACTAAACAATCAAGCCCTTTGCGCTTAAAATCATGACCGACAAAAAGAAACAGGACCGCACCGTCCGCTTCCTTCCGGCCAAGTTGAGCGAGTAAATTATTCCGTACTGAATTGACGCGGGACTTCTCTATCTGTCCAGCCGGCTTGATGCCGTTTGGTATGACCACCATCCTATTTTCAGGGATATGGTAGTGGGTCCTGAACTGCTCCGCCACGTAATTTGAAATCGCGATAACCAATGGGCCGGTTTGTCCTTCGGAAAGTCGCCGCTCAGCGCCGAACCAGGCGGTCCTGCGAAAATTCAGAAAGGCGGTACTCCTTTTCAAAGTATTGAGAACAGGGCAGCGATACGTCGCGGCCTTTCGGATTATCGACTCGGCAAAAGTGCCGCTTCTCGGCTGATAGATATCGGCAAAATCAAATGGCAGAACGCTGTGAAGAATATCGTAACGGGTTTGTTCTGTATGTTTTTTCAGCGCCCGAGCAAAAACCTGATAAGTGGTCCTCTTACCGCCGGCGTCTGCGCACAGGATATGCACGTTTTGGGCCGTTACCGCCCCTTTGGCGGCAACAATATGAGTATCATAGCCGATTGCCCCGATGGCCTCGGCCAATTCACTGACCGAGCGTTCAGCTCCGCCCAAGGCAACATCCACCCGCTCAATTATGATCGCGACCTTCGTTTTCATCTTGCCGGTATTATACCCGCCTAAGTTGCGAAAGGAACAACCCTGCCGTGCTTTGTGTCGTGTCTGGCCATACGCTTTGCCTTACTGGTGATTCGCCTGGCGAAGCTCTTGTCGCCGGCACTCAGTTTCTCCCGGCCAAGATACGCCCGAAGAAATCGCAGCCGGTCCGTTTTTGAAAAGTATTTAGCGGGAGCCGAATAATGGAGCTGGGCAATGTCCTTGACGCGGTATTGCCCGCCCAGCAGCATCGGTTTGAACGCCCTCGCCAAATCTATCAGGTAAAATCGACCGTCGGGAACCCTGAAGATGTGACACAGGTAAAGGTCGCGGTGGCGATAGCCGGTATCGTGAAATTTCCTTATAAATGACGCCAACTGCCGAATGAACTGCCGGCGCAAAACCAGATTTTCCTTTGTTGCTTCCCCATTAAAAAACCCGGGCAAACTCCGCTCCAGTGATTGTCCTTCCCGTATTTCCTCGATAGCCGCGAAACTGCGTTTTTCGAAAAAACTACCCCACAGTTGTCCCCACGCCGTCATCTGCGGCGTATTTATGCCCATCGCAGCCAGTTTTTGCGCCGCTTCGACCTCCGCTAAAGCGCAACTGACGCGTTTTTTCGCCGACAACCAGTTTTTCAACTGGGTCATTATCGGCGGATTGTCGTATCTTTTAAGAAAAACTGTAGCGGCAGGCGACTCAATCCGCCCCGGCAGATAAATCTGAAATTCGATTCTGCTTCGATACGAAGCCAGATTTTCCTTTGTAAGATTTTTACCCGCCCCAAACGCGAACACCGCTTCAATTGACGCAAGGCCAAGTCGTTCAAAGCCGGTTTTGTATGCCGGGTCGATGAAAAACTCCGTCATATCCCGCCCCGCTTCCCGAAACCACCCGCATCCAAAGCTTTTGCCGACGCCTTGCAGACCATTTCGACGGTTATCGCCTCCATGCAAAAATGTGACGATTCTCTGCAAACGGGCTTATCGCACGGTGCGCAGGGAGCATCGCCTTTAATAAAGACCTCATCGGCATAACCAGGGTCCGTCCACGCCGGGTCATTCGGGCCTACCAGCGTGATGACTTTTCGCTTTAACCCGATAGCTATATGTCTCGGCCCCGTGTCATTACAGACGACCAAATCCGCGACAGCAATAAGCACCTTCAGTTCCCCGAGTCCGACAGGCGTATCACCCAGATTGACTGGCTTATGTTTCGAAGTATCAACGATTTGCCGTGCTATACCCTTTTCTTCAGAATTAGGCGCAACCGACAACACAACCGTCGCGTCATATTTCTCGGCCAGCCAGTCGGCGGCATGGGCAAACCTTTCCGCAGGCCAGCGTTTGCTTGGGCCCGCCGCGGCGCCGGGAACAAGAATCACTACAGGCCCCTTCGCATTGAAAACCGCCGGCAATTTCGCTTTCAATTTCTCCGTATCTCGCGGCTCAACCGATAACTCGATGCGCCTGTCCCGCACATCAGCCCCAACTTTCGCCGCTACAGCCAGATAATAATCAACAATCGATATCGGCTCAAAATCCCCCAACGGCAACCTGGGCGGATACAACTTCTCGGTCAACAATATCCCACGCCCTTCCCTGGCATAGCCGATGCGAACGGGTATCCCCACCAGCCAACACGTCAACGCCGAACCAAATGAATTTTTGAACATAATCGCGTGCGTAAAATTATGCTTCTTCAGCATCCGGGCAGTGGTGAATACACCGCTCTTGTTTTGTTCGAGCCACGCGTCCGTGAAACCGCAAGGCGAAAAAACCTGATGCACAACAGAACTGCCGAAAAAAGTTATCTTCGCGGAACTAAACCGCCTGCGGATGGCCCTCAAAGCAGGCGTGCATAAAATAGCATAAACAATCAAAGGGAGTGATTTCGGCGCAGCCCCGCTATCTCGGCCCGCGCATCATATAAAAAGTCAGCGCCATCAACTGCAAAAGTATGGCGAACCCTATGGAAATCAGCAGCGGGTTCGACTGTTTCGCGGGGTCCATCAAAAACCAGACGCTAACAAGCAAACACAAAAATACCAGCCCCTGTGCGATACCCGCGATAAAACGGGTCATGGAAAACTCCCCGAACATATTGGTTCGCTGCATCAGTTTAAGCTGGTCGAGGATACTGCGCAGCAGCTGCTCTCTGGTTTGCTGTCCATCCGCTTGCCGCGGGCCGGCCTGCTCCGGTTCGGCTTCCTGTTGCGGCCCTTCCTCTCGCTGCTGAACCGGCTGTTCAAGAGGCAATGTGTTGGCCGATTCCTGGCCGGAACGGACTCGCATCTTGATAATGTTCACGACCTCTTTGAGATTTACCGCCCTGTAATCCGGGCCCGGCTCGCCCGGCCGAATCTTCTGCTCATGCGTCCGGCCGGCAAGCATTATCGTCCTGCAGCCGGCCCTGGCTCCCGCCTCTATGTCACTGGGACTGTCGCCGACCATCCAGGATTCCGGCAGGTTGATATCCATATCTTTACCCGCCGCAAGCAGCATCCCCGGGTTGGGCTTTCGCCAATCGCTCTCCCTGCGATATTTTGGAATGACCCCGTCGATATAATACGGGCAATAATATATGCGGTCCAGTGACACGCCCTTTTCCGCCAGCAACTGTTCAAGCCGCTTGTGAATCTGCCCAAGCGCCTCTTCCGTCACAATTCCCCTGGCCACCGCCGACTGGTTCGACACTACAACAAGCTTATAGCCCATCGCTTTAAGCTCGGACAGAGGTTCGGTAACGCCCTCAATAAGTTTCACCTGGTCGGGATTATTTATATACCCAGGGTCTTCTATAATCGTATTGTCACGGTCTAAGAATATCGCTTTATTGGACATAATCCTCTTCGCCTATGCAAAACTTTGCTCAACGAGTTTACAGATTATGTGATAAGCAAGCTGATGAACTTCCTGGCTTCTCGCCGCCGATTCGCTGGCCGCACAAAAGCATATATCCGCCAGTCGTTCAATCTTGCTGTTTTTTCGGCCTGTGAAGGCGACGACCAAAGCCCCCTTGCGCCTGGCGACCTTTACGCCGGCCAGAACGTTCGGCGACGAGCCGCTCGTCGATATCGCCCAGAAAATGTCGCCTTTTCTCACAAGCGCCTCCGCCTGCCTGGCAAATACATTCTCATAACAACCGTCATTGGCAATCGAAGTTATTACCGAACTGTCGGTCGTCAGGGCAACCGCTGGTAACGCCCTGCGATTGGACTCGAACCTGTTTACCAGCTCAGCCGCGATATGCTGTGCGTCGGCCGCGGAACCGCCGTTGCCGCAGATATACACTGTCGCGCCTTTCTTTGCCGCTTTTACTATCGCCCCGGCAATACTGGAAATCGCCTTCAGCCCCGACTCTTCCAGCTCGGTAACCATTTTCCTGTGCGCCCGAATGATTTCGAATACCTGCTTTTTTGGATTTTTACTCATTTAGCCGGCCTTTGCCTAACTGATTTGTTTTTTGCGCCCTGCGACTTCATTCTTTTGATGACAAGCGTCGAGCTTTTACCCTTCACAAGAGGAGCCAGGATTAACCTGCCGCCGTACGATTTGACAAACTCTGCGCCGACAACGCCTTTTTTCCCCCAGTCCCGCCCCTTAACCAGAACATCGGGCCTGACTTTCTTAATAAGGTTCAGCGGGGTCGGCTCATTGAATATCGTTATGTAATCCACCGTCTCAAGTGCGGCCAAAACCGCCGCCCTGTCAAGCTGATTATGAATCGGCCGGTCGGGGCCTTTGATGGCCCTGACGGAATCGTCGCTGTTTAATCCGACGACCACCACGTCGCTATGCTCTTTGCAGAATTTCAGGTATTCGATGTGTCCCCTGTGTATGACGTCGAAACAGCCGTTGGTAAAAACGATTTTCTGGTTTCGCTTGCGGCGCCAGGCCAACTCCGCCAAAAGCGAATCAATCGACCGGATTTTGCCTTCGCCGCCACGGTTAAGATAGGCGATTTCAGTAACCAGCTCATCGATGCTGACCGTCGCTGAGCCGAATTTTTCCACCTCTATCCCGCCCGCGATATTCGACAACTGCACGGCCGTCTTGAAATCACAACCCGCCGCAAGCGTCAAAGCCAAAGTCGCCAGCACCGTGTCCCCCGCCCCCGTTACGTCATATACATTACGGGGCTTGGTCGGTATATGCTCATCGAAGCCGGGCGATTTGAGATACGCACCTTCCTTATCCAGCGTAATGATGATAGCCTCAAGTTTGAGCTTTTGCACCAACTGCCGGGCCGCCCTGGCGGCATCGCCGATGGTCTTGACCTCAAAGCCAACGCCCTTACCGGTTTCATATCTGTTAGGCGTAATAAGCGATGCGCCCGCGTATTTCGAGTAATCACTTATCGGCGACGGGTCAACCAAAACCCTTTTGTGCGCCTTCGCCGCAAGCCGTATTACCTTTTTACAGAATAAATCCGCGAGGACGCCCTTGTTATAATCCTGCAAACACACATTATTTGCCTGGCGCAACTTCCCCTCAAAAATCCTCGCCAGCCGGCCATATTGCCGTTCAGTCAACGGCTCTGTCGATTCGTTATCCATCCTGAATAATTGCTGCTGGTGCCGGTGCTGTGCCAGACCTATCAATCGCTGCTTGGTCGTCGTTGGCCTGTCCGGAACGGTCATCAGCCCCGATATATCCGCCCCTTTTTCCTTCAACAAATCTTTTAGTTTTTTCCCGTTCGCGTCATCGCCTATGACACCCACGCACAAAGGAATCGCCCCCAGCGCACACAAGTTAGCCGCCACAAGTCCCGCCCCGCCGCAGCCATAATCGGTCCTGGTAACTTTCAGCACCGGCACAGGCGCCTCAGGGCTTATCCGCTCGGCGTCGCCATAAATATACGCGTCGAGCATAAAATCGCCCACCAGCAGCACTTTTGGCGTGCCGAGTTTTGTTACGGCTTTGAGAAGATTTTCATACATAGCGGTTTTCTGCGATTAAACGGTTCTTTTCTTGGGGATTCTACCCGCAAGCGACCGTTCAATCAACTGCCTTATGCGGTCGGCCCCATCGACAAACTGCAACCTGACCGCCAGATATGCCAATTCCAAAACAGAGGAGCTGTCCGGTAAACCAATTTTGTTATAGTCCTTTTCCGTCGTAAGTATCATTTCAGCCCCTGACTGTGCCGCGTCCCGGTAAATCCCCTCTACGTCGCTGGCTGTATAACTGTAATGGTCGTCGTAAATCTTCGACCCCGTTATATTCGCGCCAACCAAACCGACCGTCGCAAGAAACGCCTCCGGATTCGCTATGCCGCAAAAAATGAATGCCTTCTTGTTTTTCAATTCTTCAAGCGAAATCTGCCTCTTGCCAGACGTTGCGCAAACCGGGCTGTGAATCGTTTGAGCGACAATCATGCCGGGATTTATCCGGCTGATGGTCACCGTCAACTCCGTCAGATTATTCCTCGAAACAAGGTCACACCTGGTAATTATCGCCGCCTGCGCCCTTTTCAACGCCGAAACGGGCTCCCGCAGCAAGCCGGCAGGCAACATTTTGCCATAGCCAAACGGCAGCATCGCGTCGATAGTCACAATATCGATATCCCTGTGAAGCCGACGATGCTGAAACCCGTCGTCCATAATCAGGACCTGTGCCCGGTGTTTCCTTACCGCCTCAATCGCCCCAGCAAGCCGGTCAGGATTTACCACTACCACCGTGCCCGGACAATTTTTAGCCAACATTCCCGGCTCATCGTTCTCGCCTGTCGCCGCCTTGTATCCGCGGGTCAGTATGGCACAATTGATGTTCTCCTCGCGAAGCAAATTGCACAACCATATCACAAAAGGCGTCTTGCCCGTCCCGCCGACAGTGATATTCCCAACGCTTATAACCGGGACCGCAACCTGTGCCCTGTCCGATGTTACAAGTCCCGCAGTGGTTATAGCGTAAGATTTGGCCTGACCCCCGTCAAAAAGCCAATTTCGCAGACAAACACCCATCCCGTAAAATGCCGCGATAATATTCAAAAACAATCTCGCGACCGAGGCAAACAGCCCTGAATTCTTACCGCTAATCATTTTTCTATATGCTTCCTGATTCAATTACTACACCTACCCTTATTACTGGACCTGCCCTTATTACCGGCAATTCCTGGATTTTGACTATCTCAAAGATATTAACCCAAAACTCGCTTTTTACCACAAAAAACCCGAAGCACCTGTAAACTAATGGGGCCAGAGGCAAAATTTACTAAAAAATCCTTGCAATATTATGCCGATTCTGTTCGTATACATATATATGGATGACGAGCAACATCCAATTTATGAGCATTCCAAGAGACAACCCCACCCACCCGAAACAACTACGAATCCTTTAAGGGGGAAAAATGAAAGATAGTTTTTATACTCCTGCAGAATTAAAAAAGTTACCTTTTAAAGCCATAGGCAAAGATGTTTTAATTAGCCGGTATGCGCGTATCTACAGGATGAAGGATATTGAAATCGGCTCAAACGTAAGGATTGACGACTTTTGCCTCCTCAGCGGCAGGATTAAAATAGGAAATCACGTGCATATATCAGCTTATGCTTCTCTGTGCGGAGGAGATAAAGCGATTGTGCTTGAGGATTTCGTCAATATCTCCGAAAAAGCGGTGATATTCGCGAAAACCGACGACTTTAGCGGGGCTACCCTGACAAATCCTACTATCCCGGATAAATATAAAAATGTCTTCGAGGCCGAGGTAATCCTGAAAAAACATGTTATAGTAGGCGTAGGCAGTTCCATATTGCCGGGAGTAATCCTGGGAGAAGGTTCGGTCATAGGAGCGAAAAGTTTCGTTAAAAAGAGCACCGAACCCTGGAGCATATACGCAGGTTTGCCCGCTAAAAAAATAAAGGACAGAAAGAAAGACCTGCTCAAGCTCGAAAAACTGTTTTTAGAAGAATATAATAAAAGGCAATAGTCCAATACTCTTCAGGACCAACTATTTCAAGGGGGCAAAGAACCTTTCCAGCCGGGGTTGATACTTGTCGGTCTTATCAAATGAAACAATCACTGCCTTCGCTTTTCCAACGATTGCCCTTCCTTCCATAAAACCGAAATATCGCGAATCCCTGCTGTTGTCCCGGTTGTCGCCCATCACGAAGTAGTCGCCCTGCGGCACCGTAACAGGCCCGAAGTTACGCATCGCCGGTAAAGAGGGAATGCTCATAACCGTATGTTCGTATCCGTCGAGGTCTTCTGTTGCAAACACGGCACGTTTTTTCAATCCAGACGCAAGCCCTTCAGCGCACCTGGCGTTGTTTTGGGTATAACTGAGAGGATGGCCGTTGATGAAAAGCACGTTTGACCTCGATTCAATAGTGTCCCCCGGCAGCCCGATGACTCTCTTGACCAATCTTGTCCCGTCATCAGGAGAGAAGCAAACCACGATATCCCCTCTTTGCGGCTTGGACCATTCCGCAAGCCGATTGAACGTAAGGGGAAATCTTAAATCGTATGCGAGCTTATTTACATATATCAAATCGCCTTCAAGTATCGTAGGGTTCATCGAACCGCTCGGCACCCAGTTCCAGTCGGCTATGCTCGATTTTAACGGTATTATCACGAAAACGATGACAGCGGCGGTCTTCCACCACTCCTTCCAGATTCTGTAGATAAATTGAATGGTTTTGTGTCTCTTCATTTACTATCTCCCAAGACCGATTATCGGCCAAAAATTTCGAATTTTATACGTTCAGATTTGGAAGATGTTCGCCCGTTTTTACAGCCGAAAGGTTCTTGGGAAGGTATGCGATTCAACCTGTGATTTTCTTTATTATCGCGTCGGCCATTTCCTGTGTGCCTACAGCCGTCGGGTCGTTGCGGTCTGCCTTCATATCGTATGTAACGTCCTTGCCCTCGGCTATTACCTCCGCCACCGCATTCTCAAGTTTATATGCCTCGGCGGTATTGCCGATGTGCCGCAAAAGCAGAACGCCGCTGAGTATCAATGCCGTCGGATTGACCTTGTTAAGCCCCTTGTATTTTGGTGCGCTGCCGTGAGTCGCCTCAAATATAGCTGTCTTCTCGCCTATATTCGCTCCCGGCGCAACACCCAACCCGCCTACCAGACCTGCGCATAAATCGCTGAGGATATCACCATAAAGATTGGGCAACACCAAAATATCATACAACTCGGGCTTTTGCACCAGCTGCATACACATATTATCAACAATGCGGTCCTCGAACTCGATATCCGAATTTTTCGCCGCCACCTGCCGGCTGACCTCCAGCCAAAGCCCGTCGGTAAACTTCATAATGTTCGCCTTGTGGACGCACGTTACCTTCATCCGTCCCATCTTCCGGGCGTAGTCAAAAGCAAATTGCACTATCCGCTCCGTGCCCGCGACTGAAATTGGCTTAATGCTTACCCCGGAGTCCTGCCTGATTTGCTTTTTGCTGTGTTTATTAAGCCAGTTGATAAGCTCAGCCGTATCATCTTTGCCCTTCTCGAATTCGATTCCCGCGTAGAGGTCCTCAGTATTCTCCCGGACTATAACAAGGTCAATATTCGAGTATTTACTGCGAACACCCTTGTAACTCTTGCAGGGTCTCACGCAAGCATACAGGTCGAATATCTGCCGCAGGTGAACGTTTATGCTGCGAAATCCCGTGCCAACGGGCGTCGTTATCGGCGCCTTCAGGGCAATAGCGTTTTTCTTTATCGATTCCAGCGTCGAATCAGGCAAAAGCGTCCCGGCTTTTGCCATCACATCCACTCCCGCCTCGCGGATTTCCCAGTTTATTTTCGCGCCCGTGGCGTCAATACACCTTTGGGCAGCCTTTGCTATCTCCGGCCCGATGCCGTCGCCAGTTATCAGCGTAACATTGGTCATAATCTTATGCTCCAGAATTAATATTCCTCGATTTCGCTCGGAACGGTGAGCTTGTCGAACCGTGGAAAGGTGATGGTATCGCTCAAAAGGGCTGATGTCAATAACGACCATTGACAAGGTATGGCCAAAACTGTTATCCTGCCCGCTTATTGGACAAGCTGGGAGTGTAGCTCAGTAGGTAGAGCACCGCACTTTTAATGCGTAGGTCCTGGGTTCGAATCCCAGCACTCCCATTTGGAAAAT
>JBEKAT010000085.1:0-10558 GCA_050015775.1 Sedimentisphaerales bacterium | reverse complement strand
TATGATGAACGTTGATATCGAGATTGTTATGCATTTGTTGGCCCCTGACCGATTCCAAAAAGAACCATCTTTGCCTTGAGCGCATCGACGCTCAAACCATATCGTTCAATAACATCCTTTGCTCCATTGACGTTCGGATCATCAATGTAACCCCGACAGCCGAAGCACCTGAAACCCGATGACGGGCATCTTGCGCCGCAGCCGGCCCTGATAATTGGCCCCAGACAAATCTGCCCATAGTCCCACAGACACGGATTGCCTTTTGATTTGCATTCCACGCATACGGGCCATTCGGGTATCTCGGGTTTTTTGCCCATAAGCAGGCAGCGAATCACGTATGTGAATTCTTTTCTGTCTATGGGGCAGCCGTGGATTTTGTAATCCACCTTGACCACCTCATCCACCGCTTTTGTCGGCATGGTTTCAAGATGAGGCATATCGGCCGACTTGCCGTAAACACACTTTTTAACGTCGCTCATCTCGAAGTTGTTCTTTAGTTTGTTCACGCCGCCGATTGTGGCGCAGGCGCCAAGAGCGATGAGCGTTTTTGCCCTTGTCCTGATAATCTCCAATCGTTTCTCGTCTTCGGGCCTGGTAATTGAACCTTCGATTATGGCGATGTCATATTCCCTGCTTTGCTCGCTCATTGCCTCGCGCCATTCGACCACTTCGACGTTATCGATGAGGTCGAGCAACTCTTCTTCGAGGTTGACGATTTGCAACTGGCATCCTTCGCAGCAGGCGAAGTCGAAAATCGCTACTCTTGGTCTATCCATATCAGATTGCCTCCGGGGCTATACACAGGTCGGAATAACGGAATACCGGCCCGTCTATACAGGCGTAATAGTTGTTAATCTGGCAGTGCCCGCACTTGCCTACGCCGCATTTCATTTTTCTTTCGAGGTTCAGGAATATTCTTTCTTTGGGCACTTCCGCTTCCTGCAGGGCCATCAGCACGAATTTATACATAACCGGCGGCCCGCAGATAAACACCAGCGCCGACTGAAGCTCGGTTTCAATTTTGGGAATAAGAGTGGTAACGACGCCGACGTTTCCGAGCCAGCAGTCGTCGACCTGGTCAATCGTTTCCATAAAGCGTATGTCGTTCCTGTGCGACCAGCCGTCGATTTCCGAATGGAAGAACCTTTGCGCCATACACTTTGTTCCGAGCAGGACAGCAAGCTCCTTGTAGTCGGCGCGGTTGTCGAGGATATAGTTGATGAAAGACCTCTGGGGCACAAGCCCGATGCCGCCGCAGATAAACACGACGTTTTTGCCCTTTGCCTCTTTTACGGGATATGTGCCTTTTCCGAGGGGCCCGCGTATCCCGATTTTGTCGCCGATTCTCAGCCGGTGAATCGCGTTGGTAACGTTGCCGATTCTGCGGACGACCAGCTCGAAGTAGCCCTTTTGCGTGGGCGATGACGAGATTGTAATCGGCACCTCGCCTATGCCCGCAATTGAGACCTCGACGAACTGGCCCGGGATGAAGTCGAACGGCTCACTGTCATCGATTGACAGCCGAAGATACATCTCGGTCGGGTTCATCAGCCGCTTCTTTTCAAGGGTCGCCAGCCGCGGCAGGTAAATGTCTTTTTCAACAGCACAACGTTCGCACATTGTTAACGCTCCTATATTTTATTGTCGAATCGCTCGACTTGAATTACTTTATTCCCAAATCGTCAACTAACCTGTTATAAACCTTGACCGGGTTTGCGATATCCGGCAGGCACGCTCCTACGCATCGCCCGCACCCTACGCAGGACATTATCCGGCTGCTTATTTTTTCAGGCACGTATTTGCATTTTCGATAAAGGCGGTGCCTGAAGCGGTCGGCTCGTTTCTTCCTGAATTCGTGCTCGCCTGCCACTTTTGTGAAGCCATCGAGCAGGCAGCCGTCCCAGGCGCGCTCTCTTTTGCCCGATATGAAGTCCCAGTTTACGTCGTCCTGCACGTTGAAGCAGTAGCAGGTCGGGCATACGAGATTGCAGGAGCCGCAGCTAAAACAGGTTTTGGCCTTTTCTTCCCAGACGGGATGGTCGTATGCCCCTTCGAGCAGTTTGGGCAGATAGGATGCCTCGCATTTCAGTTTGTGATTATTAAGCCGTTTTTCATTTTCGGCCTGGATTTTATGCCTTGTCTGCAGGTCCTTTTCGCTCGAAGTAACCGCGTCCTGTGCCTTGGTGATAAAGCCATCACCTTTTTTTGAGCCGCTTTCCATAACGAACGCGTTGCCTATATCGGTTAGCAGAACGTCAAAGCCATCCTTGACTGTTGCCGTGCCCATTGAGGAGGCAAAAACGTTTTTGGACGGCGAGATTACGTCGCAGGCGACTATTGTGGCGTTGTGACGTCTTTTCATATAGTGGGTATCGTAATTGTCCTGACTGAAAAGCTGGTCAAGCTGATTTAACGCCACCATATCATACGGATGAACGCCCAGCAGGACAAATTCGGTATCATCGTAAACTGACTTGTAGCCGTCGCCGACTTCGAAAGTCAGCAGCGTTTCAACCGGCGGCAGGAAGTACTTCTTCGGCGGCTGAAGCGTTACGTCGTAATCCAGGCGAAGCTGGTCGGCTGATTCGAGCAGGTCGAAATCGAAACGGTCGCCTTTGGCGCAGACGCCGATGACTCGCTGCTGTTTTATGATTGTATCCACAAACCGCCTGAAAGCGTTTTTGTCGATTGTTACTGTTCTCATTTTGCGCCTCTGTTAAAAATGTTCTCAAACGTTATTCGTCAAAATCCTAATGTTTGCCGGTTTCATTTTTTAAGGAATATAATATGGCAGACGGGCAAGGTCCGTCGCTATATCTATTGTTATCACCTTTATTTTTTTCGGGACGACGATTCTTCGCGGGGAGAAATTCAATATCCCCTTAATGCCCGCCCTGACCAGCGCATCCGCCACGTCCTGCGCCGCCTGTTCGGGCACGGCGATAATCGCCATGTCTACCTGTCGCTTGCCCAGTGTATCGAGCATTGAGATGCTTTCAACCGCGACATCGTTCATCTTGCGGCCGATTTTGGCGGGGTCGTTGTCAAATGCGGCGGTAATTTGAAAACCGTATGTTCCAAAACCCGTGTATGCCATTATCGCCGAACCCAGGTTGCCGACCCCCACCAGGGCGGTTTTTCGCATCGTATCGAGTTTTAATATCTTTTTGATTTGCTTAGCGAGGTTCTCGATGTCGTAGCCGACCCCGCGGGTCCCGAAGTCGCCGAAGTAAGAGAAGTCCTTCCTTATCTGCCAGGGGTTTACGCTGACAAAATCCGCCAGTTTGCTGCTGGAGACGCTGCTGAGTCCCTGCTGGGACATAAGGGCCAGCCCCCGAAGGTAAACCGGCAGGCGACGAACCGTCTCATTTGGTATCTTGCTGTATCTCACAGTATATATTATGTCCAGTTAGTGCTTGTGTTCACATTCACAAAGTCATAAAGAAGCAATTTACAAAATTACCCATAGTCCTGTCAAGGAATTTAGACGCCGATTGATTGAAAAAAAGCTGCTTGTCGTGTAACAATGCTGAAAAGCGGGTTTTTGTTTTTCATAGCGGAAAGTTATTCGGCGTAATCGATACAACCGTCAAATCACTCACGTTTTATATGGCCGGTTGATTGGGTATGCGTTTTTATATCACTATATTCGTTTCTATACTATATGAGGAGAGGCTTTTGTCCGATATAGCGGAATATTACGAAAAGACAGGAAGAAAAGGGAATCTTGTGAATCCCGTCAAAGTGACCCGGAGGCAGTATGATGAAGGCCGTTAGTGAAACATCGAGACCAAACTGGTGGGAATGGGCCATTGTGGGTGTGTTGTTCGTGATGGCAGTCGTTTGTGCCCATGCATAATATCCTTCTGTTCCATTTCTAAGTTCAATAAGTGAACCGAATTTTGGCTGTTTTTATTTTGAATTGAATTTGCCGCACCAATCATCAGGATTCACATTTGGCCACCCTTTTTCGTTTTGTATTCTTCCGCCTTCGTCGTAGGGAATACCAGCGTGTTGCACAACTGGAGGCATTACGCGGCACTGGCCATAATTTGCGTCATAGAACTCACATTTAGAACATCGTCTTTCTGTGTTACTCATAAACGCCTCCTTTCAATGTTTCTTTTCTTCGCCCGCGAAAAAAGACAAACAACAGGCAAGGTGAAAATCTCCCGCCGCCAAAAACCTTGTTTTTAATGGGCAGGGTGAGAGTTGAACTCACGACACGTGGATTTTCAGTCCACTGCTCTACCACCTGAGCTACCTACCCGGTAAATCCAAATTATAACCACTGATTTCACTGATTTACACTGAAATTTTACCACCAGGACGCTAAAACTCAAAGATTTTTAACCGCAGATTACGCCCGCCAAGGGCGGGTGTTAGTCAGTGTTTTTTTAAGTCAGTGTGTGTCCGTGTCTGAAAATAAAACTGCCGCGAGGCCCTTCTATCCCGCGGCAGTAAAAATCAGCGTAATCTGTGTAATCTGTCCTACCTCGGCTCGGCGCCGTGGCGAGACGGGTGGTTTTATTTGGCGAAGTTATACACGTCGTCCTGCGTCCCGTAAAGGCCATCCCAGCCGGCTGACAAGAGGATATAACCATCTTCATTATGCGGTCGTGGAGTGGATGTAATCTTGTCATTAGTGATAGCAGTAAGGAACACTCTGGGGTCTGTAAACATCGGGTGGTCGGTTGTTTTCGCACTCTCCCATGGACATCCAAGGGCGGTGATTGCATAGTTGTCATCAAAATTATAAATGTTTGTATTAGGAGTAGTAGCTACTGGAACTGTTATAACATCATGGGCAATTTTAGACGAGTCGGCCTTGTAATATAACACCGGCATACCCACCTTTTGTCCTGTCCGTGCTGGACAATGTGTGGCGTTTATAGTAGCTTTTTGAAAGACATCGCCAATAACCGCGTTTGGGTAAGTTGAAGGTGTTGACGCTGAGCCATCATCGGCCGTGAATTTTGCTGTTGGGGCATAGAAATTCACACCAGTAGTAATGACCCAATTGTATATATCCTGAAGACGATAGGCCTTGACACTATCAGATTCGGCATACTTGGTTCTGTTACGCAAGCTTGCCGCCAGAGTTGCATTAGCTGTGGGACCGGTATATTTGGTCGGGTCGGTTACGTAACAAAGGTCAAAAAGATAAGTGCTCGGTTGGCTGGCCTGGAAATTTGACAGTGGACTATTGCCCATTCCATCCTGACCTAATAAGGCCTCGCATAATTTCATTGCCCCGCAGTAACCAACGGGTGTTGTATTGGTATCTGTTGCACCTGAATCGGGGTAGGTTTCCTGATGGTCGTTGCGATATAGTTCGAGTCCTTTGGATATTTCGTGGAACTGGCCCTGCTGGACTACGACCTTGGCGTATCTACGGGTCCTTGCTAACCCCGGCACAAGGACGCTCATCAGGATAATGATAATGCTCATTACCGTGAGCAGTTCGATGATTGTAAACCCTTTTGTTTTTGTAGAGGTCATTTTGGTTCTCCTTAACGACTTAAATATCATAACGTTGCGCGCGGAAACAAGACCGCCACACTCTACAGCCAGTATACTTTATGGGACGCACTCTGTCAACCTTTTTACCTGTGAATTTGGGTGGATTCGCCCCCCCACCTGCGGCGGGTAAACGTCGCGTTTCGTGCTATGGAGACCCCTCAGCTACGCTCCCCTCGACCAGCTCGGGGCAGGCGGGACAGGCAGGGCGGTATTCGCCGGAATCTTGCCGAAACTTGTCTCGCCATTTGTTATAATAGGGGGAAATAGGCCGTGAACAAAAACACTAAGATATTCGGGATTGTAAGTAAATGAAGCTGGAAATGCGAGGACAAATGCGGCTGGAGCAGCAAATGAAGCTGGCTCCGCATATGATTCAGTCGATGGAGATACTCCAGCTTCCGCTGCTTGCGCTTCAGGAAAGGATAGAGCAGGAGCTGAACAGCAATCCGGTTTTGGAAGCGGACGAATCAGCAGGGCAGGAAGAGACACCTGCTGAGACCAGTGAGCCGGAGGTGCAGGTCGAGCCCAAGAGCCAGACGGCAGAGGACGACAAGGGCGATGACCGGATGGATGAGGAGGTGCGGGATTATATTGAGCATCGTGACGATTATCCGATACCTCGGTCGGATGAGCCGGACCCGAAGCTCGCCGCGATTAATAATACCGCCGCACTGCCGCAGTCACTGCACGATTACCTCGAAGACCAGTGGCGAATGGTCGAAGCAGACGAGCCGGTGAAAAAAGCCGGCAGTATGATTATCGACTACATCGACGACAAGGGGTATCTGTCGGTTCGATTAGAGCAGTTGCACAGCAATGACCGGACCGATTTTACGCTTGAGGATTTGCAGAAGGCGATTATGCTGATTCAGGAGTTAGACCCGCCCGGCGTCGGGGCACGCGACCTTAAAGAGTGCCTGCTGATTCAAATCAGGCAAAGCAGTGAGGATGTCAGCTTTGAGACGGCTCTTGTTACCAATCACTTAGAAGAGATGCTCGAAAACCGGCTGCCTGATATCGCGAAGAAGATGAATTGCACTATGGAGGACATTAACCACGCGATTGAACGGCTGAGCAAATTCGATACGTCGCCCGGACTGCAAATCGGCAGAAACCACAATCACCCGATTACCGCCGACGTAATTGTAGAATATTCCGAAGAAACGGGCGATTATACGGTTCGGCTGGTGGAAGATGGTTTACCCCGGCTGCGCATAAGCGATGACTATGTCAAAATGGCATCGGCCGACAAGGTCGGCGAAAACGCAAAACAGTTTCTGCAGAACAATATTCGCTCGGCCCAGTGGATAATCGACGCAATACAGCAGCGCAAAAACACGCTGCTCAAGGTGACCCGTTCGATTGTCAATCGGCAGAGGGAATTTTTCGACAAAGGGCAGTTGTATTTGAAGCCACTGCCGATGGCGAAGGTTGCCGAAGATGTCGGTGTGCATATCGCCACCGTTTCCCGCGCGGTCGCGGGCAAATATGTGCAGTGCGAATGGGGCATTTTGCCTTTGAGGAAGTTTTTCAGCGGCGGCATCGAGGATACGCAGGGTAACGAAAAAAGCTGGGAGGCAATCAGGGGCAAATTGCAGGAAATAATCGACGCCGAAGACAAAGCCAAGCCCCTCAGCGACGACCAGATTAAAGCCAAACTTACTGAAGCGGGCATCACGGGCCTTGCCCGGCGGACAATCGCCAAATACCGAGGCCTGCTCAAAATTCCCCCCGCCCGACTTCGCAAAAAATACTGAAAAATCGCTGTTGACCGGGCAAACATATTTGATACTATGTGAGTATATAATCACATAGTAACATTTATGGGAAATGAATATGCCTGATTCTAAAAAACGACTGTTGTTTCAAAAACAGGCCCAGGTTGCGCAGGCAATCGGCCATCCGTTGCGTTTGGCAATCATCGACTTTCTGAAAGACGGGCCGCAGTGCGTCTGTGATATCGCCGAATATATCGGCTCGGAGCGTTCCAATGTCTCGCGGCACTTGTCTCTTATGGTCGCCGCGGGGGTGTTGGAGCATCGCAAAGAGGGCTTGAAAGTCATCTATCGGCTTAAATGCCCCTGCATTCTGGAGTTTTTTAAATGTATGTCGGGGCTGCTAAAGCAGCAGGCCAGAGAAAGCAAAAAACTTTTAGCAGAGCTTTGACGGAGGAGTTAAAAATGTCGCAGGGAATTGCGAAACAACTTTCCTTTTTAGACAGATTTCTGACCCTGTGGATTTTTCTGGCGATGGGTATCGGCGTCGCATCGGGTTATTTTTATCCCTCGATAGTTGATTTCTGGAACACATTTCAATACGGCACAACTAATGTCCCCATCGCAATCGGGCTGATTCTGATGATGTATCCGCCTTTGGCGAAGGTGAAATATGAGGAGCTGGGCGGGGTCTTTCGCAATTATAAGATATTGGGATTGTCTCTGGTTCAAAACTGGGTAATTGGTCCCATTTTGATGTTTGTCCTGGCAATAGTGTTTTTGAGGGGCTATCCGGAATATATGGTCGGCCTGATTATAATCGGGCTGGCAAGATGTATCGCAATGGTTATCGTCTGGAACGACCTCGCCAAAGGCGATACGGAATACGCAGCGGGCCTTGTGGCGTTTAATTCTATTTTCCAGGTGTTGTTCTTTTCCGTTTACGCTTACGTATTTGTAACGGTCCTGCCACCCATTTTTGGATTGAGCGGAAGTGTCGTTAACGTGTCTATTTCCCAGATTGCCAAAAGTGTTTTTATTTATCTGGGAATACCGTTCATAGCGGGCATTGTTACAAGGTTTAGCCTGATAAAAATCAAAAACAGGGATTGGTATCAAAATAAGTTTATTCCCAAAATCAGTCCCATTACATTGATTGCCCTGCTTTTCACAATCGTGGTGATGTTCAGTATGAAAGGACAGTTTATAGTTTCGCTGCCAGTTGATGTTCTTCGTATAGCGTTGCCTTTGCTGATTTATTTTGTGGCGATGTTTTTTATCACCTTTTTCATCAGCGCAAAGGCAGGGGCCGGCTATGCTCAATCGACAACTTTATCTTTGACGGCCGCCAGCAATAATTTCGAGTTGGCCATCGCTGTTGCTGTAACGGTTTTTGGCATTAACTCGGGTCAGGCCTTCGCGGCGGTTATAGGTCCGCTTGTAGAAGTCCCAGTGATGCTTATGCTGGTTAAAGTCAGTTTGCGGATGCGAGATCGGTTTGCCCCGCGGTTCTTCGGCCATTGACACAAGGCTGGTTCACCTCTTATAGTATCCCTTTCGCTAACCGTATTTATTTTAAGAAATGAACAACGAAAGGGTTATTTAATGGATCCAGCGATCTTCAAGGCGTACGACATCAGGGGTATTTATGGCGAGCAGTTTAACGAGGAAGATGCGTGGAAGATTGGTTTTGCGGCAGCGCGTTTTCTGCCCGCACTTCTTCACGGTTTTGACAGGGGGCAGACCAACGCAAGGGCAATCTGCGTCGGCAGAGATATGCGGACACACAGCGAGTCGCTTGCCGGTGCGCTGATTGAGGGCATCATATCAGCGGGCATCGATGTTATCGATATCGGTATGAATGATACACCTTTGGTTTACTTTGCGGTAAATCATCTTAGCGCCTGCGGCGGAGTCCAGGTAACTGCTTCGCACAATCCAGCCAAATACAACGGCTTCAAAGTATCAGGCCCCGGCGCAAAACCAGTCGGCGAAGATACCGGTCTCAAAGACATAAAGCATATCGCGATGTCTCTGCTGCATACCAAAGGCAAGCCGACAGGCACTGTGCAGAAGGTTGACCTTACGGCAGAATATAAAAAGCATGTCTTGAAATTCCTGCTGCCCAAGCTGCGGAAGCTCAAGATAGCCATTGACGCCTCGAATGGTATGGCGGGGAAAATGGTGCCTGCCCTGTTCTCCGGGCTGGGTTTGGAAATTATCGAGTTGAATTTCAAGCACGACGGGACATTCAAGCACGACCCGAACCCGCTGGTCGAGGAAAACCTTGCGGAATTGAAAGCTGCGGTCGTTCAGAATAAATGTGACTTGGGCATTTGTTTTGACGGCGACGCAGATCGGCTGATGATGGTTGATGAGACGGGCAGGACGATTGGCTGCGACCTGCTGACCGCGCTTATGGCGGGGTACTTCCTGAAAAAAGAGCCGAAGTCAACGATAGTTTACGACCTTCGTTCGAGCAGAGTAGTGGCCGAGGAAATCATCAAATTTGGCGGGACGCCCCGGCGGGAGCGTGTGGGACACGCGTTTATGAAAAAAGCGCTGCGCGATTCGCACGCTATTTTCGGCGGCGAGTTGTCAGGACATTTTTACTATCGCGATAATTATTGCGCCGACTCGGGGATGATTACTTTTGTTCATATGCTGAATATAATCAGTCAGAGCGATTTGCCGGTCAGCGAGCTGGCCAAACCGCTTCGCAGATACTCCGCAAGCGGCGAGATAAACTTCCAGGTCGAGGACAAAAAGGCAAAGATGGATGAACTGGCGAAAAGATACCGCGATGGGCAGGTTGACTGGCTCGACGGCGTTACCGTGGGTTTCAAGGATTGGTGGTTCAACTGCAGGCCGAGTAATACCGAGCCGTTGCTCCGGCTGACCGTCGAGGCGAAAACGCCGGAAATGCTTCAGGAAAAATTAAAAGAAATACAGTCGATGCTTGGCTCGCCGGTTCACCACGAAGAACCGAAGCCGCAGGAACAACCTGTGAAAAAAGCGGGTAAAAAGAAACCGGCAGATAAGTAGAGGAGCGAATTATGGAAATCAACAGGAAAACGTTTAAGACCCCGAAAGGCCTTGTTGAAGGCGTTCAGACGAAATGGCCCGGCTTTAATATCCTGATTGTTACCGGCTCGAAGGGTTTTCTCGCCTGCCCGGCAATCGATGTTGACGCCTGCCAGAGATATGGCGTGGCCGCGGCCCTCGTCGAAAGCTCCCCGGCCAACCCGATTGGAACGCTTGACAGATTTCCTGACCGAAAGGTTACAAAGGTCAATGAAAAGGCCAAATCGCTGGGCATT
>JBEKAT010000084.1:0-11148 GCA_050015775.1 Sedimentisphaerales bacterium | reverse complement strand
CCATGTCAAACCCAGGTAAGGTTCTTCGCGTTGCTTCGAATTGATCCACATGCTCCACCGCTTGTGTGAGCCCCCGTCAATTCCTTTGAGTTTTAGCCTTGCGACCGTACTCCCCAGGCGGTTTACTTAACACTTTTGCTTCGGCCAGGACGGTGTCAGAACCTCCCCAGCCTAGTAAACATCGTTTAGGGCGTGGACTACCGGGGTATCTAATCCCGTTCGATCCCCACGCTTTCGTGTCTCAGCGTCAGGACAGGTCCAGTGCAGCGTCTTCACCACCGGCGTTCCTGTTGATATCTACGCATTCCACCGCTCCACCAACAGTTCCCCGCACCCATACCTGCCTCAAGCCAGATAGTACGCGAAGCAATTCCCCGGTTAAGCCGGGGGATTTCACAACGCGCTTGTCTGGCCGCCTACACACCCTTTAAGCCCAGTGACACCGAACAACGCTAGCCACCTCTGTCTTACCGCGGCTGCTGGCACAGAGTTAGCCGTGACTTCCTCTGGGTTAGATCAATCTGTCTTGCGACAGACTTTCTTCCCCCTCTTCCTCCCACACGCGGCGTCGCTGGGTCAGGCTTTCGCCCATTGCCCAATATTCGTTACTGCAGCCCTCCGTGGAGGTCCGGGCAGTGTCTCAGTCCCGATGAGGCGGGCCGACCTCTCAGTCCCGCTACCCGTCAAAGCCTTGGTGGGCCGTTACCTCACCAACAAGCTGATAGGAGATAGGTCGCTCCCAGGCCAACGTATCTTTGGTCATTCACCTGTCGGCAAATGACGTTATTCGGTATTATCGCCCCTTTCGGTAGTTACGGTTTCCCGTAACGGCGCTGTTCCGAAGCCCGGGGTACGTTACCTATCCATTACGCACCCTTTCGCCACTGACCGGTCGTCTGATTGCTCAAAAAACCGATCCGTGCGACTTGCATGTCTTAGCCACGCCGCCAGCGTTCGTTCTGAGCCAGGATCAAACCCTTCAGTTTGATTCATCGATCCGCCGGCGATTGAATCGCCAACGGAGGTCGTCTAATTAAAGGCTCAACACTTAAATTTTGGCACACGCACCGAAAGTGCTGAACTATAAATTGTGGCCCAATGCGGGCAATCGTGTATCCCGCAAAGGGCAGCACTTTCGCTGCTGTTTGGCTTAACTGTTCACTTGTAAAAGAACAAAATCGTGTCTTGTAAAGACACCAATGGCCAAGCAACATCGTTGTTTGCTTGACCATCGAGAAAAGCAATTGTACTACATATACGGCTGGGGTCAAGGGCGAAAACAGGAAAAATTAATTTTTTTTGGGCTGCCACCAAGGCACTAAGACACGAAATTATTGCAGATTTGGGATTGTCGATTGGCGATTTAGAGGCGTCCGGCTTCGTCATGGACTACGCCGAGACCTTGGCTTTGCTGCGGACGTTCTTATGGGTGTGGAGGATTTTTTCGAAAGCAGGCAGGAGGTAATCGTTTACGACGATGTCCCAGCTCATATTTTGGGCGATGTGGCGGCCATTTTCAATCATCGCGGCGATTTCGGCATCGGATTTTGGCAGGAGCATAAGAATTTTGTCGGCAACTTCTCTGCTTTCGGCTGTTTCTACCTTGTCGCGGACGTTTCTGCCGATGGCGAGGAGGTCACTGATATCGGCGAACTGGCCATCGATGGAGGTGTAATCGGTGATGATGACATTTCGTGTGCCGTCTCTGGTAGATGCGTTTGTACTGGCGATGGCGTCGTTGACGAAGCCGGCGCAGCCGGAGACGTTGCTGAAGACGCAAAGACCGCCGAAGGTGAGGGGTTCGACGGGCGAGATGCCGAAGGGTTCGTAGATGCTTTGGCCGAATTCGACGTCGGTTCCCCTGTGGATATCGATGGTGTCCATATTGTCGGGCATTTTGGCACCGCAGAGTTTTCTATTGAAGCCAAACTGGTTGACGAAGATGATTTTGACGTTTTTGTTTTTCGCGTTGAATTCCTGGATGGCGGTATAGAAGGCCGCCTCGCCGCCAGAGAGGTCCGGCCAGCCCTCGCGGTGCGCGACGGGCCAGTTATAGCGTGCTTCCATTTCGTAGATATCGCAACTTCGTCTGACGGCGACCTCGGTAGAGAGGAGGAACATAACGGCGGTTTTGTTGGCCTTTGTGAAGGCCCTATCGAGATGTTCGAGGACGCGGAGGTCTCGCCAGAGTCCCTTGCTTCGGACGAGTCGTGTGACGTGCGTGAAGACGAAATCGGGGTGATAGCCGATGAGGTTGAAGCAGTACTGCTGGAGCTTGTGTTTGGAGGCGAGTTTTTCCTCGACGGTTGTTTTGTAGGCGTGTATGCCGTTATAAACGACGCTGATGTTCTCCGACTCGAATTCCGGCGCGAGGAACCTCAATTCATCGGCGACGAGTCCGCCGACGGCGAGAATGGCGTCGCAGTGTTTGGAGGCGTCAACGAGGGGATATTTGAAGTACAGGTCCTGGTTGCCGAAGACGTCTTTGACGTAGAGTTTTTGCTGGTGAGCTTTTTTGATGACGTTGTAAAACATTGTGTCATGGCCGGGGTGGTCCTCGACGATTTTCCGCATAGGCGCGACTTCGTGGGCATAGAAGACGGTTTTATAATTGCACGTTTGGTCGAGAGCAGCGGCCAGGGCGGTGGGCATACCCATATACTCGTGGGCGACAATGACGGTTTTGTCGGTGGCGGCACCAATGGCTTTGAGGACGGCCAGTGCAGCGGGGGCGAGGCGGATATACTGTTCGAATTCCCAGAGGTGTTCGTAGAGGTCGCTGCGGATTTCGAATTCTTTAAAAAGTTTGCCTTTGAAATCGTTGACTGCGCCTATGTCGGCGTGGCGGACATCGAGGAGGACGACTTCCGGGGAGGATTTGATGCCTGTCTGGGAATCGACGAAGGTCCGTCTGCCGTAGATGATGCCGACGTTGTAGAAGGTTTCGATTTTGGAAAAGGCGGAGGCGTAGCCGGTGTTGAGCAGTCCGTCGATGGAGGAATAAAGGACTTCGCCGTCATGGCCGAGGCGGTCGAGGACCGAGCCGTCGGTTGTGAAGAGCGGGCCGATGACGATGGAGCGGTCAACGGCATCGAGGTATGACCGGCAGGTGAAGAAACCTTCCAGAACAGCGCCGATGCCGCCCATTTTAGCAGCCGCTTCGTGCGTAATATGAACAAGGATTGGCTTAATCCCCATACAAGTTCCTTTCCAAAGGTGCCATTCAAAGCAGAATCGGACAATCTCGCCCTCCGGATTAAAGTATAAAAAACGGTATGAGCCGGGGCAAACGAGGCGATTCGGTAATCCTGCCCCAATAGATACTGCGACCTGTTGATGGCAGGGGTTTTATTGGACTGTGCGGATGCGAGAATAAATGGGTTTCGTCATCGGATGCGGCTACGGAGGCCCTTTATGAGACCTGAGAGGACCTGCTGTGGGATGTCGGCAATTTCGGGGGCAGGTATTTCGCTAAGGGCGATTCTTTCGAGAGGACGGATGGCGTTTTGGCCGTTTGACAAGATGGTTTTAGCGGTTTGTTCGGCGAGGTCAAGCTCGCCGTCGGCCATTTGACGCAGGTAACTGATAATGAAGATAGTAAGTTCGGCGTCGCTGAGGTCGCCGGGTTCTGGGGCAACGGGCTGGTTTTTGGGGACGGCGCCTTCTTCGGGAACATCTTTTTCGTTAAGAATTTTCTCTCTGAGGCGGTCAACTTCAGCGACCATTTTCTTGCGTCTGCGTTCCTCTTCGGTGTCGATGGGGGCGAGTTGAAGCATGTCGTCCGGCGGGTTGTTGGCGGGGACGTAAACCTTATTGTGACAGGCGGGGCATTTGCCCCATTTGCCGCCGGCGGTGTCGGGGGCTTCTATTTTTTTGCCGCAATGTTCGCAGTGAAAAGATATTCCCATTTTGTTACCTCTGGCCAGGGTTTATTTTTTTGTCCTTACTATATTCTGCCACCACGTCGGTTGTGATGCCGCCCCGCGGGGTGAATCTGGAAGTTACCTTCATCCACCTGGGCTTACAGGCAACGATTAAATCATCGAGTATTTCGTTTGTCAACGCCTCATAAAAAATACCCTTGTTGCGGTAACTTTGCATATAGAGCTTCAAACTTTTGAGTTCTACGCAGGTTTTATCGGGGCGATACTCGATTGTTATTTCGCCGAAGTCGGGCTGGGTGGTTTTCGGGCAGACGCTGGTAAATTCGGGGCAGCGGATGGTAATACAATAATTACGTTTTGGGGAGGGGTTGTCGAACAGTTCCAGTTGGGGCTTTTCGCTCATTTCTTGGTTCTCGCAAAAACTTTTCAATTAGTATAATATAATTACACCCCCAATTCAATAAGGAGCTTGGAATGGCAGAAGATAAGGCGGTAGTGCTGTTAAGCGGCGGGCTGGATTCGGCGACGACGCTGGCGATAGCGAAACAGTCCGGATTTTCGCTATACGCACTTACATTTCGTTATGGTCAGCGGCACCAGTGCGAGGTGGAGGGCGCCAGGCAAATCGCAAGGTCGATAGGAGTGGTTGAACACAAGGTCATCCCGATAGATATGGGTGGTATCGGTGGGTCTGCGCTTACAGACCTGACGATGGAGGTGCCCAAAGACAGGGAGGGCCTTGGTAACAGCGACCAGATACCGGTGACATACGTTCCGGCCCGAAACACGATATTTTTGAGCTACGCGCTGGCGTGGGGGGAAGTGCTTGGGGCATTCGATATTTTCCTCGGGGTAAACGCGACAGACTTCAGCGGGTATCCTGACTGTCGGCATGATTACATACAGGCGTTTGAGAAAATGGCGAATCTCGCGACGGCGGCGGGGGTACAGAAGAAGGGGACTTTTAAGATTCATACGCCAATCATTAATATGACGAAGGGCCAGACGATACTTTCCGGTATTAAACTCAATGTTGATTACTCGCTGACGCACAGTTGCTATGACCCGGACAGGCAAGGCAGAAGCTGCGGCAGGTGCGATTCGTGCCGGATTCGGCTGAAGGGCTTCCACGATGCGGGGCTTGAAGACCCGATTGAATACGTTCAGGGCGTCATTGGCGCAAGAAAAACAGTTTAGTGCCGTTTCTAAAAAGACAACATAGTTTTAATAAAATTGGAGTATCACATAACCCTTTAACTTACAATGGATTCCTACTTGCGCGGGAATGACAAAAAACGACACTTTGTTTTTAGAAACGGCACCAACACAGGGCGGTGCGCGCGTTTGAAATGGTAGTAAACGAAATTTTTCATTCACTTCAGGGAGAGGGGCTGCTGGCGGGAACGCCAAGCGTCTTTATTCGTCTGGCGGGCTGTCCTCTCCAGTGCGAATGGTGTGATACGAAATACGCCTGGGACGCCAATGAGGGCGAAGAACTCTCCATACCGGAGATAGTCAACAAAATCGTCCAATGGCCCTGCCGATATGTGGTGATAACGGGCGGCGAGCCGATGGTGAATCCTGAGTTGCCCGACCTTGCCAGGGCGATAAAAGAGCGAAACAAACATATCACGATTGAGACGTCGGGCATCAAATTCGTCAGCGGGCTTGTATGTGACCTGATGAGTGTAAGCCCGAAGCTGTCAAATTCAGGCAAAACAAAAACGACTCCTGACCCCTTTTTCTCAATAAGACAGTTAATCAGGCGATATCCATATCAGCTTAAATTCGTGGTGGATTCACCCGATGACCTGCCGGAAATTCAGCAGGCCGTGGAGCAAATCGGGGGGATACCTGCCGAGAAAGTGATGCTTATGCCCCAGGCAAAGAAGATGGATGAGCTAATCGCCAAATCGCCTATGGTCGCACAATTGTGCAGAGAAGCGGGATATGTTTTCTGCCAGCGGCTGCATATTCTGCTTTACGATGGCGTGAGAGGGAAATAGCAGAAGACAGGAAGTTGGTTTTGAGTTTTTAGTTTTGAGTTGGAGGAGATTTTCCGCCTTCATTGATCCTCCGTCGCATTGTATGCTAAAGGGCAGGCACTACGGCGGATAAACTTCGCTTCGCTCGCAATGACCCTTCGACGCCCGCCACAAAAAAAGGCGGGGTTCGTGGCCCGTGCCCCGAAAACCGAGGACAGAAGACAAATCCATTTCAAATTGCGGATTTAACAGCAGAGAGCGCGGGCGGCGTTTAAAATTGCCGATTGACTTTTAGTCATCAATAATCAATAATCAATAATTAGCTCGCCCGGGTGGCGGAACTGGCAGACGCGCCAGCTTGAGGGGCTGGTGGGCTTCGGCTCATGCAGGTTCGACTCCTGTCCCGGGCATTGGCTCGCTCTGCTAGCAACCCTGAGCAAGTGACGAGCAAAGCGAGGAACGCGTCGAAGGGGTCATCCGATTTGTTATTTTCTATTTTCAATTTATAAGAAAAAGGTGCCTGCCCCCTTTTCCCCTCAATGGTCTAATTCTCTTTCGTGTTTCGAATTATCTTTATGTTTTTTCCTTTCTGCTTTTCGTCTTGCAAGTTCCCAAAAGACCGAAACCAACGGAAACTCTATTATCACCATGCCGAGAAAGATGATATGATATACTTTTGGTGAAATATCTACTATAGAGGAGTGTCTGTACAAGGCAAGGAATGTAAATGCAAAAACAAAAAGGTAAAGAACAAGGTGCGGAATAACGATTTGTATCGATCTGCGGAGTTTCCTATTCTGAATCCATCCAAACCCATTATTTAGCTCTTCAACTACATGGCTCATATCACCTTCTTGAAATTTACGCAATGATTCAGTTTCAAGCCCTTTTTTTTCCCGTGCCGACAGTACCCAATCCCATATCTTCGGCAGCAATCGGTGTCTTGCGTAGATCAGGAATAAAAATGCGATAATAAAAAGTATTGACAAGAAAAATCCCATATCTATGTCTCCATAATAGACCATCGGAAGAAAAAGGGGCCTGCCCCCTTTTACCCCCGCTATTGGGGGATAAGGAGTTTGGCGCCGGGAATGAGATGATTCGGGTCTGGCAAATTTGACCTGTTGGCAAGGACGATTTTACGCCATTGACGGGCGGAGCCATAGTATTTGGCGGAGATAGCAGAAAGGGTATCGCCCTTCTGGACAATGTGGATTCTTGTTCGTATCTCGTCATTCGTATCTCGTATTTCGGATTTCGTATTTCGGATTTCGGAATCAGGCGGTATGGGTGAGGTTGCCGGCGACGATGCAATTGGCGTGGTTTTTGGGGAGGGATTTATATTTGAGGCGGCCTGGAATGCGCGTGCCTGTGCGCTGAGGCTTGGCAGGGTGGCGAGCCAAAGGACGGCGCCCGTAGCCAGCGTTACGCCGATTGCCAGACCGATTTTAAAGTCCTTTTGCATATCACCGACACAAAATACAAACGTGAGGGAAAAGGGGCCTGACCCCTTTTCCTCCCGGGGGTTAACCAAACAATCAGTTCTGCTGTTGCTTAGGGGCAGGTTTGTTGACCGCTTTTCGTGCCCTTATTAACAATATCGGCGCAGATATCGCAATTGATGAATATGTTCCTTCGATAACGCCAAAGAGCATAGCGAAGTTAAAGCCCCTGAGCCCTTTTCCGCCGAAGATGTACATTATAAATACCACGAGGAAGACAGTTGTGCTGGTCAGGATGGTCCTGGAAAGAGTGGCATTAATGCTGTCGTTGATAAGCTGGGGCGTAAGGGTTCCTTTTTTGCGGTTTTCGCGGATACGGTCGTAAATGATAATGGTATCGTTAATTGAATAACCAAGCAGGGTCAGGAAGGCGCCGACCATAATCATATCAATCTTGAAATCACCGATAAGCAATTTTTGGCCTATTGCCGTGGTGGAGATAAATGCGCAGCACATCAGCGCGCCCATCGTAGCGGTGGTATCGTGGGCAAGGGTAACGATACCGCCCAGGCCGTATCGCACGTCACCAAATCGAAACCCCAGGTAAATCAGCATCGCAATCAAGGACAAAACCGCGGCAACCAAGGCAGCGGTCTTGGCTTCTTTGCCGACGGAGGGGCTTATCTGTGTTACATGCGGAAGCGAAGAGGCAATCTGCATGGCATCGGCGACTTTGGCTTTTTCGCCATCGACAAATTGAGTCCATATATCCGAGTCGGAACTGCTTGCGGCAAGCTCGGGTTCGGCGGCAAGATAAACGAAGGACTTGACCGGCAGATTCGGGTCCATTGTTTTGAGGTTCGAGTCGAGTATTCGGTAAGAATACCAGGTCGCGCCTCTCATGTCGGGTTTGTATTTCAACTCTTCGAATCTCTGACCGATTTCAGCGGCCGTGGCGCCGGCTCCAAGCTCGCACCTGATGGCGACGCCGCCGATGAAATCGGTGAGTTCGGGAGAATATTCGAGCATTGATTCGGTTATTTTTTCTGTGGAGGTAATCATTGGCTTGAGGTTTTTACGGATTTCGAGCTGGTCTCCAAAGGCAGCGAGAATGACGTTTGAAACCACTTCGTCAAATTGCGGGTCAGAGATATTGGCGTCAGGGAAGGCCGATTTGAGAACGTCGGCGACTGTGTTTTTATTTAACTGGCTTGTGCCGACGGCAAAGGCCTGGCCCGACTTTTCGGGCGTGACAACGAGATGCGGCAAATCGGCCTGCTGGGCTTTGACAGCGGCGGTGACCGATTCGACGGACCACTGGCCTGCTGAGAAGGCGACGAGTGTCCGGGTTTTATTTGTCTCGGTTGTGGTAATTTCGTATTGGTTGCCTGTGTCGCCGACGCTGTAAACTGTGGCGGCGGCAATGGCCTGGTTATTAAGCTCTTCGCCTTTTTTATGAATTCTGTCTTCGACCTGCTGCCTGTCGAGACGGACGCCTTTCACGAGGTTAATCTGGACACTGGTTCCGCCTGTGAATTCGATATCATATTTGCTGTTTTTGGTATCGTCCCTGACAAGGAAGAGGGTCACGCCGCCGATAGTCAGAATGGCGGAAATGACGAGGAACACGGGCAGGGCTTTCATCCAGTCGATATTGGGCTTTCTAATGAGGTGCAAAAATACCAGGTGGTCTTTGAGAATTTTCTTTTTGAGGAGCCAGTCGAAGGTCATTCGAGTTACGAAGAAGGCGGTGAACAGATTCGATGCCAAACCCAGCATCAGCGTAAGTGCGAAGCCCTTTATTTCCTCGGATGCCACCCAGTAAAGGATTAAGGCCGTCAGAATCGTAGTCACGTGAGAGTCGAAAATCGCTCTAAACGCCCTTTCGTAGCCGAGTTTGATGGCTATCCCCAGCGAGGCACCTTTGTTCTGTTCCTCGCGAATTCTTTCAAAAATCAGGATGTTGGTGTCGACGGCCATACCGATTGTGAGGATGACGCCCGCGATACCGGGCAGGGTGAAGGTGGCGCTCAGTCCGGCCATAATGGCAAGGAGAAACAGGATGTTCAGCATCAGGGCCATATCGGCAAAGGCGCCGCCAATGGTATAGTAAACGAGCATAAAGAGAATTACGCACACAAGGCCTACTATTCCGGATTTCAATCCTTTTTCGAGGTTGTCTGCGCCAACTGACGGGCCGATAGTTTTGACGGAAATGGGCTGTTCGATGAGTCGAGCGGGTAGTGAGCCGGCGTTGAGTTTGCTGACCATATCCTCAACTTCGGTTTGTTTGAAGCCGGTAGAGCCGCTTGTAATCTGCCCTCGGGTAGAAATTCTGGACTGTATATTGGGGGCGGAAATCGCGATACCATCGAGGACGATACAGAGGGGCCTATCGATATTTTGGCCCGTTACTTTCAGGAAGAGCGCTCCGCCGCGGTCATCAAGTTGGAAATCAATGGAGCGTCTGCCCTGCTGGTCCTGACCGGGGGAGGATTTGACGAGTTTCCAGTCCTTCAGGCCCAGGCCTGTGTGGAGCATAATCTCGTCTTTGGTTTTTCTGTTGCTTGCGAGGACATAGGCCTTGTTTCCGAACTGTGCGATGATGGCCGGGCGACCTGCTCTGTCGGCCGAATGCCATTCAGCGGGCTTTTCGATTTCGAGCCAGACATACTGGTCATCAAGGGGGTACTTTGGCCCTTTTGTTTTGAGTGTTTCTACATAGGCCTTCATCTGTGCCGAATCGACTTCAGGGTGCCCTTCCGTCGGGAGTATTCTGAATTCGAGAATGCCTGCGCCTTTGAGCATTCGCTGGAGGTCGCTGGGGTCGTCGAGTCGGCCTCTGAAGGGGAAATAGGCATTGTAGGCGGTCGCGACTTTGCCGATTTTGTCAGCCAGCTCGGGGAATTCTGTTTTGAGTGCCTCAATGGCCTTATTGGCCCTGGAGGAGCCCGGTGCTCCGGCTTCGAGCGCAGCGGTCACCTGCTCATTAGACAAATTCAGCTTGTGGAGGGTCTGTGTCGCCTGGGCAAAACGGGCATTTGCGCCCTTTTCGGGTTCGGTCAGGCGGTCCACTATATCGGCCCATTTGCCATACATCTCTGTATAGCGGGTAAGCAGGTCAAGATTGCCCTCGGAGCCGAGGAACTTAATGATGGCTTGTTTGCGTTTATCGGCATCGAGTTTGGCCCAATCGACGACCTGAATCTTGATATCATCGAGTTTAAGCCCTGCGAGTTTTATTAAGTTTTCGGGGGTGGCCATCTGGTTTGCGAAGTCGTCTCTTTGCTGCTGGAGCGTTTTTCGCTCATCATAGACCTTTGCGAAGTCGTCGAGGATACGTGCTCTTTCGTTGGAATCACGAGTGAATCTTTGGAAGTCCTTTGCTCGTTGTTCCGCGGGCTTGGCGACAGCGCGCATTATGGCGGCCTGGTTGACATTTTCCGCCAAGAGGTTGCTCAGGGCCGTCTCGTATTGTGTTCTTTTATCCCTGGCTTCGGCGCTGGCGAGGGGCATTTGTATTTCAAACCTTGTGCTGCCCTGCGGTCTCCAGACGAGGTTTTGTATGTTGGCCGGGTCGATACGCCGTCGCAAGACGGTAATGACTCTTTCAGAGAGGCCTCTTTTTTCGTCCGAGCCGAGGCCCTTGGCGTCAACCTCGTAAATCAAGCTTGTTCCGCCGCCGAGGTCAATGCCCGGTTTGAGGGTTTTGCTTGGCGGATACAACGTCCAGGCCGCCAAGATGATCAAAGCAACAACCAATATGATTTTCCACGAGAGATTCTTATCCATATCAAATCCTTGTTATATCCGGCCTTTATTTTTCTTCGTTCGAGA
>JBEKAT010000083.1:0-11442 GCA_050015775.1 Sedimentisphaerales bacterium | reverse complement strand
ACAGCGAGCGGAGAAACACCATTGTGGCAGTTGATAGAAAAAACGACGTTCCCCGGCATTCAGGGGACGCCATATTTCAGCAATATCGCCGCCAAGGCGGTCTTTTTCAAAGAGGCCGTATCGGAAGAATATAAAGCGAGGCAAGTTAAGGTGGTGGAAAACGCGAAACGTCTGGCCAATGCGCTACTTAAAAAAGGGTACAACATTCTCACCGGCGGCACCGACAATCACTTGATGCTTGTCAACGTTGCTGGCAACTCGTCTCATCTCACGGGACTCAGCGCCCAACAATGCCTCGAACGCTGCGGCATAGTCGTCGATAAAATGCTTTTGCCTTATGATGATAACCCTAATGGCCCAAGCGGCATACGATTAGGCACACCTATTATTACGAAAAATGGTATGGGCACCACGGAAATCGACCTGATAGCCGAGCTTGTCGATACCGTTCTGACGAACCTAAAGCCGCCAAGTCACACAATCGACCAATCGGTTGCAGACCATGTCAGGGGCCAGGCAAAAGACCTGGCTAACGAATTTCCTCTCCGCTGACACGGCCCCGTGTTTGTAACGGTTATGGTGTATTCGTTCCGCGTTGTTATAATGGAGATGTGTGTCAGGGCAAAGCTTAACCATAATTTCGCTTTTTGTGAGTTAACGTAAATGCTTAAATTCCTTATATCACTCAACAACGCACTTTTCCCGAGTTCGATAGTGCACCTGAAGAAAGAACTTCGCGATTGCGAATCCGTTCTGGATATGGGATGCGGCAGTAATTCCCCTATTCAAAACTGCAGCGTCAAGTTTTCCCTCGGTGTTGAACTGTTTGACCCCTATTTGGCGGAGAGCAAAAAGAAGAAAATCCACACTGAATACCTCCAAGCGGACATCAAGAGCGTTGAATTTGAGCCGAAGTCGTTCGATTGTGTTATATGCCTGGAAGTCCTTGAACATATGACAAAAGAAGAAGGACTCAAACTGATAGAAAAGATGAAAAAATGGGCTCGAAAAAAAGTCGTTATCACAACGCCGAATACGTTTGTTTGGCAGGATGAGATAGACAATAACCCCTTACAGGCGCACGTATCCGGCTGGAGCGCAAAGGAACTTCGAAATCTAGGTTTCAAAGTACACGGTATCGAAGGATGGAAAAGACTCAGGGGATACAGAGGAGTTTTGAAATACAGGCCGATGTTTTTCTGGGCACAACTGGCACATATCAGCCAGAAGCTGGTTTACTTTTGCCCGAGCATGGCATTCCAGTTATTCGCGGTCAGTTATACGGACGCCGATAAGCCGGCATTGTAGCCCCCGCCCGGCTGCGGAATTAACGACGCGGCCAAATATTCTCTTATAAGAGTATCCAGCCGGATGGGAATAAATCATCCGTTTTCATTGAAACCTGTATCTTCTTATCAAACCATTGTCTGGGTGCGAGCACTATCTTGTCCTCTCGCGGGTTAAGCCAGGCCCCCCACCACGAAAACGTGCTGTTTGCAATAATGTGATGATTGCAGCGGCTCACAAGCCATATATCTTCGTAGTTCTTGTCAGCCCGATTGTAGTCAACAATCACAGCCGGATTGAGCTGTTTCAAATTGTCTTTAGCCCACTGAGGGTCGTCACTGAAAATAAAGAAATAAGGATTATTAACCAATTGCTTCATATAATCCACGCATCGTAAATAATAATCCGGGTCACAGGCATTATAAACCTGTTTCATTCTGCGAGTTTCAACATAATCGCCTCGCCGAACATGAATACTTACAGATTGTTTAGAAGCAATTAGTTCTGACATCTCATTGTTTTTTTTGCTTAGCGGAATTTTTATAGTAAATTCCCTGCGCAGAATTGCGGCGATATCTGAGAAGTATTTTTCGCTTTGCCAATACCCCTTGAGGTAAACACCATCCGGAAGATTAAGAATATCCGGGTCAAAGTGAAACTGTTTTTCCTGAATATATTTTGGCCATTTTTTAGGCCAACGTTTTGCCATGGCATGCCCAAACCTTCCTATAGGAGCCATGGCCGCTATCTCCGCCGCAGAGGCAAACTTCTCTTCGATATTGAACTTTCCGAGAGCATAGGGACGGCTGTTGAACTTCTCAAGCCACGTCACATCAAGTTTCAAATCGACCGCCAGGACATGCGCCAGGCGCCTGCCGGCAGCATACTGAAACATTTGGTTGCCTAAACCGCCTAAAAGCCGAGTGATAATCATTATCGTTCTTGCCTTTTGAACCAGAAACATCCGCATCCATAGGTTTGGGCGTCGGCCATTTCTTTAGTTGCTTGCTCGATAAGCCAGCCGTTTTCCTTGGCTTCCGGAATCAAAGCAAAGTTCATCAATTCCAATTCTTCAAAATAGCTCAGGACCTGGTCGTAACTGTAAATCCTGTGAGCATTGAACATTATTTTAGGTTTTCCGCCGACGGGCACGACAAATAACAGATTTCCGCCCTTTGCCAATACACGTTTAAGCTCATCGATTGCTTTCAGGTCGCCATTATAATCCAAAGGGTCACCATAGCGGCCAAGCCCGATATGTTCTACCACGTGCATACAGGAAAGTGACGACACCGACATATCGGGAAACGGCAAGGCCAGCAGGTTTGCCGCCTCAGATTGCAAACCGCTCAATTTCATGTCTGCCAGCCGGTAATCATAAAACTTTACCTTTATAAAAGCCGATACCAACGCAACGAAATAAACGTACGAGGAAATATCGACGTGCTCCTCAGGAAGGGTGCGAGCAAGAATGCGGGCCGCCCAGGCGGTGTGAAAAACGTAGTGCCTGTCAAATGCGGTGGTGGCGGTTTTATCGCTTAGGCAGGGATAGAGGCCTTTCCACCCGATTTCGAACCGGCCTGCGTCACCTGCTTTTCTGAAAGACAGAAATTCCTTTATGAAAGCCGGATATCTCGGCAAATTTCTGAGTCCATGATAGAGATAAAACGACAAAGGAAACATTTCCGTGATTCTTTGAAGAAACGCCTTCGTTGTCCGCCTGCCTTTTCCAATATATTCGCGAGAATCGTATTTAAGCGTCATCTTATCTTCCGGTTTATAATGTTTTTTTGCGAATATCAAATCCTTGTATTCTTATGCCAAGAACTCCAAGTATCCTTTTTATAAAAAAATAAAATGTGCGGAGTAAATTTCTTCTGAATCTATAATATTCTCCTCTGAATTTCTGGGCGGATGGATAATTGGGACCATATACGGGTTTATTTGAAAGTATGTAATCCCCATCAAACCCCGTTATGAAGTAAGTAAGGTGCTTTTTATTCACCAGCAGTTCCAGGTTATTTTCGTAGTCCGCAAACTTCTCAAAATCTTCGGCTCTGACAAAAAAGCAATTGGCGTCACTGGCGGCTATCAGGCGGTATCCTTTTGTTTCTGCGAGTTTGACCAGCGAAAACGGCGAACAGCCGAAATAGTTTCCCTTCTCCGGTATCAGGTCCATACTGGGCGGGATGGTGGGATTAAACTCACAGACCACTAATCTGGGTTTTAGCCCCCGCAAACTTTCGAAGATATAGTAATCGTCCCCATCAACGTCTATGGATAATAAATCTATGTCGCCGGATATGCTGTTTTGCTTTAATATGTTCTCAAGAGCACCCGGCCCTTCATAACCCACAAAGGCATTTATGCAGCAGCAATCATATTTTTTGACGTTTTGAACCAGCGTTTTATATTTGGCTTTGTCGGCCTCAATCAGTATTCCTTTCCATCCCTTTGTCCAAAGGTTCGCGGTGTTTGACAAATAGAAGCCGTCCCATGCTCCAAATTCAACACAGACCTTAGACGACGTGCCCAAAATCCTGAATATCTGTTCAATTATCCCATCCTCACCAAACTGGGAGTATACATTGCGGCCATAGTCCGAAAGTTTTTTCATCTGCGTGACCTTTCTGTACACATATATGTAGCTCTTTTACACTATTGCCCACTTATTGGCCTGGTTGCGATTCCACAGGAGGGACATTCCTCTCGGGCCCCTGCTGCCATATCCGTTTAAGCCTCTGATAGCAATCGTAAGCCATACATCTGATTCTAACCAAGGGGATACGATGTTCCCTGGCAATCCTATCTATGTCCCGCTTGATAGCCGTTCTGTTAAGGGGCTGCGCTCTTGAATAAAAGGGCAATATCCTTGTTATGAGAGTAGACCATAACTTGCGTTTTGTGGAGTCATCCAATATATGCTCGACGCAAGGCGCCGTCTTGGAATAGAAATACATAATATCCTTGTACCCAAAGTCGTTTGTCTCCATTTTTCTGGACAGATTGCCGGAAAACAGTCGGCAATAAGCAAGCATTTTATCAAGATAGTAAAAATCTTTAACATGTAAGATTCTGCACCACATATCGATGTCTGCCGGACAGCCCGCTTGCGGGTCAAAACCTCCTGCCTTGTTAATATCCTGGCGTCGGAACAGTATATTGCCCGGCCACCCAACAGTTCTCTTCCCAAGGAGGTAATTTTTGATAAATTCCCGGCCATTTTCTTTTGTGTCCCGGCTGAACAACCTATACAGGTTATTGACGCTTTCTACTCTGTTACTCTCATCGATGATAGAACAATTGCAGCAAACGATGCCAACATCGGGATGCTCATCCAGAATGCGCGCCTGTTCGGCAACACAGTCGACGGAGAGTATGTCGTCATCTCCGATTATTTTGATGTATTCCCCGGAAGACAATGATACGGCCTTGTTCCAGTTTTTTACAAATCCTATATTGTTTTCATTCCGAATAAACTTGACGTTTACCGTGTCGCTGTAAGCCCGGGAAAGATTTACAGTTTCATCCGTTGAACAATCATCCAGGACCAGTATCTCTATATCGGGGTAGGTCTGAGCAATGGCCGAATCTATCGCCATCCTGAGATAATTAGCCCTATTGAAGGTCGGTATTAATATAGATACTTTAGGCACGTTGCCCTCCGCTGTCTTCCAGATCAACTTGTGGAGGAAAGAAAGAACTCTTCGTGAACGTATCGACCTTAATATAAAAATACACAGTAGCGACCACGGTACTTATCGAGGCAATGCTCACCGTTACCCAGAATACCCCGACAAAACCAAACAAACTGATAAAAACATAATTGAAGATAACATTCAAGATACCGCCAATTAAGGATATTACTACGTAAATTTTGGCCAAGCCGGCCGGCACTACGAAGCCCTGGTTGAACAAGGCGCCCCAGACAGAAAATGGTACCAGCAGAAGCAGAATGTTTATTATCAATACGAAGTTAGCTGTGTAGTATTTCGGCAGAAAAGCTTTAATGACAATGGGAGCGCCAAAATACAGCAATGCGCTCATTGCCACGCCCGTTACAGCGCAAAAAACCGCATATTTTTTCACTTTACTTTTTATTTCAGCAATATTCCTAACGGTGATGTATGCAGTTGTATTAGGGGCAATAACCTGGCCCAGCATCCCAAAAGGCAGGAATAACAGCTGGAAAACGCTGTCTATTAATCCATAGTAGCCCACTTCGACAACATAACCGAATTGTCCCAATATCAGGATGCTGACCCTGGTATAAAGGAAACCCGTTACGGCCCCTATTCCCAGCAGCACTGCATATTTAAGAACCTCGACGTGAACGGACCTGTCGAATCGAAAACTAAAACTTTTCTGAAACCCGCAAAGAGATAAAAGCAGCAGCAGGTACATTATATTCAGAGACCAAATCGCCCCGATAAGCAGATAACGGCTTATCAGGAAAAGGGAAAGCCCGATAGAAACCAGACCGACAACGGAGTTGATAACGGCGAGTTTTTTAAACTCTTTCAGGCCCCTGTACACGCCATCGAGGATGTCCGTCAGCGGCAGCAGGAACAGGTATGGCAGGAAGCAAAGAATATAAATGTAGTTCTCTTTGAAAAAAACTTTACCGAACAATATGACGCCCGCTGAAATCAGGGCGGCGATACTTACGCTAAACGCGGCAATGGTAAAAGTCAAACTGTTAAGTTTTTCGGACCGGCTGACCTTGTACTCCGTGACAAATCTTGAAACTGCGTAAGAAAGTCCGAAGTCGCAAAAAATCATTAAGAGAAAAAACACGGTTCGCAGGTAGTTGAGCAGGCCGAAGTCCTCCGGAGACAAGAGCCTTGCCGCAGCGAAGAAGATAACGGCCGACACGCCATATCTGCCGAACATCTGCAGATTTCGCCAGAAGAAATTATGAACCGTTTCTTTGTGCCTGTTATACAATACGTTCGTCATAACTTAATGATTTCATACCTTAGTTTTCTATACAGCTTACGAAGCCAGGGAAAAGTCAGGAAAAGCCATAATATAAACTCTTCCGCCTTTTTAGGATTGTATTTTTTGTAATGCTGGAACGCGGCCCGTGCATCTTCATAGTCGCCGGCCCCCAGGGCAAAAACGATTTTTTCTCTGAGAGCTTCTGCCTCCAATCTATCAGGAGGTATGCCTAAAAAGCTGACCAATTGCCCCTCATCATCAAAATCGAGTTTATCGTATGAGTCGTATCCATTTTGCAGTTTTTCATAGTAAAACTTCAGGGCCAGCTTTTTCAAAATAACCTGCCTTCGTTTTCTGGACATCGAGACGCCCTGGCCGGACATTCTATAGCGAAGACCTATTTCTTTTATGTTACTGAACTTTTTACCATTGAACAAAAGGTTAAGATAAAAATCGTAGTCCTCAACGATATTGAGTTTGTCTCTGTATAAAAACCCTTCATTTCTAAACATAATTGATGAATGATAGAAAGCCAATCTTCCGGCAAGGATATCGTTAATGAGCCGTTTGTGATTGCTGTGCCTGACAACTTTTTCTTTTATTAGTCCATTTCGGTCTATAATCTGCACTGAAGTACCCACCAGGAATACGTCCGGGCTCCTTTCCAGAAACCGGTGCTGTAATTCCAATCTTTCGGGCAGCGATATATCATCTTGGTCCATTCTCGCTATATACTTTCCTTGCGCCTTTTTTATGCCCTCATTTAATGATTTGGCAAGCCCGATATTTTCACGGTTCTCGATAATTTTTATCCTGCCGTCCTTATTGCAGTAACTCTTCAGTATATCCCCAAGCTCCTGCCTGAGCGGATCATCATTGATTATAATAAACTCAAACGCCCCGAACGTCTGGGCCAGTATGGAATCTATGCTACACCGCAGCCATTCCAACGGCACGTTATACACAGACATTACAACCGTAATTTGCTTCATATTAGCCAACCTATAGCGGGCTCAAAGGCTACGTACATTCCCGGCGACCGACGCAGACTCGCAGGGGTAGCTGCTATCGCAGCCGCTGTCGAGGACGGTTTTTCCGGTAGGGTCGCCAACCAGCTCCCGCACCGATTTCTCGGCGTTGACATAGCCCTCGCCGGTCGGGCGTTTAGAAAAAATTCGCCGGTTTTCTCTGAAGGCGAATCTTTCCATATTTTTCTCCTATGGCGCCACCGCAGGCCTCTGACGGCCGCGCCGGTTATCGTTTTTTTGGCCAACCCGGTAAAGAAGGATTTATACTCGGCCATCCCGTTGTTCGGAAACATAGCTTTGGATTACATTTCTGTAATAATCTTTAGTAAATGTTATCTCGGGGCAATATGCGTGAAGTTTGTCAACATTGAACCTTTGCTTATCTCCCCCGCTAATAATCTTTATCGCCGGCTTAACACCAAGATTATTCTGTATTTCACTGAAAATATCGCTCACGGGCACGCTCACGCCCGACGCGACGTTTATAATCTCATTTTTCCTGAGCTTCTTTAATATCGCGACAATAATCCTGGCAACATCGGTAATCCCTATAATATCTCTCTCGGCATCTTTAAGCAGCGTAACATTACCTTCCATGGCCTGTTTAATCAAAACAGGTATTAATTGCGTTTTACTCTTCGTCTGCCCGACAACAGTAGGAAGCCGGGTGATGAGATACCTGACTCCGGACGAGCTGATTACAGATTCGCAAAGCGCTTTATGTCGGCCATACACCGTCTCCGGAGATAGCGGGGCATCTTCTTTTCTTTCATCATTGCTCTTGCCATAAACAGTTCCGCCGCTTGAAAAATACACCAGCGTTTTATCTCTCTGCTCGCAATCCTGAATAACCTGGCAAAGCATCTGATATTCGCGATCATACTCTTGCCGGTCTTTCAGCGTAGAATCTGACACGCCTGAGGCGAATACAACCGCATCATTAACATCTGCCGAATAACGCAGCAAACCCCTGGCTATCATGCCGTTACCGATAATTTCCATGTATTTATTTTATCCTGTATCAATCCAAACGATATTACTGAATAGTTTTTTGTGTTCCTCAGCAATTTTCTTAATGTCACGGCGAATCTTTCCATATTTTTCTCCTATGGCGCCACCGCGGGTATCCGACGGCTGCGCCGGTTATCGTTTTTTGGCCAACCTGGTAAAGAAGGATTTATACTCGGTGATAATCTTCGTTATATCGTGATACTGTACAGCGTATCTGCGGGCACTGGAGCCGTACTCGACATAGCGATTGTTTTCCAGCATAAACCGCAAATTATATGTTAGCTGGGCGGGGTCGCCATTGCAACACAAACCACAGGTGTACGTATCCAAAAAACCGTCGGGGTTAACATTGAAAGACAGTATCGCGGCGCTGCACTTGCATGCATGAATGAAGGTGTTCGGGAAGCCCTCGGAATCACTGGTATTGACGAAGATTTTGGCCCGCTGGAAATAAGTGTTTATCTGGTTGAAGGGCACGTGTCGAATAAACTGAAGATTCGAGATTGTGCCGGCTTTTGCGATAAGATTTGCGTAATGCTGGTCTTTATTCAGCGCCTGGCAAACCATAGTGAAATGCTCATTCGGTATGGCTTTGGCGAGTTCTAAAAATAGTTCGGGTTTTTTAACGGGGTTGTCTCGGCCAACCCACAGAATCGTGTCGCGGGTTTGCTGCTGCACCGCTGGGAGTCGATGGCCATTCGGAATCGCGCGTGAAGAAACGCCCACTGTCCTAGTCAGATTCCCCTCGTCGGTTACATTCTGGGCAAAAACCATGTCTGCCTGTCGCAGTGACCAGGCGAACAATCTGCCAAGAATCGGGTGCTGCCTGACATAAGTCCCATCGCTTTCAAGCAAACTGGCAAGGCGATACACGAAAATCCTGTGGTGCAGTTTGCAGAACATCGCCACCAGCGGCACGCCAGGCGATGCGCACTCGAGGAAGTAAATATCGGCATCGACCCGCTTCAGCGCCCGCCAGGTCCGCAGAACACCGTCGAAGACGTTCTTGTTAAAATCGTGCGACTTGAGTATTGTCACGCCCTCGATTGTCTCCACATCGTTCTGGCCGTAATCTGCCACGATGAAGCTGACCTCAAAGCTGCTGTCGCGAGCAAGCTCAGTTGCCAGATAGTACAAATCGAGCTCTGCCCCGCCGAAGTAATCGCCCTTGTCCGGATTGAATATCGGATACGCTCTCGGGACAACAAAGCAAACCCTGATTTTTTTTGTAACGTCTGTTTTCATTGCGCCACCACCCAATAGCATTCGCTCAGATAACATATCGACAGAGTCCACGACATCGAGGCCTGCCTGCGAGCGATGCAGTGCAAATTACACCATTGTGACATCCTCGGTAAAGTCCCGTCGCGAAACGAAAACTTTCCAAATTCGTAACTACCTGTTGTTATTCAACTTACAGCAAGAAAACGGTGCGTTGTATTTATATTAAAAGCAATCGGTGCTTCATTGCAACGATTTTCTCATTATAATACGGTATGAACAAAATCACAGCCAGAATTTTTATGAATAAGACCTTTCAAAACTGCTTCAATTTTGTTTTTTGCAGTTGAACTTGTGAAAAATTTTGGAGTAGTTTTCAATATGATGCATTAAAATGACTGGAAGCTGAAGAGTGTTTCGAAATGCGTTTTAAGAGTGCGATGTTTAATTAGAGGTATTAGAATGAACGTTACTTTTGTGTATCCAAAGAAGGGCGGCATTTTTCCGCGTATGCCCATTAATTTATCAATATATCCCCCATTGGGGATTATATATTTAGCTACCGTGTGTAAAAAAAATGGGATTAACGTCAACCTTATCGACCTGACATTTGACAGGAGCTGGTCTGCTTATGAAAAACGAATAAGAGAACAAAAGCCCGATATTGTGGGTTTCACCGCGCTATCGCCATTTTATGATGATGTTCTCACGGCTGTATCAATTACAAAGAAAGTTGTTCCAAACGCGAAAATAATTATCGGCGGCCCTCATGCAACAGCACAACCCTTAGAAGTGATAAAAGATGATTTCGTTGATATCGTGGCCGTGGGAGAGGCGGAGAACAACATTGTACCGCTATTGAACGCACTGCAAAACCAGGTAGAACTCAAGAACATAAAGGGCATAGTTTTTAAGCAGAATGGACAGATTATACAAACTGAACGAAACGAGCATGTTGACCTGAATACGCTTCCGGTGCCGGACAGAGGATTGCTCCCGACGATTAAAAAATATTTTCGCCAGATACCGCAACTGCACATTCTGTCAGCCAATGCTAAGGGAGATGTTTGGAAGGAATGTGCGTTTCCGAAGTCCTCAAAGTATTCTGCAGGAGATTGATGAATTAGTCAAAAAGTACAAGGTCAAAACGGTGCTATTCACAGATGACAATATGACAATCAATAAAAGGTGGCTGTTCGAAATTTGTGACGGTATCAAAGAGAGGAACTATAATCTGATAATTGGAGTTCAGGGCAAGGCAGACACGTTAACCCCGGAGATTGCGGAAAAATTAAAGGCGATAAATTGCCGGAGTATGTCATTTGGAGTCGAATCAGGCAATCAGCAAATTCTGGATATTGTTATGGACAAGCACCTTACTATCGCCGAGATAGAGCGGGCTTTTGAGATTTGCAAGAAAAACAATATTGTAACGAACGCATCGTTGATGATAGGCACCCCGGGTGATAACAAAGAAACGATATTAGACACGGTTAAATTACTTGAAAGAATAAGGCCTAATTCCATAGATCTTCATTATACAACACCCACGCCGGGCTCAAAAATGTTCAATGAGGTGGAATTTGACAAGTCCCATGATGACCGCTGGAGCGCCGGCGCAATCAAGCTCAATGGAATAACGCCGGAAGAGCTTACTGAGATGTTCGATAAGATACAATTGCGCTACAGACAAGTGAAGGAACGCCCGCCTCTTAACTTTTTGTGGGACTATTTTTGGGGGACAATGAGATACGGTTACAATTTCCTGTCATTGTCCGCTCAATATGCGTACTTCTGTCTGGACAATTCGGTCCTAGTCTATCGGCTGCTGGGGAAATGGGTTGTCTCTCTCCAAGGCAAACATTAACTTTTTCTCTAGCGGTTCCTGGACATCCAGTAATTAAACACAAAAGCAAGCCATAACGGTCTGGCGTTATCGGCCTTGTTGTTAATA
>JBEKAT010000082.1:0-10704 GCA_050015775.1 Sedimentisphaerales bacterium | reverse complement strand
CTCATCGACTTCGGCTCGCGCCTCAACGGCTACTGCTGCGACCTGACCAGATGTTTCCCCGTGGGAACCGCCAGCGAGCTGTATACAAGAGTTTACGCCGTTGTAAAGCAGGCGCACGCCGCCGCCATAAGAATGGTCAAAGCCGGAGTCGAAATCAGTCAGGTCGACACAACTGCGAAGGAAATAATAAAAAAAGCCGACCTCCCTGCTTACGGCCACGGAACCGGGCACGGACTTGGTCTGGAGGTACACGAACTGCCCGTTGTATCGAACAGGACCAAAGGGACATTGCAGGCGGGCGACGTGATTACAATCGAGCCGGCCGTTTATATCCCCGGACGCCTCGGCGTCAGGATTGAAGACGATGTCCTCGTCACAAATTATGGGGGGGTTGTCCTTACCGCGACTTGCCCTCGCGGATAGTTCCCCCACTCTTACTGTTGCGGCGGCCCCCTCCTCGGCATATTATCTTCCATCAGGCCGCCCCTGTCCATCGGTCCTCCTCTCCTCATACCATCGGGAACGGCACGCTGCTGTCCTTCCAACACACCGGTGCTGCTCCAGGCACGCCATGGTTCCTTGGGCTTTTTCTCAAGCGCCTTCAGCTCGCCATACTTCAAACGCAGTTCCTCAGGCCAGTACATCTGTTTCGCCGGCAATCTCCTCACACTCGTCCCGTCAAAACTGAACAGCATATCAAAATACTGCCGCGACTGGAGAGTTTTGTCCCCGAACCAGTCGTTCATCGCTACCAAGTCCACCACAACCGCCCCCGTAGCGTAATCTATCATCTCAGGCAGTTTCACGTTTGCGCTTTTATCTTTATCACTCGGCTCGACCTTCGCTACCCTGCCTATCATGTCCCCGCGCTTGGCCATAAACTGCTCACTGTGCCAATAGCCCAGCACATATTTGCAAACCTGCACTTCCGCCGCCTTGGCCGCCTCCTGAACGTTTACCGGGAAGAAATACAGCCGCTTGTCTATCACCACTACGTCCGTCACATCCGAAAATTCGCTCCATAATATCACCTTGCTGTCATTCGCGGCGTCTTCTTCACGCACCTGGCCGGTCCCGGCTACAGGATTGAACACCCCAAGCCGAATACGATACTGATAACTCGCATCAGGCTCAACGGTATCATCATGGGCCCAGAATGTTACCGTCTCGCGCAGCTTGCTGATATCCTTACTCGCCAGCAACATTTTTCTCATCTCGTCATATATCGTCGCCTCCGTCACCACCGGCTTGGCGGTCTTTTTCTGCTCAGCCGCCGTTGTCGATTCAGTCCGCCGGTCACGCTCCGGTGTCCTGGCCGGATTGGCCGTCGTCGTTCTCGAAGGATTGCGAGCTGCTGCGCCTACCCCCATTTCCATTCCGCCTCGGCCCCCGCCACCTGCCGCCCCTCCCCGGTACCCGGCGCTGCCACCTGCCGCCCTGCCCGGCGTTGTCGTTCGACCCGTCTGTTCCGTCGTGCTATGGGGCTTTTCTGTCACCACGTGATCCTCTCTCGCCGGCCGCGCCGCCGCCTTGTCGCGTTCCTCCGCTGCTTTTGCCTCACGCTCCGTCGCTATCGTCTCCCGCCGATCCTGCGCCTCCTTCTCCCGCCGAACCGCCAAAAACTTCCTGTGCAGCAAAGGCGGCAGCCAATCATCCTCAGCCGACGCTATCTTATACGGATCAGGCTGCAGCAATTTAACCTGTATCTGCGGGTCGCTGAACTTCGCGAGCTGAACCATAACGCCCCCGCTCGGCAGGCCGTTTATATCCTCTACTATCTTGTAGTCGTCTCTCTTTGGGTCTATCTTCACGCGGGGCACATCCTCCCACTGGCCCCACTCACCATTATCCCCAAAACGCTGCCTCTGTAACTGAACCACCGCAAACACTGGCTTGGCCAAACCAGCGTCACGCCATCCCTCAGGAACCTCTTTGCCCGCAAAGCACTCCTGAAAACTGTCTATTAACGGCGCAAGGTCGAAACTCGCCTGAACGGTGACCAAATCCAGGTCGTTCGGTTCATACGTCTCTTCTAACCCGACGTTCTCCGCCGTAACCGCAACTTTAGGCACATAGGCCACTGCCCTTATGTGTTCCACGGAAACATCATTCACGGAACCAATCACGGGCATGCGGTACTTCTTATCTACCATCGTCTCCACAGAACTCGGCACCGGCCAGAGAACGTTCAAATCCTTATCCAGTACTGAATTTATCTTCGCCAGAAAACTAACGCTTTGGGGCACGTATGGGGGCTTGGGAATCGGCTCCCTCGTCAGCCGCTCTTTCAGTTTTTCAGATTGCTCCGCTATGTATATGTCAAGCTGACCGGGGCGAAACTTCTGGTTGTCGAAAACCAATTCTGGGCCTCGCAGCGCAAACGCATACAAAACGCAGATAGCCGCCAGGCCGCCTATTACCAGCGCCACCTTTTCGATATGCTCATCTATGAAATTACTTTGTTTCCTAATCATAGTTCTAAAACCCCAAACCTGCCCAGCTACGCCGCCTAAATGCCTGTCTTTGCCACAGGGTTCTTTATCAACTCCGGCTTTACCGCGTCATACCCCTTCTTGTTGAATATGTATTCGCAAACAAGTTCAACTTCGTCAACCGTGTCCGCCCCATATCTATAATACCGATGGTCAGCCGACGTCAAATCCACCGGCCTTACCCTGCTCTCCAAAATGGTTATCTGGTTGTGCTTGAATACCTTCGCCGGCTCCTGACCCGTGAATCCCGCAAACCTGTGCTCCTTGGCGCTGCACAACTCCCGCATAAAAGGTATTATTGCCTTGCTGCTCAACACCACCACCATACTGAAATGCACCACGTCTATGTTCTCGTTGCTGACTCGACCCGTGAACGACTCAGTCAACTGTTCTTCCGGCTTGGTTACATATTTCGGCCGTTCCTGAGACGTTTTCCCGCTCCCAGCGTTAAAAAGAGCATCCGGCGTCACAAAACCGACTCGCTCCACACGCTTTACAGGCGACGTTAACACGCTGCCCGAACCGGCATTCATCACCCCTGCCGTCGAAAACACATCCTCAATTATCCAGTAACCAATCTGCCAAAACCAGCAGTCCTTGACACTGTCGTCCATATTGGAGTACTGGTATGCCTTCCAGAAATCGTATCCGCTCACCGTTTCCGGATTGGCATATACGGACACCGACTTGGCCCTGGCATAACAAATCCCCTCGACTATCCTCGACGATGCCGATACCCCACCCGCTCCGCTCAACCTGGAAAACCCCGGGCTGCTCCCCGTCTGCCGGGCGGTATTCAACTCCTCCGCGTTGGGACAATCGCCCCCACGAATCTTCGCTATCAAATCCTCAACCCCCTGACGAAACCTAGTGCCAAACCTGGTGAACAGCAACGTCGAAGTTTCCTTCGGCTGAGGAAATATGTCGTAACTGAGCAGTTCACGTTGAGTACTCTCTACCGATAACAACTTTATCCGGTTCGCGTCCTGCCGGTAGGCATCCTGATACTGTCTCTCCACCTCTGCCTGACCGGCGGCGGGCAACTTTTTCAACATTTCCCTTACCCGGTTGCCCATCGGCACACTTTCCCTGTCCGCCTTCTGTTTTAAACTGCTGCCCATCAGCCAGGCCGCGGTCAGAACCGCGCCGCACGCCAAAAGTATCACCGCGGGCCAAATCAACACGAGATACACCCGCAATCCCCCCAACCCCTTCATTAAATCCTTCAATTTAGACAAGTCAATCTTGCCCATCACTCATCCCCCGCCCTCAATTTGGGCTTGCTGGTTTTCTTCAGCGAACCGGGGGCTTTGGCAGGGCTTGGCGCTGGCTGGCTTGCACTTGGCACCGCCACCTCTGGGCTGCCGCTCGCCCCGCTCGAAGCATCTGGTGCATCTTTCCACTTCAACTTAAAATTCAGCACAAACCAAGAGTCATTAACCTTCGCAACTTTCTTGCCACCATCGTCAGTATCCGTAACCTTGCAGATAATTTCGTTGGTCATCGGGTCAATAATCACGTCGCCCTTGCCCTCAATGTTCTTTTTTACGCCGATACCCAGAGGTATCTCCGCCGCCAAATCCACATCCCCTGTCTGCAGGTTAAAATGCTGTTTGTCCGTTTTCTTATAAAGCTCAAAGGGACTGTTGCCATCAAACATACTGTCCAAATGCATAAGCCGGGTAACTAATCCCCACTTGTTCGGATCATCCTGCACTTTAACAGGGTCGAGTAGTTCGGTAATTGCCTTATACGGACTGTAACCGGAAATCGTTACTACAAAACCGCGAGCCGACTCGGCGCCCGGCACCGTCGGCTGAATTCCCGCCATCCTGCCTCGCGTCACAGGCGAATATCTACTCGGCGCCCCGCCTCGTCCGCCCCCGCCCCTCATCATCATATCTCTTGACGCCATCTGACCACTTGAACCTGCGTCTCCTAGCGTATCCCTGGAATCAAGACCTTTCTCAAAACCCATCGTCCCGAACGCCCCGCTCCCGACGTCCAGCGTATAGTAAATAGACATCCCGGTTACAAAAATCTGCTTGCGCTCCCTCCGGTCCGGAAACTTCTCTTTTATCGTCTCCGCGTCGCCGCGGGCAAAAGCTCGGTAAAGCTCCGCCTGTTCCGGGTTGCTTTTGGCATTCGGCAGCGTCCCTATCAACTTCTGGTACAGCAAAGGCACCATATCACGATACTTGAACAGGTCGAACTCTTTTTTTATCACCGCTTCCGACTCGCCGGTCCTGGCCTCTTCGGCCTTGAGGTCGCTCTCCGCCTTCTGTGCGGCATCCAGCACCAACTTTGTCGCCTCTCTCTGCGATACCTTGCTGGTATAGCTGGCGCGGTCTATAAGCATCCTTGCAAACGCCAGCGCCGACGCCACTAATATCAGGCACGCCGCCAGCACAAAAAACTTCGTCTTGCTTGCCCATACCATTGACTTGGCTATGCTCCGGGGCAACAGATTGCTCTCTATCCGCCCAAGACCAAGCGCCTGTACTCCTAACCCGTACACAACGCCAAAATCACATACGCTTTCATGGAACTTCGCCGCCGACACCGACGCGTTTATCCCGACCTGCTTGAACGCGTCTGGCCGCTCTATCTGCATCTGCAAGCTCTGCTGAAGGTACTGGAGCAAACCACGCATCTTCGTGCCGCCACCCAGCGCGATAATTCTCGCCAGCTTCACATTCGAGTGCGAACTGGTATAAAAACCGAGCGAACGCTGAATCTCCGACGCCAGGTCCGTAAACACCGGCTTCATCGCCTGAAGAATCTGCCTGGCGTATTTGCTCATCGGCGCGGTCCGCTTGAGCTTCTCCGCCTTTTCAAAATTCAGCTTGAACGTGTCCGCTATCGCCTTGGTAAAGGCGTTGCCCCCCATCGCTATCGTCCGCTGCCAGACGTCTGATTTCGTGCAGACCACAAGGTCGGTAGTTTCCGCCCCGATGTTCAGCACCACCGTCGCCTGCGTATCCGACCGCATCAGGTCAGGCCTGTCGTAAAAAATATAATTATAAAGCGCCATCGGCGCTATCTGAACGTATGTAACCTCCAAGTTCTCCCTGCTGAAATGCTCAAGTTCCGCCGTCACCACGTCGTTTTTTATCGCGAATATCCCGACCTTCGCCTCCGCCGCCCCCGCCTCCGTCATCAATTGCCAATCCCATGCTACCTCGTTGATATCAAAAGGAATCTGCTGGCTGGCTTCGAATTTGACGATTTCGGGGATGCGTTTTTGCTCGACGGGCGGGAGGTTGACAAAACGAGCGAAACTGTTTGCGCTTGGGACAGCGACGATGATTTCGTCTCTGCCGAGTTCGTTGGCCTGGACAAACTGGCGAAGCGAGATAGCGATAAGCTCCTGCTTTTCCTGGTCATTGATTCCTGCGCCGGAGAGGACTTTTCCGTGGGTGATATTGTCGAAGCCGATGACTTCGAGGGTGCCGGATTCGTTGCTAAGGCGGAGCGCCTTGAGCGAGGTATTTCCGATGTCGATGGCCCAGACCGACCCGATTTTTTCCGCCATAAGCTACGCCTCCTGCCCCAGCGAACTGGGACTTGTTTTCGCCTGCCAACGCAAATAGTATAACACAAAGAACTATATTATTATAGGAGCTATGAGAACTTTTTCCATATATACGCTTGGCTGTAAAGTGAACCAGTACGAATCGCAGCAGATAGCCCAGCTTCTCGAGGAGCTGGGTTTGTCGGCGGCGGTTTCGGGTGAGAAGCCCGATTTAGCCGTGATAAATACCTGTTGCGTAACAGGGACGGCTTCAGCCAAGAGCAGGCAATATATTCAAAGAGCGTTAAAGGCCAATCCAGCCGGCGTAAGGGTCGTTTGCGGGTGTCTTCCGGCGATGAACAGCCGGGAAAGCCCCCCTTGCGACGGCGACAATGTTCATATCATTAGCAGCCGAGACGATTTGGCGCAAAGAATCGCCCAGATTATCATCGGCGGTAATCCCCTTATTAAAGCAAAAAACGGCTTAAAAATCAAGGATGGAATGGCTAAATTCGCCAAATATCCCAAATTGCCACGATTATCCAGTTTCAAGGGGCATACAAGGGCGTTTCTCAAGGTTCAGGACGGCTGTGACGGCCTTTGCAGCTATTGTATTGTACCTAAAGTGAGGCCTGATGTTCAAAGCAAGTCGATTGATGAGGCGGTAGCGGAGGCAAGGGCCCTTGTGGCGGCTGGGCATAAGGAAATTGTGGTAACGGGGGTGAATCTGGGAGCTTATGGAAGAAGCTCAGTCAGGAAATCAGGATACCAGGACATCAGGGAACAAAGAACATCGAACATCGAACGTCCAACATCCAACAATGAGAAATTAACAGATTTGTTGGAAGAGCTGACGCGGGTGGAGGGGCCCTTCGACTTGGTTCGACTTCGCTCACCACAGGCCGCTCAGGGCAGGTTACCGCGGATACGGGTGAGTAGTTTGGAGCCGGGGGACATTAGTGAGGAATTGTTAGACGTGTTCTGTGCGCATTCGAATATTATGCCGCATATTCATTTGTCGGTGCAGTCGGGGGCGAGTGCGACGTTGAAAAGAATGTGTCGGCAATATGATGCAGAGGAACTGCGGGCGAAAATTGAACTGATAAAACGGCGATTGGACAGGCCTGCGATTACGGCGGATATTATTGTTGGATTTCCAGGCGAGACGGATGAGGATTTTCAACAGACGGTTGAGTTGGCGAAGTGGGCGGGGTTTTCGAAGATTCACGTGTTTCCGTTTTCGGTGAGGGCAGGGACGGCTGCGGCGAAATTGAAAGGCAGATTGCCGGCGGACGTTATTAAAAAACGGGCACAGATTCTGCGGAAAGTCAGTGATGAGTTGGGCAGGAAGTTTGTTGAGCAGTTTGTGGGAGAGACGTGCGAAGTACTTTTGGAAGACACTGAGCCGATGAGCGGAAGGTGCGAAAGATACTTTGAGGTACAATTACAGGAGACAGAAGACAGGAGACAGAAGACAGGAAGGATGAGGAAGAATGAGATTGTGAAGGTGAGGATTACGGGGAATCAAAACGAGGGAGCGACTGGAATTGAGGACAGATGACCGAAGACGGAAGACGGATGGCAGTAAACGAATGTCCAATTTCCAATATTAAATGTTGAAGTGAACTGCTAGCAGAGGAGGAATTGTTTACGGCTGGGCCCAGAGGCAGACGGTGCCGAGAAACTGGTGATCGTGAATGACGGGTTCGGAGACAACCATGTAGCCGTCGCGAGAGACGAATTTTGCCTTTGTAGGGGGCACCAGTTTAAACTCCTTGTTCCTGACATCATCGCGATGGTAGGAGGAGAAGAGTTTGCCGTTGCAATCGTAGATGCCTGCGAAGACGATATTATATTGAGTTTTGAGGGATTCGAGAATTCCATTCGCGTCTTTGGCGTCCTCGAAAGACAGTGCGCATTTGACGTTTGAGGAAATCAGTTTTGCCTGTGTGGAGGTAAAATACAGAAGGTTGTATTTGCTGTTTTTACATTGTGAGTTGATAAATGACAGGGAAGCGAAGAGCAGGCCCATAGACATACCTGCCGCAAAGATGATTATAATGAACTTTTTCCTGGAACTATCAGCCATAAATTTCCAGCTCACTAGGCAATAATTGTTTTAAGTCCCTCTTCTCCGCTGGGGATTGCGACCCGCGTCATATATTCGGGCGAGTTGCAATGGCGCATCGTTATTTTCGGCGTTTGGCAGGCGTAACTTAAGGACTGTTGTAACGTTACATAAGCTTAAGGCCGGTAAAAGTGCGGGAATCCGCGTTGCGAGGGGTTAATTTTTTATCTGGCGTGTATGCCGGCGGGGGCGCAGCAATTGGAATACTCTTCCATTAAGCCATCGATGAGGTCTTTGACGGATACGAGTTTGTTCACTCTATAGACGTTTGCACCGGCGAAGGCGAAGCCGTCTTTGAGGTCGCCGTTTTTGGCGTTGGTAAGCGCGATGGCAATGCAGTAAGGGACGTTTTTGAAATCGCAGCTTCGAAGGCATTTCCAAGGGCATTTGAAGGGTTCTTTTTGGCCTGAGGCGATCCTGTCGAGAAACTCGCAGCGTATGGCCCTGCCTGGCAGGCCGACTGGGCTATCGATAATGATGATGTCGTCTTTTGTGCAGCGGAGAAACGCCTGCTTAAATTCATCGGAGGCGTCGCATTCGAAGGTCGCGACGAATCTTGTTGCCATTTGCACGGCACTAGCGCCCAACTGCATAAATTTATAGATGTCTTCGCCGGTGTATATGCCGCCTCCAGCGATGACAGGGATACTTTTCTGGAACTTCTGCTCGTAAGGTTTTATCACGGAGATAATGGGGGGCACTAATTTTTCCAGGGCATGTTCGGGGTCAGTGATATCCTCTTTTCTGAAGCCGAGGTGTCCGCCGGCAAGGGGGCCTTCGACAACGACAGCGTCGGGGACATGATTGAAGTGTTTGGCCCAGGATTTGAATATAAGCTCCGCGGCCCTGTCTGAGGATACGATGGGGACAAACTTTGTGTGCAGCGAGCCCAGCGCATCGAGCGGGAGCGTTTTTGGAAGTCTTATCGGAAGCCCGGCGCCAAGAAAAAGGAGGTCAACTTTTTCATCTACGCCGCACTGGACGAGGTCGTCAAAATCCGAGAGGGCGACCATTATATTCAAGCCGATGATTCCATTGGTTTTGGCCCTTGCCCTGGCGAGTTCTTTTCGCAGCGCCCTGTTGTTCGCTTCGTTGAAATTCGTGTGGGAATCCGGCTCGAGCTGGCCAATTCCAGCGGTGGCGATAACGCCGATGCCGCCAGCATTTGCGACGGCCGAGGCCAAACCTGACAGGGAGATACCAACTCCCATTCCCCCCTGAATAATCGGAACCCTGGTTTCGAGATTTCCTATTCGCAGTGTTGGTATATTTTTAAAGCTCGTATAAAACCTCACTTAATATTCGCAGCGAAGGATCTTTCAGCATGTGAGAGCCCGACGCTTACGGGTATTATAGCTTATGGCAAATCTCCTGGCGAGCAAAAAAAGATAACTGCGCAAAAAAAATGCCGGAGCGCATAGTGTCATTAATGTATCGCAAGAAAGCCGGGCGGGATACAGCGTTTTTTCTATTGGTTGACACGGAGAACGCCGAAATATATAGGAGAGTACGGTTCTAAATACCCATAAGCGTATAGAGGTATAATATGAAGAAGTGTCCGTTTTGCGCGGAAGAAATTCAGGATGAGGCGGTGAAGTGCAAACACTGCGGCGAGTTTTTAATCGACGCGGAATTGAAAAACCCAAAGAAGGGCAGCAACATCAAATGGTATCATAAGACGTCGTTTGTCGTTATCTCAGTATTGTGTTTCGGGCCGCTTGCGCTGCCTTTGGTGTTGTATAATCCGCAATACAGCGTTGCCAGCAAGGTAATCTGGACGATTATCATTATTGTGGTCACAGTGCTGCTTTGCGTAGGGTCCATTGAGATGTACGGACAGTTTTTGAAGAGCATTGAGCAGATGGGGCTGTAGGGATTGCCGCCCCCTTGACTTTGCTCGCGGCAGGCTGCCGACTGGAGTTATCCGCGTTTTCTGACGGCTATTGTGAAGATAGGTCTGTTTTCTTTGAGGTATTTGCGTTCGAAGTTTGAGCCGACCCATTCGCCGATTTGAGCGCCGGCGTTGGGGAGAAAATCGATTTGTTCAAGCTGGTCTACTTTCGATACAAACACAGATTTTATCTGCTCGAAATATTCCCCAAAGTCGGTGGCGATGCGGATTTCGCCTGCGGGTTTGAGGCAGCGGATGAGCTGGTCGGTGTTGGCGTCGTTGATGAAGCGTCTTTTGGTGTGGCGTTTTTTGGGCCAGGGGTCGGGGAAGTAAAAGTGGAAGCAATCGACGGAGGAATCGGGGATACATTCGGCGATATAGCGGACGGCATCGGTGCGGATTATACGGACGTTAGTCAGATTCCATCTGCCAAGTCGGTCAACTGCGAAACGGTAATATTTGCCAGCCCATTCAATCCCGATAAAATCGGCATCGGGCCGGCATCTTGCCTGGTTTACCAAAAACGTCCCCTTGCCTGAGCCAATCTCGATGTGGACGGGGGCCAAACGTCCGAAAATATCACCAAAATTAACCTTGACAGGCGGGTTTTGGTGCTCAAGGACGAATTTAGGATAGTGATTTAATTGTCTTGACATTTTGATAACCAATCAGTATAAGC
>JBEKAT010000081.1:0-10807 GCA_050015775.1 Sedimentisphaerales bacterium | reverse complement strand
GTCGGCGGAGAAATAAGGTTTTCTGCATAAATTTGTCCGCCGAAAGTAAGGCGTAATTAAACAATGCCGGTTATTATCGACGGGCACAACCTGCTGTGGGCCATTCAAAACCCTGACGAAGACACATCCATAACCGATGTCGCGATGTGTCAGGCACTCGATATATACTTTGGCCTTACACACGACAAAGCCGAAATCGTTTTCGACGGCATCGGCCCACCCGACAAAACAGGATTCAATAATATAAGCAATCTGGAAATTACCTTCTCCGGCCGCGATACCGATTGCGACACCATTATCGAACACAGAATACTCGACAGCACCGCCCCCGCACACCTCACCATTGTCAGCACCGACCGCAGAATTCGCGACGCCGCGTCCGCACGAAAAGCAACCTCCGTCCAATCCGACGAATTCTGGACCATAGTAACAAAACGGCTCAGCAAACAAAAACGAACCAAAGAGCCGGCTGCCAAACGCGCCGGCCTGACCGAAAGCGAAACCCAACTCTGGCTCAAAACCTTTGGTCTTAACCGGTAACGACCGCAGGAAAATAATGACCGACTCCGACAAAACCAAAGAACAGCTTATTCAGGAGATTGAACTCCTGCGGACACTGATAGACGCCCTGCCCGACCGTCTCTATGTCAAGGACACAAAAAGCAGATTTGTCATCTGCAACAAGGCCGTCGCCGAGGACACAGACCTGCCGTTTTCGGGAGACCCGATTGGCAAGAGCGATTTTGATTTATTCCCGCCCGAATTAGCCAGCACTTTCTACGCAGCCGAGCAGGAGATAATCAGAACCGGCAAGCCAATGTTTAATGAGGAATTGCACAGGACTCGTCGCAAAGACGGACAAGACAACTGGAGTTTGTGCACAAAGCTGCCCTGGCGGGACAAAAACGGAAATATAATCGGCGTCATCGGCACAAACAGGGATATCACCAAACGCAAAATGGCTGAGCAGGCCCTTCAGGAATCCGAAACGAGATACAAAGCCATATTCGAATCCGCGAGGGAAGGAATCCTCGTCGTCGATATCGAAACAAAGCGGCTCAAATTCGCCAATCCGGCTTTCTGCAAAATGTTCGGTTACGCCACTGAAGAACTGGCCCGGATGACCATAAACGATATCCACCCCGGAAAACATTTGCCAGACGTGTTAGCTGAATTCGAGGCCCAGGCGCGAGGCGAAAAAACACTGGCCCAAAATGTCCCCTGCCTCCACAGGGACGGAACCATCTTTTACGCTGACATTGACACAACCTGTGTCATCATAGATCAAAGGCCATGTAACGTGGGACTATTTACCGACATCACCGAACGCAAACACGCCGAAGAGGCCCTGCGGGAGTCCGAGGCCAGATACAAAGCGATTTTTGAGTCGACCAAAGAAGGAATCATCGTCGCCGATATCGAAACGAAGCGGTTTATGTACTCCAATCCGGCTATCTGCAAAATGTTTGGCTACACTGAAGAAGAACTAAGCCGGATGAGCATAAACGATATACACCTCAAAGAATATCAGGCTGAAGCAATCCGCCACTTCGAGGATATGACATGCGGTAAAAGAGAACTATCTCACAATGTGCCCTGCTTGCGCAAGGATGGAACCATATTTTATGCAGACGTTAACGCAATCATCGTCTCGATAAACAACAAATTATGTAACGTGGGATTATTTACCGACATCACCGAGCGCAAACACGCCGAAGAGGCCCTGCGGGAATCTGAAGAAAAATTCAGAGGTCTGGCCGAGAGAAGTTTCGATATTATTTTTACGATGAACGCCGATGGCTATATAAAATATATCTCACCCGCCTGCGAGAGAATACTCGCTTTCAAACCGGAAGAAATGATCGACAAAAGCTTCAAAAACTTCGTAACCAAATCTTATTTACAGCCAACCATTAAGTATTTTACAGGCATCATCAAAGGTCACGCTTTAAAATCATTTATATCTGAAGTAAAAAGAAAAGACAACGCGCCTGTTTTTATCGAAGCAAATATGTCTCCCCTCCTGCAAGACGGAAAAGTCATCGGGGTACAGGGCGTCGTAAGAGACATCACAGAACGCAGAAAGGCGGAGGAGCAGCTTCGAAAGGCACAAGAGGGGCTTGAAATAAGGGTCAAGCAAAGGACCGCCGACCTTGCCGGGGTGGTTGAAGATTTGCAAAATGAAATCGCGGAACGCAAACGCGCCGAGGAATCTCTCCGAAACGCCGAAGAGCGATTCAGAACCATCTTCGAAAATACCGTCGTCGGCCTTTACAGAACCACACCCGACGGCCGAATACTCATGGCTAACCCCGCCCTGATTAAAATGATGGGCTGCCGGTCTTTCAAAGAGCTGGCCAAGTTTAACGTCGAAAAAAACGGTTTTGACCCTTCAACGCCGCGCTCCATATTCAAAGAGCGTATAAAAAAAGAAGGCAGAATCATAGGTCTTGAGTTCGTCTGGCGCAGGCCTGACGGTACAAAGCTCTTCGTCTCCGAAAGCGCATTTGCCGTAAAAGACAGCAAAGGCAAAATTGTCTATTATGAAGGCACGGCTCAGGACATCACAAAACGTAAAGAGGCGGAAGCAAAACTTATGCTCTATCAGCAGCAACTGCGCTCCCTTGCTTCGGAACTGTCGCTGGCCGAGGAACGGCTCAGAAGGCGAATCGCCGCCGAACTCCACGACCACATCGCCCAGAATCTCGCCATCTCCAAAATCAAACTTGAATCACTGACAGGCGACGCTGAACCGGATTTGGTCAAATCACTGAATGAGGTAAATGGCCTCATCTCGCAGACAATCGAGGCAACCCGTTCACTGACATTTGAGATAAGTCCGCCTGTTCTTTACGAACTCGGCTTCGAGGCGGCGGTCAACTGGCTGGCCAAGCAAACAAGGCGGCGATTCGGTCTGGAAGTCGAGTTCGCCGACGATGGCAAACCAAAACCTCTCAATACCGATATCCGCGTCCTGCTCTTCCAGGCGGTCCGCGAGTTGCTGGTCAATGTCGTCAAGCACGCCAGGGCAAAAAAGGCAAAGGTTTCCACCTGCAGGATTCAAAAAAACATTCAGATAACCGTGGAAGACAACGGCGTCGGCTTCGACGCCGAGGCGATTAGCTCCGTCAAGGACCCCACAAAAGGGGGATTCGGCCTGTTTAATATCCGGGAACGACTTGACCAGATAGGCGGAAGCGTTATTATAAATGCCAAGGCAGGAAAAGGCACACGAATCACCTTGACTGCCCCTATAGAAAAACAGGAAAAGCCACGCACCCGTTTTTCAGGCGCCCGCTCTGACAAAAACAGGAAGCGGCGGAAAAAGAAAGAACGTTCGGCTTAATCCGGATTATGTCGAAAAATCGCGGGCAGGAGCAAAAAAATGAGCACAAGAATCCTATTGGCAGACGACCACAAAATAACCCGTCAGGGCCTCCGCGCACTTCTCGAAAAACAGCAGGATATGGAGGTCATCGCCGAGGCGGATAATGGCCGAACCGCCATCCGACTGGCGGCAGAGCTGGCTCCTGACATAGTCATTATGGACATCACTATGCCCGACCTCAACGGTGTCGAGGCCACAAAGCAAATACTCTCGAAATCCCCGGACACAAAAATTATCGCCCTTTCAATGCACTCCGACGCACTTTTCGTCACCGAAATGCTCAAAAGCGGCGCCACTGGGTACCTCCTCAAGGACTGCGCCTTCGAGGAGCTTACAAGGGCCATACGGGCCGTAACCGACGACAAAACCTATCTTAGCCCCGCCATTTCAGGCGTCGTCGTCGAGGACTACCTCCACCGGCTTGCCACAACCAAGTTCTCCGGCCCGGATATCCTGACCGACAGGGAAAAAGAGGTTGTCCAGCTTATGGCCGAGGGCAATTCAACGAAACAAATAGCCCTCAAACTGCATATAAGCGGCAAAACCGTTGAAACACACCGCAGGCAGATAATGAGCAAGCTGGATATCCACAATGTCGCCGAACTGACTAAATACGCCATCCGCAAGGGAATTACCTCGGTCGAAGGTTGACCAAAAATCCCAGTCGGCCAGTCAGGTATTTTTACCAGCAAAATCAGGGTAGCTCTGATACCCCCCGGCAGTGCTTTTCCGATATAATAACAGTAGTATCAATTAGGATTTGGAATTCTCTGCTCGAACAGTTGGGGGGGAAACAAAAATCCTTGGATATAAGGAGTATCATCTGGCGGCTTTTACAGAGCATTTTGGGTGTGGGTGCTCGTGAGACCCCAGTGATGCTCCTTATTTTTTTTCACACTTCCCTCGGCACACAACTAAACAGTAGCATTAAAGAATCACTCCCCGCTTCGCCGACACACTATTATAAGACCCTGCTTTGCTAATGAAGTTCATCCAACGCCGCCCGAAGGGCGCCAAGGGAGGCCTCTTCGCTTATTAAGAAAAGGATTTTTATGAAAAACAGAATATTGCTTTCAGCCGCATTAATAGCCATTGTTCTGGTAGTCGTCGGCTGCCAAAAACCCCAACGTATCGTCGCACCGCAATATGACAGGCCTCTTGCGCCGGGCCAGTTGGCGCTGCGAAAAATCACCAACCCAGCCGAGATACCCGATTTCACCGACGCCTGCCACAACCTTTCCAACCTCTCCACAGCCATTGATAATTCTCTCGACTATCTCAAAAAGCCGTCGAGTAATCAATTTTATCCATACGCCGACATCACCCACGAACAGGTCGTCAAATCCCTTACCGCCTTCAAAGACATGCTCAAATCCGGTCTCACTGGCAGCCGGCTCAACGACGCCATTCGTCAGAAATTCGACGTCTATATGTCCATCGGCTGCGACGATGCGGGAACCGTCCTGTTCACCGGCTACTACACCCCCATCTTCTACGGCTCAACAGTTAAAACAGCGCAATTCCAATACCCCCTGTACAGCCAACCCAAAGACCTGGTCAAAGGTGAAGACGGCAAAATACTGGGCAGGAAAGCCGCGGACGGCAGCATTTCGCCATATCCCGCTCGCGCTGAAATCGAAAACTCCAATATGCTCGCCGGCTCTGAAATCGTCTGGCTCGATGACCCCTTCAAGGTCTATATCGCCCACGTTCAGGGTTCAGCAGTCATTCGTATGCCCGATGGCCGGCTCGTAACTTATGGCTACACCGCTAACAACGGCTACGAATACAAAAGCATAAACAAACAACTCGTCAATGACGGAAAAATTCCGCCCGACCGCGTAAATCTTGACTCTATGATAGATTTCTTCAAAGCCAACTCCTCATTGGTCCGCCAATATACCCAGATTAATCCTCGTTTCGTATTCTTCAGGCAGGCAGAACAAGGCGGCCCGCACGGCAGCTTGAATGAGCCGGTCATCGCTTACAGAAGCATCGCCACTGACAAATCCATCTTCCCGCGCGCCGCCCTGACATTTTTCGCCACCAAACTCCCACGTCAGATAGGCAATACGACCTATACCGACCCCTTCGCCGGCTTCGCACTCGACCAGGACACTGGCGGCGCAATCCGAGCCGCGGGCCGATGCGATATTTACCTCGGAATCGGCGACGAGGCAGGCAAACTCGCAGGACAAACATACCAGGAAGGCAAACTCTATTACCTGTTCCTGAAACCCGGCTATTGAGCCGGTGCCATCGCACACGAAATGCTTCTATAGATAAAACGTCAATCTTGAAGACGGAGACGTTTGGTTACGGTTTGGCTATTTCTATCAATCTGAAGTTCTATTTCGTTACCCTTCTCAGTTTCCAGCATACGATGAAAGTGTTCTTTATCTATTATTTCCATGCCATTGAGTTGTCGGATAATATCACCCGGAAGCAAATCAGCAACAAATGCTGGTGAATTTTTTATCACAACCTTAATATATACCCCCTTGTTCGACTCAATCTTTTTTCGAAGTTCATCTGTCAGGTCATCAAAATATATTCCAAGTATGGGACGTATTTTCACCCAAAAAGAGGCGCAGTAATCATACCTTGCTATAGCATAAGGCATATATGTTGTTTTGGTACCGTAAGAAGTCCCATATGAAGAACCGGAGTAATTTGCAGAACCTCCTCCTGAACCATAAATAGTCCCAGAGCTATTGGAACTATATGTTCGCGTATCGGGAGTTTCAATTGGCATAACACCTTGAAGTGTATGAGTGTAGCGGCTATACACAATGACAGTCTCAGCATGAACTCGCTTGGCTTGTTCCAAAGCACTTTGCTGACTTACGTTTGCAGCATTGAAAGAGGAGAAACCAATCAAGCTATAAGAATTTTCAAGCATTCTCTTCGAATCAGCATCGACGTTAACACCTTGTACCAACTTCGGCTCGGCTGATGATATGATAAACCTGTTAGGATCTTGAGTGATATCCTTTCCGCCTGTTAGGTCTTTATAAAACTGTGCATATGGATTTAAGCACCCTCCAAGTACCGAGCACAGGGCAGCCCCAATAAATATTTTTAGAATAAGGGCACGACTAATGGCCACTGAAGCTTTCAATCGCATCTTCTTCATTTTTCCTCCTGATTTAAAGATGGATTTCTACACCTCTTTCAAAAACCTAATCTAATTCTATACAACAAATTACCCATGACTCAAGAAAAAAGTGCCAGAAATCGCATCAGTAGCACTCAAACATGAGGTTTTGCCCTTTACAGTCATCATCCGTTTGGGTATAATGCCACGACAATTACCGCGGAGACCACGGGCATTATAAAAGATTTTCTCAGCGTTTTCCGCTGCCTACCCTCCGTAGCCCGTTGTATGGGCGAAGGAGGGTGCTCTGCGGTGAATGAGACGCAAATGGCCGGAAAAATTATAATCGATATCGAACGTTGCAAGGGTTGCACCCTTTGTGTTACCGTATGCCCCAACAACGTAATCACCATCTCGGAAAAATCCAACAGCAAGGGATACTTCCCCGCGGTATCCACAGGCCCAAACTGCACCGGCTGTGCCAACTGCGCGATTGTCTGCCCGGATTGTGCCATCGAGGTCTATAGGGACAAAACCGGCTCTGATAAAATTGACATAAAATCCGTCAACCCAGTAAAAAAAAACAAAATAAATAACTTAGCCAGAGAATCGAAGTGAGCGATAGAGTTTTAATGTGCGGTAATGAGGCAATGGCGGAGTCGGCGATACAGGCCGGCCTCGACGCGTACTTCGGCTATCCCATCACGCCGCAAAACGAAGTTACCGCCTATATGTCGCAAAGAATGCCCGAAGAAAAAAAGGTCTTCGTCCAGTCAGAAAGCGAACTGGCCGCGATAAATATGGTCTTCGGCGCAGCGGCGACGGGCAAACGCACTATGACCAGCTCATCCAGCCCAGGCATCAGTTTGATGCAGGAAGGCATAAGCTATCTCGCCGGCGCGGAACTGCCCTGCGTAATCGTCAACGTTATGCGTGGAGGCCCCGGCCTCGGTAATATTGCCCCCTCGCAGGGCGATTACTTCCAGTCCGTTAAAGGCGGCGGCCACGGTGATTATCACTGCATCGTCTTCGGCCCGTCGAGCGTCCAGGAATTCGCCGATATTATGCCGCTTGCCTTCGACCTGGCGGACAAATATCGAATTCCCGCGATTATCCTCGCCGACGGCATACTCGGCCAGATGATGGAACCCGTCGTGATTCCAACAAACTCAAAACTTAACGCTCAGAAATTAAAACTCCCGAAAAAGGACTGGGCGTTAACGGGAGCCGATGGCAGAAAACAAAATATCGTCCGCTCGCTGTGGCTGGCCGAAGGCGCAATCGAGCAGCATAACTACGACCTCCAGGCCAAGTATCGCCAAATCGAAAAAAATGAAACACACTGCGAGCAGTCAGATGTTGACGACGCTGATATTATCATCGTCGCTTATGGTATCTGCGCCAGAATCGCCAGACGCGCTGCCCAGCAGGCCAGGGAGCAGGGAATCAAAGTCGGCTGCATCAGGCCGATTACCCTCTGGCCCTTCCCTTCAGCGCAGATAAGTAAAGCGGCTGACAAGTCGCCTATTTTCCTCGTCGTCGAAATGAGCTGCGGCCAAATGGTCGAGGACGTCCGCTTGGCAGTTGCGGGCAAGACGCCCGTAGTATTCTGGGGCAGGCCCGGCGGCGGCGTCCCAACCGTCGAACAGATCCGCGAAAAAATCGAACAGTTGACAATAAAGCCGAAGAAATAAAACCGATGCAGACCATATTCAAAAGAACGCCGACGCTCAAAGATTGCCCGACGCATTATTGCCCGGGTTGCGGCCACGGCATCGCGCATCGGCTCGTCTCCGAAGTAATCGATGAATTAGGCATCCACGATAAAACTATAGGCATCGCACCCGTCGGCTGCGCGGTCCTCGCTTACGATTATTTCGACGTCGATATGGTTGAGGTCGCTCACGGCAGAGCGCCGGCGGTCGCAACCGGAATGAAAAGAACCAACCCCGACAAAATCGTCTTTTCCTATCAAGGCGACGGCGATTTGGCGGCAATCGGAACAGCCGAAATTATCCACGCTGCTCATCGCGCCGAACAACTCACCGTCGTCTTCATCAATAACGCCGTCTTCGGTATGACCGGTGGTCAAATGGCCCCTACTACGATGCTCGGCCAAATTACCGCCACAACCCCACAGGGAAGACAAGCTGACGGACAAGGTTATCCGCTCAATGTCTCCGAACTTTTGGCGGTCCTGCCTGGGGCAATCTACGTCGAGCGATGCGGACTTTGCAGCCCCGCCCATATCCGCAAGGCCAAGGCCGCACTCAAACACGCCTTTGAACTACAAATCAATAACGCCAAAGGTCTTTCACTTGTCGAATTGCTTTCACCCTGTCCGACTTACTGGCGATTGTCGCCCCCGGACGCGATGCTCTATATTCAAAACGAAATGACTAAGGTATTCCCGCTCGGCAGGTTAAAGGGCTGAAAAATGGCAAACAACGGTCTATATGAAGAAGTTACCATCGCCGGGTTCGGCGGACAGGGGATTATCCTTGTCGGCAAACTCCTCGCGCAGGCCGCTATGAAGGCAGGCAAAGAAGTTACATTTATGCCCTCCTATGGCGCGGAAGTCCGGGGCGGAGCGTCCAACTGCATGGTCGTCATTTCCGACCAGCCAATACCTTCGCCGGTAGTCAGCAATCCCCAATGCGTAATCGCTATGAGTAAGGCGGCGCTCGCTAAATTCGAAAAATCCGTAAAAAAAGGCGGAACACTGATAATAAACAGCTCACAGATAGACGTGCAGCCCAAAGTAGATGAATCCGTCGAAGTCGTAAAAATCCCCATCGACGAAATCGCCGTCGGGCTCGGCAACGCCAAGGTCGCCAATATGGTCGCACTCGGCGCATACCTGCAAAAACGCGGGCTTTTCACCCCCGAAGAAGCCGCCGAGTCCCTGCCCGACGTTCTGGCAGAACGATACCACGTCATAATACCGTTAAATAAAAAGGCGCTGCAAAAAGGCGCTCAATTTGTAAAAAAAACCGGCAGTTAACACTAACGCCGCTGACACGGAGGTTAGGCGATTGCAAACTCTCGGACGCTTCAATAACGGCAAAAGCATACTCAGCAGGGCAATCGGCTCACGCCGGCCGACCATAGGCCTGCGAATAGCGCCGATGATCGATCTGATTTTCCTGCTGCTGATTTTCTTCATCCTCGCCGTAAGGTGGAGACCACAGGAGAATTTCCTCCCGCTGCAACTGCCCACCGCAAACGCCGGTACAGCCGTTCAACCCACTGTCAAACCCGAACCGCTGTCCATTCAAATCACACCAACAAACGCCGGCTGCCGGGTTCAAATCGGCGCATCCTATGCCGTCAATATACTCTCGCAAAGCCCCGAACAGGGACTTGCCTCGCTGATGGAGCGAACCAGACAGTGCCTGCTCGAACAAAAACGATACGCCACCGACCCCGTCGAAATCATCTGCGCGGGCAAAGTCAAATGGGAAAATCTTGCCAGGATTTACAACGTCCTTTACGGTATGGGCCTGACCGATATCACGTTCCAGATGACCGAGCCGCCGAAAAATGATAAGTCCGATTAGCAAAAGATATTTACTGCCGCTTGTGCTGCTGACAATCTCGCTGCCTGCAATTGCGAATGATTCTCTCCCAACCGCTCAGGACATAAACGACGCCGCTCAAAAAGCAAGACAGGTTTCCGACTCGTTCTTCTCGCAAACTTTCACGATACGGATGCAATATGAATACTCAGACCGATTCCTTAACCAGCAGGATAAAGACACGCTCTGCGAAGCCGCCCGACAGGCGTCAGCCGACATTGAGCAAATCGCGAACACTCAGCTCGCGATGAAACAGATAATCGAGTCGTATCAGAAAGATGATTGGGAAACCCTCTTCGGCCAAACGGGCCTGTGGCGCAAACTCGCCGCAGACCTCACTCATACACAAACCAGCAAACTCGAAATCGACTACTACCTCGCACGGATAAATGGCAAATTTCAAAGCCAGGCCGAACAACAATTTTTCAAACAAAGAGCCAAATCCAATTTGAGCCAGTGTGAATCCCTGAAGAATTCGCTTGAAAAAATAAAATACCTCGGCCATTCAGAACCCAACGAGCTTGAGGAAATAGCCCGGTCACTGGAAAAAAGCGAATGTAAAGACAATACCGAAATGCTGCTCTCGCTGGCAATCCTCCAGAACAAATACGCCCCGGGCTCGCTTCAAAATACCTTGTCTCGCTCTCCGCAAACAACAAACCTTCTCGGCAAAATCATCCTCGCGGACCTTTCTTCGGATGCGAACCTCAATTCTCTTAATCCAGTTACTGCCGAACTCGCCGC
>JBEKAT010000080.1:0-12540 GCA_050015775.1 Sedimentisphaerales bacterium | reverse complement strand
GTCCTGATAGTTGTCGCTGCTGTCGGGGCCGCCGACCATAGCGCCTTGAAGCACGTGCCTGGTTTGGCTCGGTGTGTCTATGCTATTGGCCCATGAGCCGTGTGCGGTCCTGTGGTGCGGGTTCTGAGGATAGTTGGCGCCGAAGCCGATAATGTAACTGCCGGCGCGAGGGTTGTCTCCGAGAATGTATTTAATCTGTCTTACCGCGAAGTTTCTGTAACCTGTTTTTTTTGCTGCGTTACCATGGCTGTCGTCAGCCCAGACAAACGCTATGAGCGACGCGTTGGCGGCATAACGCAGCGAAGCCCACGAGTCCAGCCAGGCCAGTCCACCGGGGGTGTAAGCGATGCCTCCGCCGGGCATCCAGTAGTCCAGATTGCGTTCGATGGAGTCGATGTAGATTTGCTTTCCGGTGGCCCGCGCCAGCAGGATTTGCGCCATATAATGCATATCGTCCCAGGAATGGGTCCACTTGTAGCTCCAGTAGCCGGTTTGTCCCTCCATACCCCAATGGGTCGCACAGGACTCGGCCTTATTCAGATAGTTTGCGTCGTTGGTGGCCAGATAAAGCCAGGTGGCAGCGGCTGACAGCTCATCCCAGTATCCGCTGTAGGAAGTATAAAATCCGTTGGCAGCCGTGTAGCCGGAGTCGCTTTGGGTGGAGTAAGCAAAGTCGAATAGCTGCTGGGCGTGGGTCAGACATAAGGAAGCGTAGTTTGGGTCGGTTGGCTTGAGAACTATGGAGGCAGACGCAAGGGCCGCAGCTGTTCCGCCGGCAACGCACGAACCGGGCGATGCGGCTGTAACCTTGTAGGATGGCCGGGTCATTACCTCTTCAATTACCTCAACCGGGCCCCACCAGGCGTGGTCGGCGCTTCCGGCACCAACCTGATAATAAAATTCATTTGTAGCGGTGTGGCATTTTATGAAGTAATCGGTGCCCCACCTGATGTCGTCGAGAACCTTATCCAACTGGCCCGCGTTGGCGAAGGCGCTTCGATATTCGTAAACGCCCCAGCTCAACGTCGCCACCGTTGAAGCCATTGGTAGGCCGAACTTCACATTGTCGCCGGCATCCAGATAACCGCCGGTCAAATTCTGCCCGACGTCAGCCCCGTCGTTCAGGCACGAGTCAGCCCGCCATATCACAGGATTATCAGCCGGCAGGGGGCCGCAGCGCTGCTGCATGTAGAAATAAATCGACTTCTGAAGCGCCTCGCCGTAATTATAATCAGCGCCCGCTGTTTGGCTTAGAAATAACACCATTGCCATAATTGCAATTGGGGTGGCTTTTAGACGTGTTTTAATTTTCATACCCTTCTCCTTCTTTGCCTTCGCCTCTCAGCCGTTCGATTCAGTTCACCGGAGCTCAAAGACATTTTTGATTATACCATTTTGCCGGTGATGGCCAAAGAAAAATCAGGTAAAACCCCTTCGGGTCGGCTTAAAATATGGTAGAATGGTTCCCGGTCATTAAATCGAACCTGGGAAGGAATGTCTGGCTCAGGAAGAGAGGAAATAAAGGGCTTATCCTATGAAAACACAGTGTCCGAATTGTAAATCAAAATTCAATGTGAATGAAACAAACACAGGCGAAATGCCCCAAATGCGCCAAGCCCTTTACTATCGAGCCATTCATAGAAACGCCTGTAGCTGTGGAGCCGCCCGTAAAGAGTCCTGAGCCGGTAGCGCCACCTGCCAAAAGTCCCGAACCTGTAGCGCCTCCTGCGAAAATTGCTGAGCCGATAGAACCATCGGCGCCCGTAGCCACGCCTGTAAAAAGTCCTGAGCCAATAACACCTCAGGTAAAAATCGCGGTGCCCATAGCGCCTCCCGTAATAAGTGCTGAGCCGGCAAAGCTCGCCTCGCTTCGCGGGCGAAGCGGGGGAGAAAAACCCCAGTCAAAAGCGGTATCAAAATCCGCCTCTGGCGAGACCTCGCCACAAAGCAGCGGGACAGCTTTGTCAAAAGCGGTGTTTGTGTATTGCTGGACAGGCGTGCGGATTGTCGCGGGAATTTTAGGTGCGTTAGGTCTGATGCTGGCAATAAGAAAAGAGGATTATTCGATTTTGATTGCGACTTTCGCGGCTGCGAACGTTTTCTTAATCTGCAGTGTGGCAATTGAGATGTTGCTGTTTTACAAGATGTGGGCTGCCATTCAGGATGACAAGACGTCCATCTCTCCCGCCAAAGCAGTCGGGTTTTTATTCATTCCGGTCTTCAATATTTACTGGGCATTGTTAATGGTCACGGGATTCGCAGAAGATTACAACGCGTTTATACAGCGGCGAGCAATAAAGACCAAAGATTTATCGCTCACCTTATTTCTTGTTTACGCCTTTGCGTTCATATTAGTCGCAACGGTCCTGACGACTCCTATGATATGTATATTCGCGTTCGTTGGACTCATAAGCAGGGCGTTTATCGGCTATCCGGCTGCCGCGTGGACCCTGTTTGCGATTGTTTTCGCGGCGGGCGCTGCTCATTTCATTACATATATATTGTTTGCGTTCAAAACCTGTAACGCGATAAATGTTTTGCCGGAAAGAAAAAGCAGGTGAGCCGTAAGAATTTGCGATTTTAGACTTACAATTTTTCCGCTTCCTAATTTCAAATCGGAAATCAGCAATCATAAATCATCAATTCAAAATAGCCCCAAGGGGATTCGAACCCCTGTCGCCGGGTTGAAAACCCGGTGTCCTGGACCGGCCTAGACGATGGGGCCAACCAATATTCCTTACTGCATACTGATTGCCTGTTCCGGGCAGGCGTCGATGCACACGCCGCAATCGATGCAGGCCTCCGGATTGACCTTTGCTTTTCCTTCATCCATCGAGATGGCCTCGCTGGGGCATTCCTCGACGCAGGATTCGCAACCAGTGCATTTTTCCTTGTCAACTTGTGCTGGCATCACACAACCCTTTCAAAAAAACGACCTAAATACAACCAACAAAAAATAACTACGTATTTGCCCCGACCAAAGTTCCAGCGGATTTATCCGCCATCTGTCCGGCGGATAAACTTGCCGAAAGAACTATGGCCGGGCACGACGGACGAAATGTTACATAATCGCAATCGCTATACAAAGCAAATTTTTGAAATTTTCGCGGAATTCCAGGGAGCGGCAGGTCAATTAACCGTTATTGCTTTGGCAGGAAGGCGGGAAGGGCGTTGCTGTCGGAGGTAGAGTCCTGCTTTAGCAGGTCGAGGAATGGCTGTTCGAGTTTCTGCTTTTGGGGGGGGGGCGGGGGTATTGTGGCGCCAAGGGCGACGGCCATATTGCGGACGAATTCGCTGTTGTCATACTGAGCAGTGTGGTCGAGGACCTTTGCGAAGTTGTAGCCCTGTTTTTGCGACAGCAGCCAGATGGCCATCATACGTGCGGGCCAGTGCTGGTCGTTTAGCCCCTGTGCGACGGCGCTGGTCAATTCATAATTTAACGGCAGCTCGGCAATCGCGGCTATGCTGTGTGCCCTGACCACCCAGTCGCTGTCGGTTAAACACTGGACCAGGGCAGATTCGAGCATTGAGTTCGTTTGGTCGGTGGAGGTGAATTTATGTGACTGCCTGGGATTCGCCGGTTCCCGGCTCTCCATCAGCAATCCGGCGAAGAGCTGGGCGGCTTTGATTTTAGGGCCTTGTCTGCTCTGCGACAGTGAGTTGAAGCGGTTTTGCAGATAATCCTGGGTAATTTCGATCCGCGGGCGTTCGATTTGGACCGTCGCGGGCATTATGCCGGGTATTGCGCTTACCATATTGCCCTCGGCTGTGACGACCGGATCCAGGTAAGCGGTGAACCGGATGTTCAGCGAGGCCTGGGGGTGGCTAAGCAGTAGTTGTTTGAGTGGACCGTTGCACAGTCGGACGGGGACAAGGACGCTGTGCCCCGGCTCGATGGGCAGCGCCGGTCTTGTTGTTGTCGATACAAGTTTTTCAAATCGCTGGTTGAGGTCGCCGGTGACGTCGGCGTCTATTAATATGCGGCCTCTGCAAAGCCCGTCTTCGGCTATAACCAGCGGCTCATACCAGTTATTTGTGATGGAAATTGCGCCCGCTAAATCGCTGCCGTAGACAAACCTGTTGCCGCGGACATTAAGCTGGAAAGACAGCATCCGGTCGGGCCTGGCGAATTGTGGTATAATCTGCTCGCCAACAGATTGCTTTACGGTTGCCATGATTACGTTGGTATCGTATATGGGGATGTATTCTGTTTTTTGTTCGGCCAGCAGTATAAGGGCCTGTTCGGCTGCGATTGAGCCGGGGTCCTTGTCGATGGCGGCCCGTAGCGACTCGATCGCCGATTGTTTCTGTCCTTTTGCGAATTGAAGTTTTGCCTTGGCGAAATCGGCAAACTGTGTCTGGGGGAAGTTTTCGAGAAGCGGTTTGGCGGTGTCTAACTGGTTATTGTCGACTAAGGCACAGGCAAGAAGGCCGGCGGTAATCGGTGAATTCGGCTCGGCGGCGTAGGCCTTGTTGGCCCAGTCAATGGCTTGTTCGGCGTTTTTTCGAACGAAGCAGTAGAACCAGGCCAGTGTTGCGTAGTCAGTTGACCGGCCGGCGGACTGAATCGCTTTTTGTTCAGCCGTTTCGAGGATACGGCTGGCTGTTTCGATGTCGCCTGTTTTAGCGGCGGCTTTGGCAGTGAGGACTTCCATTTGCAGGTCGAACCGGCCCTGTTTGACTTTGGCGAGCCCGGATGAGCCGCGGAACTGCTCGGCAAGTTGCAGGCATTTTGGCTGGCCTTGCGGGGCGTTGTAGCAGCTTGTCATCCAGTTAATGTAAATGGCAGCGGGGACATCCTGGTCCGGATACAGGAATTGAAATAAATCGGCGCAGTACTGATAGCTTCCGACAGCTAACTCATAAAGCTGTGTTTTCTGGGCGTATTGTGCAAGGGTAAGGGCGGCGCCGAGGTCGAGCGGGTTTTTCCGGAGTTTCAGCCGAAGGTATTCGAGATTCAATATCGGGCTGATTTGGTCCGGCGCCAACTCAGCGAGTTTCTCGAAGGCAAGCTGGTTATATCTGTTCCAGCTATAGGCCACTGCCAGTACCTTGATAGCGTTTGTGTTGTCGGCCTTTTCGGCGTATAAAAGCCCAAGCACAGTGGCGAGCTCAGAACTGACGGAAAGATTGGATTCGCCTATATCGTGTATCAGTCGCCGAAGTAGTATCTCTCGCTGCTGGCGGGAATCAAGCTGATTAAGCAGGTATCGAGCGGCGTTTGCAGCGACCAGCAAATCAGCGTTTTTATCGGTGTATTTTATGAGCGTGTCATACAATATCTGTGAATGGCGTTCAGATCCGGGTCGTGATGCGATTTGTAGCATATCGGTTGTGATGACACCGGCGCTGGCGTCAAGTTCCATCGCGGCGTTCAGCAGTACAATTGCCTGTTCCGCCTGGGCGTCGGTGATGTTTCCACGGTGCGCAATTTCATAGGCCATTTCGTAAAACGACGCGCTGACCGAAGGCGAGAATAATTTTTCAGGGGGCGGGGTGAACAGATTTGTGCCCGTTGGTTGGGGCGTTCTGTAAGTCGGCGCATTAGGATCGGGCTTGTTCGGCTCCTGGGCTGATACCAGTTGGTTCGACTGGCTCACCACAAGGCCGGACAATGCCAAAACCACCGTCAAAACTGCCGCAAATCTTATGACAAGCGTTCGCATCTATAGTCCGCACTTAAACATAGAAATATCACCGGCTAACGAATACTTCGGGTAATTAAGCGTATCGCTTTAGGTGTTATGTCTCGCCTTAAAATCGGTTTTTTCATCGTTATGTACCGGGCAACGCGACATATACGCTTTTGACGCGGGCAGGTGCGGTTCTTAAAGGTATTATTCAATTATTTATAGGGCTTTGATGCGGCAGTTTGCCGATGTTGAGTTGAAGACCTTTTGGAAACTGTTGATGGTTTGGAGTATAATTTGCCCCTATGAACGACAAAACCCGCCAGGAACATCAGGAGCGGACTCGACAAGATAACCGCGAACGGGAGCATTTTTTCAGCGCCGCCAAAGTGGTGGCGGGCATAACGCTGATTTCCCGCGTTTTTGGTCTTTTCCGCGATATGGGCATAACGTCGCTGGGCGCGAACCGCTCCACGGACGCATACGGTCTGGCATTTCAGATACCGAATCTTTTTCGCCGGCTTTTCGGAGAGGGGGCATTGTCGTCCGCTTTTGTGCCTGTGTTTACCGACACGACTGAAAAAAGCGGTTTTGAAAAGGCCTCTAGGTTGCTGGCCAACGCGATGGCGCTTCTGGCAGTATTTCTGACAGCCATTATGCTTTTGGTGGAGATTGGTTTCGTCGTCGTCGCGTTGTTGCCGGGGCCAGAGGACAGAAAGCTGCTGCTGACGCTGGCGACGATTATGTTCCCGTATATGGTAACGGTGTGTCTGCTTGCGCTTGGTTCGGCTGCGCTCAACTGTCGCGGACACTTTGCCTTTCCCGCCGCCGCACCAATCATATTTAATATAGTCGGAATCGTAGCCGCTTGGTGGATTGCCCCGATACTTAAGGGTAATCTGCCGGGTCAGCTTATGATTGTCGCCTTCAGTGTGATAACGGCGGGTCTTATCCAGTTAATCGCAGTTTTGTGGCTTTTACGCAAGAGCGGCTTTTCGATTCGCGTGCGCCTGACGCCGATTGAGCCGGGCATCGTCCCGATACTCAAGCTGCTTATGCCCGTTCTTTTGGGGCTTGGCTTTCTGCAGATTTCGGAGCTTATCGCAAATATAATTGCCTGGAACCTTACTGCTATGGCCGCTACCCCGGATATAAACATATTTGGCTGGGTGCTGCATAGGCCTCTGACCGAAGGCGTTATCACCCGCGTTAACGCCGCTCGAGCGCTATATCAATTCCCGATGGGCGTACTGGCTATTTCGCTTGGGGTGGCGGTTTTCCCGCTATTGACCCGTTACGCCGCACGCAACGATATTGTAAATCTGCGGGACAGCATCAACCGTGCTCTGCGACTTGCGCTGATGGAAGGTATCGCCACGGGCACCGGTCTTTTTATCCTCGCCGAACCGATTGTTAAGGTCATTTACGCTCGGCGCAACTTCAGTCCGGCCGACGCGGCCCAGGCGGCGTTCGTTCTGCAGATGTATGTCCTCGGTATGTGGGCCTATTGCAGCTACCAGATTCTCGCCCGCGCATTTTATTCAATGAAGGATACCACAACACCATTGAGGGTTTCCTGTGCCCTTGTGGTGGTTAATCTGCTGATGCTGGTAACAATGGTCTGGATACCCTGGCTTGGGGCGGGCGCATTTGGCCTGTCCACGGCGATTACTTTCGCAATTAACGCCGTAGTTCTTGTTTTTCTGTTGCGGAAGCGTCTGGGATTGTTCGGCGGTCGAAAGATTCTCGCCAGCGTCGTGCGCAGCGTTATCGCCGCGGCTGTTATGTCGGCGGTCATTTATCTGCTGCTGTGGCTTATGAAGGATACGCGAAACTGGATAGTGGTTGTGACGTGCGTGCCGGCAGGGGCGATTGTTTTTGTGGGTACGGTCTGGCGGCTTGGCGCTGCGGAGATTTCGGAGTTTCGCGGCGGGCTTTCCACCGCAGAGACCGCAAATAACGTTGGAGAAACAGAATAAAAAAACTCTGCAGCAAAATTCTTTATCGTCTCGGCGCGACTGAGAAAGGTCGCCATCGGCCAACGTTGTTTAGAAGCCCCACGCAGAGCATACTGACCGCCAAACTCGACCCGCCGTAGCTGATAAAAGGCAGAGTAATCCCCGTTATAGGCGTAAGCCCGAGGGTCATCGCCACGTTCACGATTACCTGAATGGCGAACATTGTTACGATTCCCGCGGCCAGCAGCCGGCCAAACGGGTCGGTGGTCTCGCCTGCGATTTTCAGCCCGCACACAAGCAGTATCACATAAAGCAAAAGAACCGCGACGCACCCAACGAAACCCCACTGATGCGCGATTATTGAGAACACAAAATCGTTGTGCCTTTCGGGCAGGAAGTTGTATGTGACGAACGGGCCGTGACGAAAGCCATAGCCGGTCGTCCCGCCCGAGGTGATAGCGTACTTTGACCGGATGAGGTGATAGCCCCAGTTTTCCTTCCATTTTTTGGATGAGAAGGAACCGCCGACGAGCAACCTGCCGAGCGAGGGATGCTGCTCGGCCTTCTGGCGAAGCCACTCGCTTTGCAAGAGCACGCTGCTTATCCGCAGCCGCTGATAGGGCTGCATCTTATACCAAAGGAGAGGGCTAAAAAGCAAGGCGATAAGCAATATTAACGCCAAATGCTTTACTTTCGCCCCCGCGACAAACAGCATAGCGAGAAACACGGGCATCATAAGAAACACCGTCCCCAGGTCCGGCTCAAGCAGAATTAGCGTCATCGGCAAAAGCGTGAGGACGAACGGCCCGATTAGAGCGCCGAACTTTCGGTAATTGCTTCGGTATCGCAGATACCACGCCAGGGCAATGATATACGCGGGCTTGCATATCTCCGAGGGCTGGATGCTCGGCAGGTCGAATCCCGCTATGGATATTTTTATCCACCTGTAAGCGCCTTTGGTTTCCGGGGCGAAGGGCAACTCCACGACGAACCTTGAAATCAGCAGGACCACAAGCAGCAGCAGAACCGCCGCGTATATCCAGTAGCCGGCCTCACCGAGCCGACGGCAATTAACAAGATTGACGAGGATTAACGCTCCTAACCCCAAGCCCGCGAAGGCGACCTGTTTTTTCCACAAATCCGCGAGCTCCCCGGATTCATCCGCCGGCTGTTGCACGGACTTGTCAACCGGTTGCTGGGCGGATTGATTCGCGAAATCCGTTTTGGCCGGATGTCCGACTGCGTAAATGGTCGCGATACCTATGAGGGCAAGCGACAACGTCACCGTCAGAAGCACAACCCTTACAGGAACCAGTCGGCCTTTGAGTAAACCAAGCATAGCAGAAGGATAACAAACAAATGAAAAAGTAAAAAGTAAAAAGGAAAAAGGGGAAAATTGCGGATGGCATATAGCGGATAACAGATACTTTGGCCTGTTGTGTGACTGCCGGGTGTAAAACCCTAAAATATGCAAATTCGCCAAATTCAACCTGCCAGTACTGAAACCCCCTGTCAGAAAAAATGCCCATATAGCCGGTTTTTCCTATATTACCAATTACCTAAGTTGTTGTCAAAGCAGAGGTTAGCGTTGCCAAAGGGGTTTTTATGGGGTGTTCCCCGGTTATGAGACGTTTAAATAAATATTTTTTGGTTTTTTGCGAAAAAATCGCTTGACTTATGGCGGAAGGTTGTGTTACTATACATTTGACTTTCACCAATAGTAACCTTGTGCATAGTAGTTGAGTTCGCACAATTACGCCTTTTATGGCAGAAAGGAGACAGCGGAGGAGTGGATTAAGTAACATTGGTTTCCTTTTTTTCGGCTGTTCCTGCTGGCCGAATAGCCAAGCTCAGATAAAGTAGGTTCATCGGAATTGAAATTAATGAGCGGGTGTATTTATGCGAAGTTTTTTATTCAGCGGGAGAAACCAGAACACTGCAGAGCGTGTGGCTTTGCAGGGAAGAAAAGAAAGGAAGGTACTTATGAGGAAAGCTTTATTGATTGTTGCGTTGCTGTTATTGGTAACACCGGTAATGGCAACTACCACAATCACAGCCGTCCAAGAGGGCCAGTTTACGGCTTCCGACGGCAATAAGGTTCAGACTGTCAGGATTGACTATAGCTCCAATGTCGATGTAAGGGCGTTTGCTCTTGATATTAACATCGATTCCAACAACGGTTCTCCGAATTTCCAAGGAATCCGGAACTTCAAAGTCGGCGAATCCAATGGCGCAATGGCTGGCGGAAGTTCGGGCTATGGGATATTCCCAAGCAGATTCCGGCAGTTCATTGTTGTTACCGGTCCGAACTGGGTTGACCCGAATTACAACCCAACCACGGCGTATAATGAGCCGGGTACAACTAGCCACACCTGGGGCATGGGATATCCACAAATGATCGTTGAAATGGGCACCTTGTATGCTGGCGATCCCAACAAACCCGCCCAGTCAGGCACATTGTTCCGATTTGATGTCAACGCCTGGGGCGCAACTGGGACATTTAAACTCACTATAGCCGCGGATGCGATGCGTGGCGGCGTGGTTGGTAACGACGGTAATGCGATAGCGGCAAATTTTGTGGGTACCAGTATTTACTTCGCACCAGTTGGCTGCACTGTTCCGAACGTTGTGAACCAGCCAGAGGCGACCGCGACAGGAAATATTGTTAATGCCGGTTTCACTCTCGGAACGAGAACTACCGCTCACAGTGACACCATAGCTGCCGGTAATGTAATCAGTACGAACCCGGCTGCTGGAGTTGCACCCTGTGGTAGCGCCGTGGCCTATGTAGTATCTCTTGGCCCGTGCGTTGTTCCGAACGTTGTGAACGAGGCAGAAGCAGCTGCGACAGCAGATATTGTTAATGCCGGTTTCTGTCTCGGAACGAGAACCACCGCCTGCTCTAACACCATAGCTGCCGGTAATGTAATCAGTACGACCCCGGCTGCTAATGCTACACCAGGTTGTGGTACATGCGTGGCCTATGTAGTTTCTACGGGTCCATGTCCGTGCACTGTGCCGTGTATTATTGGTCTGACGAAGGCACAGGCGGAAGCGGCGATTACTGCCGCCGGATTCACTATCGGCACCGAAACCGGTGTCGCCAGCGACGCGACACCTGTTAACCAGGTGACGGCTCAGAGCCCGACTTGTAATACTCAACAGACGTGCGGCAGCGCTGTGACGCTTTCGTATGTCTGCCATAGGGTAACTTGCGCAACATGTCTTGGAGACGTCACTGGTGACAACAAGATTAAGGTGAATGATCTTACCGCCTTAACTATTCTCCTGAATACAGCAGGTTCTCCGTACAGTGTTGTCCCCGCCAGTTGTCTGTATAACCCCTGCGCCGATCTTACTGGAGATAGTAAAATTAAGGTCAACGATTTGACAGCTCTGACTATTAAGCTGAATGGTTATGGGTCTCCCTATAACCATACGTGCCCGTAGTAAAGTGTGATGAAAAGTTTAAAATGTTAATAATTTTGCTGCTTCGAAGCTATCCTTGCGTAGAGGGTGATTAAGGAAGCAGCTATAAGTAAGGAGGATAGTATGAAGAAGTTTTTAGTTTTAGCATTAGTTCTGTCGATGGCCACAATGGCCAATGCGGGAATTGTGTGGCAGAGTTCAGCGACTGAAGTTCACCCGAGCGACATGCTTACGATTAGCTTGGTAACAACAAACGCTGAGCATGTTCAAGGCCTGGAACTCGACGCCATTGTAGATGGCAGTTCTGGCACGGCGGCTACACCGTTGACACTCAACAGTCATTTCAACTTCGCAGACGTTGGCCAATTGGTCAATAGCGGCGGGGCATTGATTAAGTGGGTTAATGCTTCTGATACCACGGTGGGTGGTGACTATGCTACAGGCACATTGTACACCTTCCTGTATCATGTGCCCACTGTGCCGGCATCAACGTACATCACGATTAATGGCAGCAATCAGACCCCGTACGGCGACACTGTGGAAATAGATTTCTCTGATGGTACCAGCATCTATAGTACGCAGGGACTAGTGATTCACGTGATTCCTGAGCCGATGACAATGAGTCTGCTTGGTCTTGGTGGCCTGTTCCTTCGTCGTCGCAAATAGGCGATAACGACAGAACACAGTTTTTTGTTTACAGAGAGGCAAGCCAGTTTGGCTTGCCTCTTTTTTTGTTTAAGCCACAGAGGTCACAGAGGACACAGAGTGAACTTACAAAAAAAGTTTAACTCCGAACTCTTAAAAACGAGTTTTCTGCGCTCTCTGCGCCTGCATCGAGATTGTCTGTGGTGAGCAGAGTTGAACCGTCGAAGGACGCTCTGAGTCTTGCCTCTTTTTTTGTTTGAAGTTTTGGGTCTTTGCGGCTAAAATCATTCAGCATTTTTAGGGGCAGTTTGGGCCACAGAGAGCACAGAGATAAATAATAAAATGGCCGATGAATTGACAGAGAAAGTAATCGGAGCAGCTATTGAAGTTCATCGGGAACTTGGGCCTGGACTTCTTGAGTCGATTTATGAGGAGGCGCTGTGCTGCGAGTTTGACTTGCAGAAGATAAAGTTTCAGCGTCAAATTCCCGCCGATATTATTTATAAAGGTAAAGTCATCAAAGGCCAAAGGATTGACCTTCTCGTTGAGAATGAAGTAGTTGTAGAAGTTAAATCGATGTCTAAAATGCCCGAGGTCGCGTTGGCTCAAACACTCTCCTATCTAAAGGCAACAAATCTTAGAAGGGGGCTTATCATCAATTTTGGAGAGAAGCGACTGATAGACGGCATTAAACGAGTTGTTTTTTAGTGATACGGAGGTCACCGGAATAAAAAACAAATTCTCTGTGGTCTCTGCGTCCTTGTATGTTGACATCAATCATGGTTAAAGGTTCTATAGTAGATACGTCTTTCGGTGAGGCGAGCGTAGCGAACCGAGCCGAAAGACGCGGGCGACGAGAGATCGGTCGTGTCCTGGTC
>JBEKAT010000079.1:0-15725 GCA_050015775.1 Sedimentisphaerales bacterium | reverse complement strand
TATTGCAGGATAAAAATTACTATAACGCGCGTATTGCCGTGGCGGTGCTGTCGGGCGGGATGGGCGCGAGGTTGTTTACAGAGGTCAGGGAAAAACGCGGGCTTTGCTACGCCGTCGGCGCGCAATACCACGCGATGAAAGAAGCGGCGGGGATAACCTGCTACGCGGGAACAACGCCTGATAAGGCGCAGCAGACCTTTGACGTGATAGTCGCGGAATTCAATCGTTTGGCCGAGGGTATCAGCGAAGAGGAACTTGGGCGGGCAAAGGTCGGGTTGAAATCGTCGCTGATTATGCAAAGCGAGTCATCCAGCAGCAGGGCGGGTTCAATTGCGGGTGATTACTATATGCTTGGCAGGGTGCGGGCGCTCGATGAAATCAAAGCCGAAATAGACAAGACAAGCGTCGATTCGGTGCTGACTTTCCTTCGCAAAAATCGGTTCAAGGATTTTACGGTCGTAACGATAGGTCCCAGGGAGATAAAAGTTGGGTAATCCCGGCATGGAATTCAAAAGTCACAAGCTGAAAAACGGCCTGACGGTCATCGGCGAGGTAAATAAAAACGCCAAATCGACCGCTGTCGGGTTTTTTGTTAAGACCGGCTCACGCGACGAGGATTTGAAAATCAACGGCGTGTCGCATTTTCTTGAACATATGGTTTTCAAGGGCACGGAGCGCCTCAGTCCCTTCGCGGTCAACGAGGCATTTGACAAAACAGGGGCGCAGTATAACGCCTTTACCAGCGAGGAGGGCACCGTCTTTTACGCGGCGGTTCTGCCTGAGTATCTGGCGGAGATAACGCAGCTCTGGATAGAGATGATGAGGCCGGCGCTGCGCACGGAGGATTTCAACATCGAAAAACAGGTCATCAAGGAAGAAATAGCGATGTACAAGGACCAGCCCAGTTACGATGTGATGGACCGCTGCCGCGAGCTTTATTTCGCGGGGCATCCCTGCGGCCACAGCGTCCTGGGAAGCGAGGAATCAATAGACGCTATGACCGCCGAGCAGATGCGCGGATATTTCTCACAGCGATACGCCCCGAACAATATAGTCGCTGCGTTCGCGGGCAATCTTGAGTGGGAGCGGATTCGCGATATGGTCGAAGCCGGCTGCGGGGGCTGGAAAAACCAGGATGTCGAAAGAAAGATTGTCGATACGCGGGGCGCCCGGGATAAACAACGATTGGATAAAGCCAACCTTACGCGAGAACATATTTGCCTGATGAGTCCGGCCGTCAGCGCTCAGGATAAAAGACGGTTCGCCGCGTCGCTTTTGAGCGTGATAGTCGGCGACGACGTCGGTTCACGATTTTTCTGGGAGCTTGTGGATAAGGCCATAGTCGAAACGGCGTCTTTCGACTTTGCCCCGATGGACGGCACCGGTGCCTATTGTACTTACGTCCGCTGTAGCGGCGAAAATGCGGATAAGGCGATTAAAATAGTCGCAAATATATTCGCGGACCTCGCGAAAACCGGCGTTACGGAAGACGAGCTTGTAAAAGCCAGGAACAAGGTACTAAGCGCGTTTGTAATAAAAAACGAGATACCGATGGGCCGGTTGGTCGATTTGGGATTCAACTGGACGTACCTGGGCCAGTATCGCCAGGTCGAAGATGACGTAAAGGCGGTTAAAGCGGTTACGGTAGCCGAGATTAACGCTCTTCTGAAAGAGTATCCTCTTGGCGAGTTCGCCCAGTTCTCCTTAGGCCCGGCACGAAACGCCTGAGTTTATAAATAGCACGGCAATTGATGCTAAAGTCACCCGCCCAGCCAGTCGAAGATTCACAAAGCGAATAATCCCGCCTCCCGAAGGGGTATGGCGGATGAGTCCAGCCGATTGATAGACGAGGGCCTGCGAGGAGGGCAGGCCCTTTTTCGTTGCGCTACAAAGGGCAAGCCCTTATTTTTTTTGCCCCATAACCCACCTTGCCTTTCGCGATTCCTGCTTGAATCACACCTGCCCTGATGTTAAGATGGATAAAGTAGCAGGGACAGGGAAATTGTCTAATGGCCGAGAAAGAAATACAAGCTGACGAATACAAAACGCCCCGCAGGCCTGTTCTGCGAGCTAAGGACATAATACCCGGAGTTGCCAGTCCAGTGGGCAAAGGCGAGGGCGTTAGTAACATTGATATCCCTCGATTTGATTTGGCGGAAGATATAATGGCGGAGCAGCGTCGGCTGACCGTCGTGCGTCGTAAAGGGCCGGCCGATCCCGAACCGGTTAATCTTACCCCATCTCCCGGCTTGCCAGTGGCCGTAAGGCCATCCCAAAGCAGTCATAGCTTCTCAGGAGCGTTTAATGACATCAGCGACCCCATCATAGCGGATATCGTGACCAGAGATATTGAACGGCTCTGCAGCGGTTTCTGGGCATAGATTGAAAAAAGAGGTTTCACTTCATAGAGAATTTTCTTTGTTCCCCCTTGCTTTCTGCGTGATAAAAGTCCTATAATTAGCCCTGCGAGTTTGTTTTTTTGCCGCTTGATTGAAAAATGAATACAGAGAATTTGCATTATGGGTAGAAGAAATGAAACACACTTATACATATTGCAAAGATTGCAAGTGGTGGAGTCAGCTTGCTGAGCACGGGGCAAAGATGCAGCAGGGTGAGTGTCGCAGGTATCCGCCGGCGGTATTTTTCACCGGACGGGTATATCAGACCTTCTGCGAGGTGTCTAATCGCGGTTTTCCGATTACCGCCGAGGACTGGTGGTGCGGCGAATCGAAATTTTAAGCCGGCTTTGGCGATTTGAGGCTGGCCGGTAAAAAAATGTCATAAAACCGGTTGCAGAAATTGGCCAAGTCGCGCATAATTATAAGCTTGGAAATCTGGAGTGCAATTTTGAAAGGCAATAGATGGGTTCGGTATTACAGGCGATGGTAAAGCTTCAAAGCGTGGAGAACCGCCTGCGGGCGGCTAAAGCGAAGCTTGCCAGATGCAGAAGAAACGTCATCATACAGGAAAATCAGATTCGCACGCTTCAAAACGCCCTCGAAGCAAAGAAAGAAGAAATTCAACTCACAACGATACAATCGGACCGTCTTGAGCTTGAGCTTAAGACCCGGGACGCAGATATTGCCAAGTTAAGGGCGTCACTGAATACGGCCAGGACAAACAAAGAGTACGCGGCGGTGTTGACGCAGTTGAACACGACCCGGGCCGACAATTCCAAAATCGAGTCCCAGATTCTCGATCTGATGAAGGATATCGAGGTTGACAACGCGGAGAGCCAGAAAATCCAGCAGCAGATTGATGAGCAAAAAGGAAAGCTCGATCAGATCCGCAAGGAGTCCGAACAGCTTGCGACCAAATACGAAGCCGAGACAGACCAGATTCAGTGCGAGTGGGACGAGGCGGCCAGGCAGGTGCCAGCCGAGCAACTGGGAATCTTCAAACGTGTCGCCGAGACATACGACGGCGAGGCAGTCGCCATTATCGAGCAGAACCAGGGCAGGACGGGCGCTTACACCTGCGGGGGCTGCTTTATGGGCGTTACCGACGAGTGCGTCAATCAACTTATGACCAAAGACGATATAATTCGCTGTCCCAACTGCACGAGGATTCTGGTGCTCAGCCCTTCGCAGGAATGAGAGAACGGTTGATAATCGATAATTGATTATTGATGGATACGGCTGCTGTTTGCAAATAATCAATCATCAATAATCAATGGAAGCGGAGGCAGTAGATTGACAGAGAGTATAATCGCTCACATCGACGGCGGAAGCAGAGGCAATCCCGGGCCTGCCGCATCGGCGTTTGTGCTGACCGACCCACGGGGCAGGAAGTTGCAGGCCAGGGCATTTTTCCTCGGCGAAGCGACCAACAACGTTGCCGAATACACCGCTATCCACAAAGCCATTGAGGCCGCAAGGGCGCTTGGGGCGGGACAAATCACAGTTTACAGCGACAGTGAACTGTTAGTCAGGCAGATAAACGGGCAATACAAAGTTAAAAGCGACAATATAAGACCCTTTTTTGCTCAAACTATCGCCATGCTCAGCGAATTTGAGGGCTGGCAGGTCCGGCATATCTTCAGGGAGGACAACAAGCAGGCCGACGAACTTGTAAATCGCGCCCTCGATATTAAAAGGGACGTCGAAATAAAAATTGAGGGAGCCCAAAAAGTAAAACTCGTTCGACTCGGTGTGCTCATAAGCGGCGGCGGCACGACCCTGATGAACCTCGTTGACTGTATAAGCAAGGGGACGCTGAATGCTCAGGTCGCCGTCGTGATAAGCTCGCGTTCAACCGTCGCCGGCGTCGAAAGGGCCAATGCCGCCGGTATGAATGTGAAAATTATTCGCACCAAAGACCATCCTGATATAGATGAGTTCAGCAAATGTATAGAACGGGAACTGGTTGCCGCGAAGGTTGAGCTTGTTGTGCAGGGGGGCTGGCTGTGCCTTTGGAAGATTCCGTCACGTTTTGAGAACAGGGTGATGAACATACACCCGGCGCTTTTGCCGAGTTTCGGCGGGCAGGGAATGTGGGGACATCACGTTCACGAGGCGGTTTTGAAGGCGGGGTGCAAAGTCAGCGGCTGCACCGTGCATTTTTGCACAAACGAATACGACAGCGGGCCTGTTATCGTCCAGCGGTGTTGCCCCGTGAAAGATGACGACACGCCGGATACGCTGGCCGCAAGGGTATTCGAGCAGGAGTGCATCGCTTATCCGGAGGCAATTGAAGGGGGGCGGGTGAGAATACTATCGCAGGGTAAAACGCAGGCGGTGCGGATATGAACAAACCACAGAAACGGATTCTGGCGAATTTCGTTGTCGTGCTGCTGGTTACCGCCACGGCGGTCGTCGGGATGGTTGAGTTGAAAAATATGGTTAACCGTTCCGAGTCAATGCGGGCGATGGAAAGTTTGGGGCGGATGGTCAGCGACTACAAACAGAAGAACGGCTCGATACCGCCCGAATCGCAAGTGGACGAGATTATAAAGTCGCTCGAAGGGCAGTTCCGGCTCGGCGATATACGTTACAGGGCGCAATGGATAGCGTTCGATTCGCCACCGGATACTATTCTTGCTTATGCGATAGAGAACAGTCGTTCCCTGTTTTCCCATCCTGGGGCGATTGTGCTTCGATTTGACGGTCGTATCGAGTGGATGGACAAGGCAAGTTTCGACAGGCTTATCGCGGGCCAGCAAACCCAGATGGAACTGGAAATGACGTCCAAGTAATCGCCTTTCGGCGGGTCAGCCGAAAAAGTCTCACGTATTCGGCTTCGGTTTAGACAGTCGCCTTTTCGCTCTGAGCCGGCTGCTGAGGCGTTTCGAATCCTTCGAGTTTGAGGTGCTCCTCGTCCTGCACGTCGATTCTGATGACGTTCTTGCCCTTGAATTCGCCTCGCAGCACCGCCTCTGCCAGCGGGTCTTCTATGTAGTGTTCAATGGCTCTTCGCAGCGGCCGAGCGCCGAATTCGGGGTTGTAGCCCTTCTCGATGACGAATTCCTTGGCCCCGTCGGTCAGTTCGAGCTTGAGACTGTGCTCGGTCAGCCGTTTGAATACCTTGGCAAGCTCGTAATCGACTATCGTTCGCAGGTCTTCCCTTGAGAGCGACTTGAAGACAATTATGTCGTCGACGCGGTTTAGGAACTCAGGTCTGAAGTGACGCTCGACCTCTTTGTGGAGCATATCCCTCATCTTCTCATAGTTTGCCTCGGGGGTCTTCTTGCCGAAGCCAAACCCGCTGTTGTTCTTAATCAGCTCGGCGCCGATGTTGCTTGTCATAATGACAACAACATTTTTGAAGTCGATGATTCTGCCGAAGCTGTCGGTCAGCCGGCCCTCATCCATTATCTGCAGCAGGATGTTGTAAACGTCCGGATGCGCTTTTTCGATTTCATCGAGCAGCAGCACTGAGTATGGTCTGCGTCTGATTCTCTCGGTGAGCTGGCCGCCCTCTTCGTAGCCGACGTATCCCGGAGGTGCGCCCACGAGCCGGCTGACGTTGTGCTTTTCCATAAACTCGCTCATATCCAGCCGGACAAGGGAGTTTTTGTCGCTGAACATAAATTCCGCCAGCGCCTGCGCCAGCAGCGTCTTGCCCACGCCGCTGGGGCCTAAGAAGATAAAGCAGCCCATTGGGCGGTTGGGGTCTTTCATTCCGCTTCTGCTGCGACGAACCGCCTTGGCGATTGCGGCCACCGCGTCATCCTGCGAAACAACCTGCTTGTGTATCTCTGCCTCAAGCTCGAGAAGTCGCTGCGTCTCTTTTTTCTCCAGCCGCGTCAAAGGCACGCCCGTCATATTGCTTACGACCTCGGCGATTATCTCCGGGTCAACTATGCCCGTCGCCTCCTTGTTTTCCTCGTACCAGTTCTTCTGCATTTGTGTCTTTTCGTTGAGCATTTGCTGGGCTTCGTCTCTCAGTGACGCCGCGCGTTCATAGTCGGCGTTGCGGACTGCCTCGTCCTTTTCGCGCTGGAGCTTTTCAATTTTCTCCTCAAGCGCCGCCAGATTCGGCGGGGGGGCCATATTTTTCAGCCGGACCCTCGCACCTGCCTCATCGACAACGTCAATTGCCTTGTCGGGCAGGCATCTGCCGGTGATATACCGCGTCGACAACTCTACCGCCTGGAACAGCGCCTCATCGGTGAACTTGACCCTGTGGTGCGCCTCGTAGCGGTCCTGAAGTCCCCTGAGTATATCGACCGTCTCTTCTTTTGAGGGCGGTTCGACGATAATGGTCTGGAATCTCCGCTCGAGTGCGCCGTCCTTCTCGACGTGCTTTCTGTACTCATCGAGGGTGGTAGCGCCTATGCACTGCACCTCGCCTCTGGCTAAAGCTGGCTTAAGAATGTTCGATGCGTCGATTGCGCCTTCCGCGCCGCCCGCGCCGACCAGCGTATGCAGCTCATCGACAAATAATATTACGCTTTTGGCCCTTCTGACCTCGTTGATTACGGCCTTTATTCGCTCCTCGAATTGTCCCCGGTACTTTGTCCCTGCTACCATCATCGCAAGGTCGAGCACGACGATGCGTTTGTCTTTCAAAATCTCCGGCACTTGTTTGTTGATTATCTGCTGGCTTAGTCCTTCGACTATTGCGGTTTTGCCCACGCCCGCTTCGCCCAGCAGCACAGGGTTGTTCTTTGTGCGTCTGCACAGTATCTGAATCAGACGCTCTATCTCGCGTTTTCTGCCGATGACCGGGTCAAGCTCGCCGTCGATGGCTAATTGCGTCAGGTCCCTCCCGAAACTATCGAGCGCCGGCGTTTTGCTCTTGGGTTTGCCTGCCATTGCCGCAGGTCCGCCCATCTTCATATCAAGTCCCGTCGGCTCATTCGTATCGACACCGGCACCAAGCAGATTCAGCACTTCCTGGCGAACGTCCTCCAGCCGAAGACCAAGGTTCATCATTACCTGTGCCGCGATGCCTTCGGTCTCGCGCAACAGGCCCAACAACAGGTGCTCCGTCCCGACGTAATTATGATTCAGTGACCGCGCCTCTTCGATTGCGTATTCGATTACCTTTTTGGCGCGTGGCGTATGAGGGAGTTTGCCCATCGTAACCATATCCGGGCCGCTCTTGACGAGCTTCTCAACCTCCAGACGCAGCTTCTTTATATCCACGTCGAGATTTTTAAGAACAGTTGCGCCGACGCCGCTTCCTTCCTTGACTAAACCCAGAAGGATGTGCTCGGTCCCGATGTATTCGTGGTTGAAACGCTGTGCTTCCTGGTTGGCCAGCGCCATCACCTTGCGTGCCCTGTCTGTAAATCGCTCAAACATCTTTTACCTCAGATAGCATTATTCAAAGTTTGTTAAACGCCTCGACCCTTTGTGTTCTCCGCAGTTGCTATTCTACTCTGTTTGCTCGTCCTGTCAACGATTGCTGTCTGCTGCACAGGACTTTCCTTATATATTCTATTGCCGAATCGGTTTCGTTGTTCGTTCCCGGCTACGGCTCGGCCCGTCTGCAACAGGTTAATTACTGATATTATCAGGGCTTAGGCAGGTTATCTGAGCTTACTCTTGCCTTCGCCGAGACGAGTACCGGACTATACCCTGCTAATCCTGCCTTGATATCGGCTAAAACAATGCCTGACTTTCCGGCTAAATACGCCTTTTCGCTCGAAAAATAGCGCCCCGGTGACGTATTTTTTGCTTATTTGCGACTATTTTACCGCCCAGCCCGGTATACCGCAGTTTGAGTGTTTCCCCTTGATTTTTCCGGCTCAATATGATACGTAATTAGTGATATATAGTTGAGAGGATGAGAAATGAAGAACACACTTCAGTCGAATGGAATAAAGAGGGTTTTATTAGCCGTTTTAGTTTTTCTAATCTTCGCCATGGTTAATCCATGTTTTGCCAAATATTCCGGCGGGACAGGTGAGCCGAATACCCCGTACCAAATTGCCAATGTTGCAGACCTTCTAACCTTGGCAAACGATGCTAACGACTACAACAAATGTTTCATTCTTACTGCAGATATTAATCTCGGCTCTTCAGGTGCTTTTACTACGGCCGTAATTGGTGGTACCTTTGCCGGTGTCTTCGATGGCGCAGGACATAAAATTACCAATTTAGTTATAAAAGGGTCGGGGAAAAGTTATTTGGGTTTCTTTTGGGGTGTTTCCGGCGGTGAGATAAAAAATCTCGGAATTGAAAATGTTTCTATTACAGGCAGCTTGGCTGTTGGTGCATTGGCTGGACAAAACCTTGGAACTATCAGCAATTGTTATGCGACAGGGGCTGTCACATGCAGTTCAGTTGTCGGTGGGCTTGTGGGAGATAACTACGGCAATATTAGCTATTGTTATTCTGCAGGTACTATCAATGGTGGAACTTTCGTAGGAGGCCTGGTTGGACGGCACAACTCCGGCAGTATCAGTAATTGTTATTCGAGTGATGCCGTCATTGGTGGAGATCATACGGATCGGCTCGGTGGATTGGTAGGAGAAAACGATGGCGGCAGCATCAGCGATTGTCATGCGACAGGCTCTGTCACGGGCTATTATTTTGTTGAATATGTCGGCGGATTAGTTGGAAATAATGCCGCGGGCAGTATTAGCAATTCCTATTCGTCCGCTGCCGTCATAGCCGAAGATCAATGCAACTATTTTGGCGGACTGGTTGGAGTAAATAGTGGTAGTATCAGTAGTTGTCATGCGATGGGTATGGTCTATAGCGTAGATGAGTATTCAAATGACTTCGGCGGACTCGTGGGAGCTAACAGCGGCAGTATTGAGAAGTGCTATTCAATGGGCGATGTTAACTGCGGATATGGTTCGCAATGTCTGGGTGGATTGGTAGGATATAACTGGACCGGTGGTAATATTAAAAATTGTTATTCGACAGGTAATATCTATTCCGTATATACTTCAGCCGACCTCGGCGGATTTGCAGGGGTAAACGGCGGTGCCATCAGTAACTGCTATGCGACAGGTAATGTTTCTGGTTATACAATTCTCGGAGGTCTGGTAGGGCAGAACGATAATAGTATTAGTAATTGCTATTCAACAGGCATTGTCACAGGTTCGTTCTCGTGTGGCGGATTGATAGGACGAAACAATAGTATTTTTAGCGGTTGTTATTATCTCATTACAAGCGGGCCCAATGATGGATTTGGAACACCCCTGACGGAGGCGCAAATGAAACTTAAAGCGAGTTTCGCTGGCTGGGATTTTTCAGGCGAGACAGCAAATGGCACCAACGATTTTTGGTGGTTGTGTAATGAAGGTTTAGAGTATCCCAGATTATGGTGGCAATATCTCCCTGGCGATATTGCCTGTCCGGGAATGGTTGGTATCGAAGACCTTGCGGTGTTATGCGAACAATGGCTCCTCAGTGAAATACCCGCGGATGTGGTTCCGTCCGGGGGCGATGGAATTGTCAATTTTGTTGACTTTGCCGTCTTCGCAGAACAATGGGGCATTACAAATGATATTAATAATCTGCTTGATTTCGCAGAGCAATGGCTCAGGGTGGGAATTGCCCGCTGCTCTGCGGATATTTCACCTTGGCCGGATGGTGATAGAGTCGTTGATTTTTTTGATTTCGCAGTCATGGCTGATAACTGGCAGGTCTGTTTTGTTGACAAGGCGACCATTTACAGCCCGGCCCAGGATTTTGTCAGCACAGGCAGGAGTCTGACACTGCAGTGGTTGCCAGGCAAAAACTATTTGTCGCATGATCTGTATTTCGGTACCGATTGCAACAGTGTGAGCAGTGCGGATACTTCTTCAGCCCAGTTTATGGGTAACCAGATTTCCAGCACATGGAACACCAGTAGCTATGCACCAGCCGGCCTGGATCTTAATACGATTTATTATTGGCGTGTTGATGAGGTCGCCGTTGAGTGTCAGGCAAAAGGCGATGTCTGGAGTTTTAGAATAGCTCCGTTAGGGAAATCGGCCAATCCGCAGCCGTCGAATGGTCAGTTGAATATGAACAGGCACACTGTTCTTTCATGGTCACCTGCGACATATGCCGCTTCGCATGATATTTATTTTGATACCGATTATAACAATGTCAGCGTTGCAACACACAGTTCCAGTGAATATATGGGCAGTGTGGACGTCAACCACTGGGATATTAACAATTTTGACGCCAATGGCCTCGGGTATTCTACGACTTATTATTGGCGCATAGATGAATTAAAAGATACGCAAATTACAAAAGGTGATATCTGGAGTTTTACCACTTATTCTGCGCCTGATATTAATTATGGTCTTGTAGATTGGTGGGACTTTAATGAAGCGAATGGGTTAATCGCCCATGATTTGGTTGGTCACAACGATGGCAATCTGCTTGGAGGTCCTGTTTGGACAACAGGGAAAATAGGCGGAGGATTGCAATTCGATGGCACCAATGATTATCTCAATTGCGGAAGCGGTCCGAGTAACTACGATAATATTACAGTAAGTTTATGGATGAAAACTACTGCATTCGGAACTTTGGTATCCAATTGTTACAGCTCATACTATTATGGTACATGGTACACGTTGTTTTCAACGAGCATTCAGCTTGGCGGCAGTAGCACCGGAAGCGAATATGCATACGTAACTTTCAAGGCCGCTACCACCGATGGCAGCTGGCACCATATTGTTTACACGAAGGACGGAACAAACCACGCAGTTTATGTGGACGGTTCTCTTGACCGGAGCTTTACCTCTACAGCGGATATTAGCTGGAGTGTTCCGTTTTATATTGGCAGAATGTCGAATATATATCCGTATTTTTTCAAAGGCGTAATGGATGAAGTGCGAATATACAATCGAGCGTTGAACCAGGAAGAGATTGCGCTGCTTTACGCACAGTAGATAAACTTAAAATTACCGTTACAGAAGAATTTGTCTTTCCTGCTATTTTCTTGCAGGGTAACCGTTTTGCGTGTATAAATACCGCAAAGGTAATCTAACCGCGGAGCTTGCGAAGGTCGCAAAGAATAAAATTAAGATAAATCTCAGCGTTCTCCGCAGTAAACCGGTGTATAAAAATTATTTAGGGAGGCAATACAATGTTCAGACGCACGATTTCAACAGCACTCGCCGCAATCATATTAGCTTTATGCGTTCCCGCATTGGTGCAGGGGGCCGATAAAGGCGATGTGGTGCTCGGTATAATTCCCGCGGACGCTATTTGCTGCCTGCGGATTAACAATCTCAATCAAACTACCAGCAATCTTGACCAGTATATGATGGGGCTTGGCCCGATGCCGGTATCGTCCGCTGGCCTTATTAAGGGCCAGCTCGGTATGATGTTCGGCAATCCCGAACTAAAAGGGTTTGACGTCAATGGCTCCTTCGCGGCGTTCGCAACAGCTGAATCAGGCCAGACGGAGCCGGATATATACATTCTGCTGCCCGTCACCGATTATGCCCAACTCACCGACCCCAACTTCCGCGTAAGTCAGCCCGACTCCAATGGCATATCAGCGGTTGGAATGGGGCCATCGGGGCAATTCTTCATCAAAAAGGTCAACTCGTTTGCGCTTATGTCGCACGATTACCGCAAACTAAGCTCTATGGCCTCGACAATCGCCGGCGCAAAAGCGACCAGTTTAGCGTCGTCTCTCGATGCCGCTCAGGTTAAGCAGTCATCTTCTGAGCCGATATGGGCATACGCGAATATGGTGAAAATCTCGTCGGTTTACAAAACGCAAATCTCCGACGGTATCGAAGGAATGAGAAAGCACTTAGCCGACCCGGCAATGGATATCCAGTTCAAAATCGATAATCTCGAAAAGACCAAAAAACAGATGGTTGCCAAAGACCCCAACAGTCCGATGATTGCCCAACTTGATGCCCAGATTGAGTCCCTGAAAACCCAAAAGGCACAGGTACAGAAAAGTCCGGCGTTTATGGCCGGCCTTATGAACGCCTTCACCGGTTACGCCAAGGATTTTATGCAGCAGTCAAAGTCGGTTACGCTTTCCTGCAATCCGAAACCAGCCGTGCTCAACTTCAGGGTTGGCTTGGATGCCCTGCCCGGGACCGAAATGGCCGGAATGCTCGTGGCTGAAGGCGCAGCAAAAAATAACCCGCTTCTCGGCTACACCGATGATGGCGCAGCGATGAATTTAGCCGGGCGGATAAATCATCCCGTGTATAAGAAACTCAACGCCAAGGCCATTGACCTGATGGCGATAATGGCAGGAAAAGACGCCAACGACCCGAACATCGTTAAAACTAAAAAGCTCCTCGACGATTGCGCTGATTCAATTGGCGACTTTATTGTTTGCTCGTTCAAGGTTGACCCCAATGCAAAACCGTTCTTCGACGCAAAATATGTCCTCGAAGTCAAAGATGTCAACCGGTTTAACAAAGTTAGTGATGAATTTGTCAAGCTCTGGACCGGCAGCGCATTTAACGACCTCTACAAGAGTTTGGGTATGGAAACCAGCTTTACGGTCAAACGCGGAGTGGAAAAATATAAGGGTGTTCCGATAGACGTCGCGAAGTTGTCTATGAAATTTACCGATACCAACTCGCCCGAAGCCAAAATGCTTGACGCGATGTACGGCAGCGGCTTTGAGTATCGCTGGGCGATTGTCAACGGCTTATGGGTATGCAGAATATCGGGCGACCCCAACGCCATTTACAAACTCATCGACCAGGTAAAGGCAGGCACGCCCGCGCAGGTCTGCTCGGAGATGCAAAAGGCGATGTCGATTGTTCCGGACGCCGACGGCAAGGATGCGATAGTTACCTATAATTATCTGCGTCTGATGAAAGCGATGCAGGGATTTGCACCGATGCCATTTACGATGCCTGATGTACCCAGCAAGAGCAATCTTGTCTTCGCGGCCAAAGTCGATAACGGCTCATTGGCCCTCGATTTCGCTTTGCCCAAGGAGCATCTCTCCGAGATGATGGTGGCGTTTCAGATGATGATGCAGCAGCAAATGCAAACGAAACCAGGTCAGCCGACCCAAGGAATGCCGACGCGGCCTTCGCCGCAAATGCCCCCAGGCCAACCGATGCCTGTGTCACCAGCCGGCAAATAGATAGACAGATTGCGGTAAAGGAAAAACAGGAAGTTGCTCACAAAGGCTGATTGTGTGGCCGGCAGGGTCACTCTTCCCGGTCTTTATCCTGGAGCAGCTTTTGCAGGTAGTCGTTTTCCCGGCGGGTGGCCTCAATATCCAACAGCAGGTATTTTATACAAACCCGCAGGTAATCGAGCGATTCTCGCAGGCAATCGACGCTGGCCTGAAGCTCTTTCTGGTTCACCTCGGCCTGTTTGGCCAGGACTTCAAGGCGTTTAGAGGTGGGGTCTGCAGCGCCTCCGAATTGCTTAACAAGTTCATTTAACTCATCTGCCAGCCGTGCTTCATCCATCTCAGTACCCTCGCAAAATCTCGATTGGCATTGCCGGCTGTTCCGTCATCGGCACTGTCTCTATATTTTATACGTGCAAAACGCATACCCGTTTGCGAATTTAATTATTATTTGTTGCGATGATTTTCTGGTTGCGATAACGGTTCGCAAGTCCCGTTTGTTGTATTGACCTTGAGTGTTGTCTGACTATTCACGAGTGCAAGCGATTTGCCGACTATGGCCGGGCGTTGCCAAAAAGCAACAGGTGGTTGCTGTTCTCAATCCACGAGTACCCTGCCATTTTCCGTTTATAACTTGCTGTGGCTATTTCCCGCCTTACGTTGCGATATGTCAACGATAATGTTTACGAAAGGCAACACATTCGCGGTTTCAGTAAAGAAAACCGGGCTGGATACTGCCCTGAAACTATAAAAGCAGGGGGCTTCAAGAGTATTTAATCTCATTTTTTTCGAAAAATTTATAAAAATTTTCTTGACAAGACGATATACTGCAATATAGTATACTGGATAGTTGCGGATTTTGGTTATGGTTAAGCAAATGGATGTTGGGATAAGAATATGAATCTTGAAAACTGGCAGACACAACTTCGCAAGGGGCTATTGGATATCGTTGTGCTGAACCTTCTTAATCGCGGCCCGTCGCATGGCTACGAAATGGTGCAGACAATGAAACGCATCGAAGGGTTGCAGATTCGAGAGGGCAATATCTACCCGGTCCTTGCCCGCCTGCAAACAGATGGCCTGGTGACAAGTTATTCCGAACCGTCAACTGACGGCCCACCGAGAAAATATTTTCAGCTTACCGAGGCCGGTCAAAGGGCTCTTGAAGATATGAACAAACACTGGGACAGAATAATCGAGAGTATCCAGCAAGTCAGGAAAGGAGTTTAGAATATGAGCGTTGAAAGTTCACAGGATAGAAGTTGGCGCCGGCTTAAGGAGCAATACATCAAACAGATAGAAGACATGCTAGTGGAATCGGGCCAGCCGAACGTCGAAAGTATCATTGAGGACGTGCGAAGTCATCTTGACCGCCGGTTCGCGGAACTGGCGCCCCGGCAGCGGACATGGGAAAACTATCAGGCGATTATTACGGAAATGGGGCCGCCTTCGGAGTACGCGGAGCTTGCCGGCGAGAAGAGGGATATTCCTGCCAGTAAGATTTCAGCGAGATTCGTTGTTATGCTGGCGGTTGTTCTTTCGTTATTGACCGGCGGATTGGCAGTGATACCCCTGCTGCTGCCTAAAAGCCCGATGCCGACCTGGACTGACAAGATGAAAAGTGCGTTTATCAAGGAGCCGGGACTTGTCGGTAAATGGGTGAGCGTTGATTACGTCAGAGAGGTCAACGAATTCAATCCGGACAAGAAGCAGTGGCAGGGTGATTTATTCCTGAAAGATATGGAATTCAATTCTGATGGAACAACAACTCTCGGCTGGTTTTGGACGAAGGGATGGGTTATCAACAGTGCAAGTGAAGTCAGGGCCGAATACGAAATAAAAAATATAAATGGGACAGAGTATTTGTTCCTGCCGTGGCTTAGCGGTGACGTAACCATCAGGCATCAAAAACCCCAATACTATGTTCTCAAGAAGGTTTCAGAAGCAGCGCCCCAACAACAGGCCAAAGATGCACAGGCAATAACTGCCGCGGTCGAGGCGGCGAAATCTTGGCTTCAATTGGTGGACGATGGTGCATACGGCCAAAGCTGGGCACAAGCCGCTGAGTATTTCAGGAACAATGTAAGTGAGGACAAGTGGGAACGAGCGATTGAACCGGTGCGAAAGCCGCTGGGAAAAACGCTTTCGAGAGAGGTAAAGAACAGCACATACACAACGGAGGTGCCGGGTGCACCGGATGGAAAGTACGTGATAATCCAGTTTGAAACCTCGTTTGAAAATAAGCGCAGCGCTGTCGAGAC
>JBEKAT010000078.1:0-11236 GCA_050015775.1 Sedimentisphaerales bacterium | reverse complement strand
GGCGGCATAAACAAAACGCTTTACTTTCGCGTCTCTCGCCGCCAATAGCAGCGTGAAGGTCGCGTCAACGCAATGCCTGTGTGTTAAAGCCGGGTCGTCAATGCTGCGGGGCACCGAGGGCAGGGCCCCCTGATGCAAAACCACGTCAATTCCCTTCATCGCGGCCCGCGCGGCATCCGGGTTGCCCATATCCGCTTCGATGAATTCTATCTTGTCCGAAATAGCCGCGAGGTTACTCTTTTTGCCCGTAAGCAGATTGTCAATCACCCTGACAAAACAACCCTGCGAGATGAGTTTGGTGCAGATATTTGAGCCGATGAACCCGGCTCCGCCGGTAACCAGAAACTTGTCCATTCAAAACCTCTCAATACTCGATTTTAGATACTCGATTCCCGTTGCGAGCATCAAGTAACACGTTACGCCTTTGCTGGTTCGAGTGGCTGATATTCCCGATACAAGCGGAACATCTCCTGGAAGTAGCCGCCCTTTAATATTCTGACTCTCAGCAGCACGCAGCCGAGTATATTAGCGTTGACCTGTTTTAGCTCGCCTAAGGTTCTCACGCCGGTACCTCGTCTGGTTGCGGCCGCATTGAACACCAGTATGGTGCCATCGACATATTTTGCCAGTATTTTCGCCTCGCTTGCCAACAGCACGGGCGGGCCGTCAATTATAACGTAATCATAACTGTCGCGTAATTGCCCGATTAAACGCTGCATTGCTTCGCTTCCAAGTGTTTCTGCCGGATTGGCCGGCATCGGCCCGGATTCGATTATAGTGAGTCCTTCCATCCCGCTGGGTCTTATCGCTTGCTGCAAATCACACTGTCCCGCCAGCAGGTTGCTCAATCCTGCGCTTGCCTGGGTTTTGCCCTGCTCGCTCGCAAAGATGGTGTACAAACTCGGTCGCCGGAAATTGGCGTCTATCAGCAAAATTTTCCTGCCCTCGGCGACAAGCGTTGTCGCAAGATTAACCGCCAAGGTGGTCTTGCCATCTTTGGCGCCGCCGCTGGTAATCAATATCGTCCTGGCTTTTCCGCCTGACTCTGACAACCTCAGATTTGTTCTAACTCGCCTGTATGATTCGCTTAGGAGGCTGTTTGGCGCCTGACGTGCCACAAATGCCGGTTCAATGTCTTCAATCTGCTCGTCCTCCTCGGTGTCCGGTATCATTCCCAAAAGCGGAATATGCAGGTACGTCGCCACGTCCTTCGGCGTTCGCACGAGGTCATTGAGCATTTCTATAAGAAATGCAAGCCCTATGCCCAATAGCAGCCCCAGGAACGTTCCGCCAGGGAAAAAAACTTGCCATTTCGGGAAGCTGGCTTCGAGTGGCTCAGGGGCGAGGTCTGCCAATTGGACTTTCGGCGTTTCAGGGTCGTCGTACATTATCTTAAGTTTTTCAGTCTGCCCTTTAATCGAATCGAGCATCGTTCTTCGTTCATCTCTTATTTTTACGCTCTTTGTGTACTGAGTTCTCGCCAGATCCACCTCCTCTTTTTGTTTTGCGGCCGCCTCTTGCAACTTCTCATACTGCTCGAGCCTTCTCTCCAGTGTCCCAAGCTGATCCTGAGCGTTTTTCAGGTTTGCTTGCCTGGTTTCTTCGGCAATAATCGCTTTTCGTCGAAACCGTTCCTGCTGTATATCATTGATATACTCCCTGAGTTGCCGGACAACCCGGTGGTCTTCGCCGAATCTCGCAAGTGCGCCTGCGAGCGACGCTTCCTGTAAGGCCAGCTGCTGTGACAACGAAAGCATAACCTGGTCCGTCTCCACCTCCCGCTCCACCTGCACCTGGACAGGTCCTTGTGCTTGTGCCGCAAGAGTTTCGATACTAGCTCGCGTCTGACTGATGTCCAGCGCAAGAGTGTTCCCTTGATTTTCCAGGTTATTGATTTTCTGTTCGAGTACTGACTGAAACGCGTGCTCTTCAAGATCGGTAACCCCGTATCTGCGCCGAATATCGTCAAGCGTACGTTCCGCCTGATCCAAATCCCGTTGAACGCGAACCTGCTCATCATCGAGCCGGGCTAATCTTTCCGCCACCTCTTTTCGCTTTGCTCCTCCCTGGCTGTTGACAAACAGGGAGGCCATTTCGTTGACTATCAGCGCTGATTCTTCCTTGTCGCCACAGGTCATCGAAACGACAATTGAATCGCCGTCTCTTTGCGGATTGGCGTCAAAGCGTTTTTTTAAGTTCTTGACGGCTTTTCTTATACGGACATCCTTTATATCGCCGAATCCCTTAAACCATTTGGTCTGTTGGATTTTGTCTCTGTCGATCAACTGCTGGAACATACCCTGGCTTGTCAATCGCATAGCCAGCGACAGTCGATTGCCATATTGAATATCTTGCGTGACAAGAGGGGATTGTATTGTGGTGGGGTCTTTCTCGACAGGCGGAAGCACCTTGATGAAAGTTTGTGCCGTGTACTTTGGCCAGTAATTTAAAAACAAAAACCAGCTCGCGCCGCCGCAGCCGAGGCCTAATATTGTCAGTAAGACAATCATAAGCCAGTGTCGGCGCAGTATGGCGATAATCTCTCGCGGTGTCATTCCGCCGCTGGCGGCTCCGCGCGCAGCCATAGCCGGCCTCGGGGCCATAACCCTGGGTTCACCCATCACTGGTTTTTGTCCTGCTTCTGTCATTTGTTAGTCGATCCCAATAATCAACCCGTCGGGGCGGGTCATTGCCGACATCTGTCGGGTGACGTTGGCATTATTGTCCCTTTTTTTCATCGCCCTTGTCTTTCTCGAGCCGCTCGATTGCAGCGTTTATTCGTTCTTTGACCGGCTTCTGTATGTTTTCCCCGCCGGCTTCCAGCGCCTGCTGGTAAGCTGCATGCGCCTGTGACAACTCGCCGAGCTGTTCTTGAGCTTGTGCTAAGTGCTCATAAACCTCTTCAGGCGGTGACGCCTGCCGCGTGTCATACTGCTGTATTGCTGCCCGTTCGATCTGCACCGCCTCAGAATACATACCTTTCTTATAAAGCACGACGGCATAAGTATCGAGATACTCCGGGTCGTCTGGTTGCATCTCATGAACCCGCCTGGCATATTCGAGCGCCTTGTCAAGGTTCTGATTGCTATCAGCAAGTATGTACGCCATATTGTTCATGATACTGGTGTTATTCGGCATTTTTGCCAGCAGACTTTCGTAGACCTCCATAGCATCTTTAAGGTATTTATTATCGGAGGTTTTGTTGAAAGCCAGTATCATCACCTCTGCCTTTTGCATCGTGTAACTGAGCCATTGTGGCTGGTCCGTGCTGGTTGTCTTTAAGCATTTATCAAGATACTCCAGCGCCTTGCTATAATCGCCTTTGATGCGGCACAGGTTATACATACCCAAGTTTGCCGATACCGACTCCGGCTGCGACTCCACCTTTTGTCTGCATAGTTGTTCTGTCTCTTGCTCTCCAAGCAGTCCATAAGTTCTTTCCAGCATCTGTGCCGCCATCAACTCGTTGTTGCCAGCTTTATCCACGGCTTTTTTGCAATACTGAACAGCGGTAGCACGGTCGCCGAGTTTCATCTTGCCCTCTGCCATCTTTAAATATGCGACTGGAGCGAGGTTTCCATCGATGTATTTACCGGCCTCTTCGAACAGCTTATCCATTTTACCGGCAGACATAATCGCCCGCAGGTATCCTCCAAGGACGTCACCGTCCACCTGTCCTTGTTCGATGCTTTTTTGCAGCGCGGTACCATATAATTGTTCTGCCTTGGCAAAATCACCACTTGCGCCGGCAAATCCGGCGGCGCGCTTATGCCAGTAAACGCTGTCAGGCAGTTGTTTCAGAGTTTTCGTGTAGAAATCATCAAGGGCCTCTTTTCGCCCGGCGTGCGAGTAGATTTGTTCGAGCATTGTCCGCGCTTCATCCGGCGCCTGCGGGTCCTCGATGACGTTTTTAAGTTCAATGGTGGCGTCCTCGATGCGTCCCACCTTAAGATAAGTTTTTGCAAGCTCAATGCGAGTTACTGCTGCGTCGGACAGGGTTTTGCTTCGTTTGAGGTCCATTATTGCTTGGTCGTAATTCGTCATCATACCGTTTATATGTCCCCGCAGCCGCCAGGCGACCGCGTCGCTCTGGTCGCTCTCGAGTCGCTTGTTTATCAACTCAAGCGCCTCTTTCAACTGCCCCTGTTTCATAGAAAGCCAGGCACTCAGCAGTATTCCTTTGCCGTCATTTGGATACTTTTCCCTGAAACTCGCCAGTTTTTGTTCAGCTTCCTTGACCAGCCCTAAATTTAGATAGGTCTGCACCAGCAAAAGATGATTTTCGGGTGTTTCTTCGGCGGACAATAGTTGTTCGCCGTATTTTGTCGCAGCGGCTTTATCGCCTGCCTTTTCTGCAAGGAATAACAAACCCTGTAATGTGCTTATATCCTTCGGATTGGCCTGATAGGACTGGTCGAGGGCCTTCCCGGCATCATCATATCGCCTCATCTTTATGTAATATCGCCACAACAACTGGGGATTTTGTGTTTCTTTCAGCACTTTCTCTGCCTTGTCCTGCTGGCCTGTCTGCCGATAGTATTCCGCATAACTTTCGAGCACAGTGGGATTTTGCGGGTCATAACTTTTCGCCTGGTCCAGAGCCGAGGCCGCCATTGCGAGCAACGCCTGCCGACGTTGCGCATCGGCGCTGTCCAGACCAACCCGCGTGGCAAGCCGGGCAAGTAGCAGCGCATTCTGCATACTCGGCATATTTTCCTGCAAGCTCTGCCGCAGCGCCAGCGCACGATCCGGGTCGTTTTCGCTGATGTATTCTGCATAGAAGCTCATCAATTGCACGTCGTTTGGATTGAGTGCCATCGCCCAGTCCAACGCCCCCTTAGCTTCGGCCAGTTGTGAGGACGAAACATTTTTGCCGAGGTTTTGATTGCGAATGTACAATCGATTGGCCAGTTCTCTGGCGATGGTCTTATCAAAAGGATTAGTGTTTGATGCCGTGTGTATATCGGTCAGTGCGGCCGTATCGTTGCCGAGCGCGATGTTAATGCGGGACCGCAGCAGATAGCCGTATCCGAAAACAGGTCTTTGCGACAGGGCGCTGTCTATGTTTGCCAACGCAGTTTCATACTGCTCTTTCGCAAGGGCGACTCTCGCGGCAAAAAAGTCCCCTGAGCAGTCGTCGTAGTTTTCCTGCTTGGCTGTTTGTACAATTTTGTCGGCAATCTCCCAGTTCTTCTTCTCCAGGGCAAGATCGAACAGGAACCCCCCTGCTCGGCGCCGTGACATATCATCCGCTTGAAACTCCCCGGTGCCGACCGGTGGAGGAACCAGTTTTTTGAATTGCTCCGCCGCCTTGTTGGGGTCGGCGTTCGTCTGGTAGAAGATACCCAGAGATACAGTTCGCCTGACAGGGTCGGCAATCCCGGTCAGGACGTCCTCTTTAATTTGTCTGCTTTTTTCAGCGGATATCTTTGCGGGTTCTGGCTCGGCGAGAAGCCGTTTGTAATACAGCATAGTCGGATTGTCCGGCTGGTATTTCAGCAATTTGTTCACTATCAGATTTGCCTGGTCGAGTTGCCCGGCTGCTATCGCGTCTTCGCACATCGATGCGATTGCGGTAACATCCAGAGAATTCAAATCCGCCGAAGGCAGCTTGTCTATATATTCGATAAAAGCCGACAGGTTGCTTTTAATTTCCGCGACAAGCTGTTCAGTTGAACGCTGGTCGGCTGCTTCCGGCGACTGCTTTTGGGTAAGCACATTCATCAGAACCGTGCTGGTTTGCTGTTTTTCATCTCGGTGGCTGAGAATTGTGCGTAGTTGCTGACCCTTGATTGCCAGTATAGCCATCTTAAGCGTTCTCCAGGATGAGTCTTGCTGTGAGATTTGTTCCAAGTATCGCTCCGCGTCCGCAAACTCCTTGGCGCCTATATGTGCACGAATACGCAATATTCGGCTTTCGTCTGTCACTCCATACCTTCCCTCGAACAGGTCAAGATTTGCAAGAGCCGCCTTCCACATCGCTGCCTTGAGAAGAAGCTCGGTATAGTCCAATCGTGCTTCCGGCTGCGTCGCCTCTATCGCGTTTTGCAGGGCGTCTACAATAAACTCGCCAACCGCACCGCTCTCAGCGCCGTTGGCAAAGGTTTTAGCGAGCCGATATGAGAGGCGCGAGTCCGGGCGTGCCGATGCCTTTAGCTGTGTATAAGTTTTGTATAACTTTCGTATCGCAGGCTCGGCATCTCCCTTTCCGAGTTTAGCGGTGGCAAGCTCAATCATACCCTGCCATTTAATCACCTGCGGGTTATCGCCGCTGCCATAAAGCTGCTCAATCTGTCGAACCTCCTGTTGAGTGTTAGCCAGCAATTGTTGCCCCTCTGATTCCCCCAGCGGCTTTGTTGAATCCAGTATCTGGTCGATATAACTGTTAGCGAGTATGGTATGTAGCCGCATTTGATTTGTTCGCGCCGTTGCTGACCGCGGGCCGGTTGTCTCCTGGGCATCGGGCAGCAAAAGCGCATTTTTTGCAATCTCAATCGTCTTGTTCAGGTCCGCGTTTTGTTTGCGTATATTGAACCTCCTTGAGTACAAACTCGCGGCAGTTACCGCATAATCCACGTCATTTTTGTCGAGTGCGATTGCTTTCTCGATTGCATCGATTGCCTTGTCGATATAAGTCGGGCCAAGACGAAAGTCCGCGTAGAAGCTGGCGAGCGCCGAAATCGCTTCGGCGCTTGAGCCGAATTTAGCAGCAAGCGACAGATACTCCGGTTCCATTGCCAGAAGCTCTTTTGGCTGGCCGGATGATGCAAGATTGGCCTGAGCAAAGCTGAAGTTGTGCTTCATATTGAGAAGAGTTATATTGGCCTTTACCCCGTTGTTTGTTGCCTTAACCCCTTCCTTGAGCAGTTCTATAGCTTCCTCCTGACCTCTGATTTTCGCATCCATGTCCCCTTTCAATGCTTCCATTTCGCCTCTGAAAGCCGCTGCCTGTGCAAGATATTGATACACATCCTCGTTTGTCGGCTCAAGTTGTTTAACTATCTCAAAGTCGGCAATGGCCTGCTTGAGCGTCTCCTCCTTGTTAGTTACCATTCCGAGTTGAGCAATCTCGAACTTGGCTCTTCCCTGCACCATGTGCAGGTAAGGTCCTAATTTATGTGCCGTCTCTCCGGTTTGTTTGAGCGCGTCAACTTCCCACTTTGAGGTATCCGTTGTGGCAAGTTCGGATGTAGCGCCGGGTTTTTCCATAATTTCTATAAACTCCGAGACCTGTGTCGCTACCTCCTGCCAAACTGGGCCCGACGTTATCTGTGCGATTATGTAAAAATATTTAAGTCGGTTATACCTTGCCTTTATGTCCTTGGAGTCGAGACGCACAATCTGGTTCCAGCATCCCAGTGTGCTCCGCCAGTCCCCGGTGTCTGTATAAACATCCGCGAGGCGATAAAGTGTTTTGACCTTTAGCTCGTCGGTTTTAGAGCACCCGTAGGCCTTTTTATAATATCGTTCGGCTTCTTTATAGATTTCTTTGCGTTGTTCCTTGTCCGTTGCTTGGAGCGCCGATTTGACGGCTGCATCGCCGTCTTTTATGAATTTATGCGGGTCTCTGCTTAGAAATAAAAACCCTCCTATGACCGCTATAGCCATAAACACAAAAATTACGAAACCAATCAGCGCCAATTTTCTGTTTAATCGTTTTTTTGCCATTTATTTTTGCTCCTTATTCCTGGGATAGTATTATCGCTTGATAAGCCAGCCCATTTGTTTTTACCAATTTCCGCTGGGCCAATGTTCTTTTTCCAGAACGGGCAAAATAACCGACATCAATTTTTCGCTTGCCGCAATCGCTTCTTGTTTATTCGGATAGGTTGTCCGCCCGGAGGCGATATTATAAAATTTCCATTCGACCTTGGAAAAATACGAGAATTTACCGAATAAATTTTTGTTCAACGCTTTTCGGACATCATCCCTGTCGCCGTATTTGCCGTTGGCGTTGAAAGTGTAAAGGATTGGAAAGGATATCTCGCCAAACGACGACTCCGTCTTCGTATCGGCAAATACGAGGTAACGTGTTTTTATTTCCCGCTCGTAAACACCTCGTATAACTCTGAGCATAACTGTTTCGAATTTTATTCCCTGCAAACCGCCTCCGATATAACATTCCTCTGGTCTGTGCGGCACTATATCCGGCAGCGAGTAGTAAGTAATAAAGAGCGTGCAAAACCGCGCCTTACTTTCCGCGGGGACGCTTATGTCTTCCAGTGTCCACTGAATGTAATCTTCGGTACCCAGGGTGTTAAGAATATCCTGGTTCTCGATTTTTGATTTCGCGACCACTTTGTAGGGTGCAAGATTGGATTTGTCCAGGTCGCTTAGGGATTTTTTCAGGAGCAGCGGCTCTTTCTTGGTATATATCCCCGCTGCTTTTATTGCCACGGACATTCCGCCAGCGGTTATCGCCAGCAGGCCGACGCATATCAGAAAAGCCGGTTGCAAGTAGTTGGCTTTTATTGTCTCTCGCATATTTTTCGGCGCTGTCATTATTATTTCAGTTCCGTTTTTGACTCAGACCTCTATGGTTTAACGACGCCTGACCACGACGTCCGAAGTTTTGACCTCATCGCTCTCGACAAACAGGTTCGACATAAACCAGGCAATCGCCCAATAAAGTCCGAATGCCGGCAGCAGCATAGCCATTCCCAGCAGGTCGTGGTAAATTCCCTGGGCATATTGCGGGTCGCCAAGCACATAAATAAAACCGGTTATGGTTACCCTTATAATATTGCAGAGAATCGCTATTGGGATAGTGCTGGCCAGAAGCACCAACTCTGTCAGCCACAATATCCGCCGTTCTGTCAGCCACAATGTCCGCCAGTCGCTTCGCATTTTGCTGGCCAGCAGCTCCAGCCGTCGCCGGGTTGCCCAGTAGTGCAGGTACGCCATCGCCGCACCCAGCGCGATAAACGTCGTCAGCAGCCGCATACCGCTGCATGCCTCAGCCACGTCGAGAGGCGGTTCCAAGGCCTTGCCTTTGTATATGATTTCTATTATGACGCCGTTGGCCGTCGCATCCAGATTTGGGAACATATTAAGTATCGCGGTTGAAGCCGTCGCCGCCCATAAACGCATTGGTATTGTGGCGCTTCTTAATATTTCATCCGGAAGCGGTATCGCGAATATCAGATATATGATTGGGAACCATGTATATTTCAGCAAGGACCAGCCGCCAAGAAACAATACCACGGCCCCAAGCGCTCCGACAGAGGATATCTGTCGGAAGTATCCATACCCCGCCGGGGTAATCGTGTTAAAAACATAAAATAAGATTACGCCAACCAGCAAAAGCAACCCAATGTAGTTTGGTTTGGTTCGAACATTGAGGATTTCCTGCTTGGGCAGGTTCAGAAAATATAAACTGAAAAGCGGAATAATAAGTCCGTGTGACCAGCCGGGGTCAGTAAGCCATTGATTAACGATGCCACCTATTTCTTTGTTAAACAGGCAGTAAAGCAACGTTCCGATTATCACAATCCGGATATACGCGTGCACCCCGAGTTGCCGCCACAGTTGTTTTGGCGTCGGTGCTATTTGCTGAGGGTCGATTGTGGATACAGCAATATTGTCGGCCATAATCCGGGTTCATCCTGTGTTGTGCGTCCTGCGTAAATTGTCGCAGCATGCAGTACTGTATACACACTACGAATACTACGAGGCAATTACACTAAAAAATATTGAAGGCGTCAAACGGCCTGGCTGTTCCGTAGTCGCGGTCGGCAAAATTACGGTCATAAACCATCCCGAAGCCCCAAGTCGCCCGGAACGCATTTCGCAGCGCCGCACGGTATCTGGTCGACCACTCCGTCCCGACATTGATTAAGTCGTTTGGCTTGATAAAGAAATCCGGCTGTTCGCCCATCGCGATTTTGTCTAAATTCACCAACACGATTTCTTCGCGTTTCTTGCCGATTCTTCTGATTACCTCACAATTTTTTGGCCACGCCAGTTGTCCCAGGCCGCCCGCTGCGGCTATTGCCATCTTCAGCGTCATTGGTCTGCCCGTTATGTTAATAAACCCCTGGTTAGTGACGTTGCCCATAATACAGAATTCACCGATAATATCAACCGGTACGTGAATATTGTCGCCCGACCTGATTACGATGTTGTATCGCGGGTCGCCGCCAAGGAGTTTGTCCGCGGGAATCCTTATGACTCGCCTTTGCGAACCTCCGGGGCCGATTTGGTTCCAGCTGGTTAAAGTTGGTTCTTTGGCAACTTGCGGCTGTTTGGGTTGTTCAACCGGCTCTTGGGTCGGTTTTGACTCGCCTATCTGGACAGGAATCCAGCGGCCATCTTGGAATATCCACTCAATCCGGCCCTCTTTAGCGACATTGCTCGGTGCCTGGTTCTCGCCTGGTGCGCCGGAATTTGATGTCGAGAGACGGGTATCGGATGTCGGGGAGGTGGATGACGAATCAACAGATTGCAGTTTTTCCGGCAATGCGGCTTCGGCAAGCTCATTCGCCGTGGCCATTTCCGTTGAAGTGATAACTATATCACTGCCTGCCCCTCGCTCACGTTTCGCCATTGGAGCGATTACATCCAGCATCTCGTCTCGGGGCTTGCTTGTGGGAATGGCGTTCTCGGTAGTTGTTTTTGGGGTCTCGGCCGAAGGTGCGGCTTTTTCAGCCGGCGTCTCTTTCCCCGTAATCGGTCTGGAAACATATATGTAGCTTATGTTAAACTGGCTTATGCCACCCGCGATGGCCAGTGCATCCGCCAGCCGATAATCATAACGGGGTATATCATATCTGCCCGGCCTCGAAATGCCGTTGCCCAGAATGGAAAACATCCGGCTTTGCGACGTATCCAGCGTAACACTTACCGACGGTTCCTTTAGAATGTTTGGTGAAAGGATTTGCTTAATTTCTTCCTCAAGCTGCGACTCAGTCAGCCCCACCGCGTTCACCACGCCGACGTCTGGAATCGAGAGTTTCCCGGTTTCGGTGATAACAAGCTTGTTTGCGTATACCTGTCCTTCCTGAAACAGCTCGAAGATGCTTATTATAACAATATCGCCTGGGCCAAATACATAGTCGGTATCATAGGCGACAACATCGACGGGTTTTGGTTCCTCGCCGTTTTCCCAGGCCGCGGGCGTTTCTTCCGCCACACCTAATGAATCAAGTATGACATTCACGGCCGGAACGGGCTTGAACCTGCCTACCTGGGTTGGGTCCCAAAACTTGTCGCTGCAGCCGACTGCGCAAATACTCAG
>JBEKAT010000077.1:0-11238 GCA_050015775.1 Sedimentisphaerales bacterium | reverse complement strand
GCTAATCAGGTGATGATAAGGTTCACCAGCCGTTTCTAAGTTGTCGGCCGGCAATCACACGGCGATTGGCAAACATTGATTTTAATGGCGACCCCTATGGGAATAGAACCTCTACAATGCCGTTGGGGAAATCTGGAACACCATACCGGGGAAAAAGGAATGTAACCTTTTTAGCCGGTGCGTTCGCCGCGTTGCATCGCAACGGGCAGCACAGCGAGCGCGGGGTAAGCCGGAATTAAAAATTAATCATTGCTCTGGGGCGGTATCGAGTGGTTCGTTAACTTCCGCCTGCACCGGTTGACCAGATTCGAGCAACTCGGCGGAGGTCCTTGTGAGATTCGCAGCCAAATAGTCGGGGATTTGATATACCCAACCCTTATGTGTTTCCGAAAATTCTTCCGCGGCGTCGCGGGCGATTAGTTTGGCTTCTTTTATCTTCAACTGCTCATCCGATTCGACCTCGCCCTGGGTTTTTGTTACAGGCGTCTGGTCGGCGAACCGGGCATCGCATTTGGCAAACCATAAATCCCCGTTTTTGGCGAGCCAGATTGAATAAACGGTGGTGTCCTTCAGCCGGCAAAGGTATCTTCTGTCAAACAGCAAACCCCGCTTTGAAGATTCGGCGTTGACGTCCTCAAAACTCAAATTCGCAAGGGCAGTGAAAACCCTGTTGGCGATAACATTGTTGAGCTTTTTGCCTTCGGCGAGGTTCTCAAGTATGACGGTTTTGTCGTCGTCGCCGGGCAAGAGGAGGTAAGTATCGTTGGGGCAGCTTACCGTTATCGAGTTGATGTCCTCCCTCTTTACGCTGGTAAGTCCCTGCGCGACATAATCCATCGCCTGCTTATTAATCATGGGTATTTGTGCCGCGGCAACATAGACTTTGTTATCATCGACCCGCCTGATGTACCCAATGCCCCGGCCCTGTTGTTTTTGCCTGCCCACGATGACGCCTGTAATCAGCGACAAATCGGTTTTGTCCGCCGAGGCGGCTTTATAGAACTTAACCAGAACGGTAGCGTTCAGTTCCGTGACGCCGAGATCTTTGTGGTTGGCGGGATTGTCGGTATAAAGCTCAGCGGTTTGAATATCGAGGCAGTTAGTGATGAGCTTGTTTATTTCGCTTGTGCGTGCGGGGTAGTTGTCGAGGTTGGCGACCACGAAATTGGCGCCTCGGCGATTGAGAATTACCTCTTCGCCGAGTTTTCCTATTGTGATTCGCGCGACCTGGTCGGGGTCAAGTCCCTGTATAAGGTAGGCGGTCTGATCTTTTTTGGCGTATGGTTTGTCGCCAATACCCGCGACCACGACCGCCAGGGCCACCATAGCGGCCGCCGCAAAACCAAGTATCAATAAATTACGGTTGCTCATATCATTAACTCCCTGCCACGTCAGGCGTCGCTCGCGTGGCTGATGTAGTGTCTTTTCATAGCGTTGCGCTTAATGCCGAGGACGACGGCGATAAGCAGTATTACCGCCGGCGCCGCCAGCATATTGAAGGCCCGCAGCTCATTGCCGAGGGTTTCGATTCGCTGGCGTTTTTGCATTTTGACCTGCCGCAACTGCTGTCTGGCCTTGAGTTTTTTCAATTCGAGGTCTTTTGTTTTGCGGGCAAGCGAGTTTCCTATGACCTGTTTTTCTTTTTCGTTAGCGGAGGTTACGAGCGTTTTCAATTCATCTTCAAAGCCGGTAATTTCGGCGTTGAGTTTGGCCACTTCATCGGCGGTTTCGGCCTCGGCTTTATCCTCGATTTGGTCAACGACGGTAAAGGGTCTTCTGAAATTGCCGCGAGACCTGATCGAGATAAGGTCGGTCGAGCCGGAAAGGTCGTCGATTGTGTTCATCAATAGCGCGCTGTTGTCACCGACGACGATGTTGCCGAAGATAGGGTTACGATAATAGGCGAGCGAATCGGTTATGAAATCAACGTCAGAGAACACAGCCACGGCACAATTTTCCGTCGCATAGACAAGACCTGTAATACGCGTTTTGGGTTTCGGTTTATTAGCATCTTCGGCCTGCGAATCGGACACTGCTAAAATGCCGTCGGGGAAGCTGCTTTTGAATTTGCCGGTGAGCAGATAGCCCATAACCACGGGCTTTGTGCCATCGGAGAAATTTTTCATAAGGGCCGAAGCGTCGAGCATCTGTAAATCATAGGGGCTGGACGCTTTGAAGGTGTTGCCTTTTGCGGTTGTCATAATAAGCGGAGTTCGTTCGATACTACCAGCGCCGGCGACGTCATTTGGCGAGTCGATTACATTTAACGCCCCGGCAAACCAAACCCTGACGCTGTTAAGCTGGGCGGTAATGACACTGTTGCGATTAAAGCAGGCGGGAGGGGTGAGGTTCAGAAAGCCGATAATTTTTTCCGACTCACGACTGGCGGCCACTGACGTCCCCGGCGCTAACTGCCTGTCGCCGGCAAAAACAAGCTCGGGCATATCAAGCCCCCAGGTATTGAGCAGCTTGTTGAGGTTTGACGCCTGCGAAACTTTGTCTGGCTGCATCATCGCCGTCATCTGATTCTGCTGGTCGGCGTAGCAGTAGGGGTCAACGCAGATAATAGTCCTGCCGCCCTTCAAAACAAACTGGTCTATCGCGAAGAGCGTCTGGACGGGAAGATTCTTGGGATGAATAACAAGAAGGACATCGACATCGTTAATTTCATTGGTGTCGGCGGGGATGCCTTTGACCTCGTATTTTTGTTTGAGGTGTTCGATAATGGTCCAGGCCATTTTGGGTTCCTGGCCCTGCATTATCATCATCTGCGCCATATAGTCGCTGACTTCACCCATAACGGGAAGCGAGCTGAGGACGCCTACATTTTTTTTCTGACGCGCGACGGCCGTATCGACAAGGGAGCTTATGTCGTATTCGACGAAATTCTGCCGGTCGGGAGAGAAAAACGGGATTGTTTTTTCGGCGCCGAACTGCGTCTGGACAACAAGGCCGAAGAAGAAATTTTCCTCGTCGGTTATGGGAAATCTTTTGAGGCCGCTGCGGGCGGCTCCCATCTCGTCATCGGAGAAGGGCCTGGGGTCGATTATCTCAAGAGCAACCATCCCCTTTGAGGCGGCAACGTATTCTTCGAGCAGGGCCTTGACGAATTCATAGTAGTTGTTGAAGTACTTAATCTGGTCTGGGCCTTTCATCGCGGCGGTTTTGGCGTAGTAGAGTTTGAACTTTATGGGCTGGTTCAGTTTAGCGAGAATCGACCTGGTGCCCGCCGATAGCGTATAAAGCTTGTGGTCAGTGACATCGACTTTCAGGCGTTTGCCGAGGTCCTGGAATATGCTTATCGCGCTGAAGGTTACCAGGAGGACAAAAATCACCGCGAGTATCACTTTTACTGTTCTGCTCATCAGCCCGCCTTCCTTTCTTCGAGCACAACGGCGCAGGCAGCCACCCAGCCAACAATCAGAAAGAGAAAATAGGAGACGTCCCTGAACTCAAGGACGCCTTTCTGAATCGACTCGAAGTGTGTTTCAAAACTCATATTTCCGACCGCCGTCACCAGCCCGGCGGGCAGGAACGTGGAAAGATAATTCATCGTCGTGGGGACACCAGCGAAAACGAGCACGGCACAGGCAACTACCGACAGCACAAAACTGATTACCTGATTTTTGCTCAACGCGGAAAAAAAGCAGCCCACCGCCAGGAACCCGCCTGCCATAAGGATGCTACCCAGGTAGCCGGTGATTATCAGGCCGAGGTCGGGTTGGCCGAGGTAAAAGACCGTGATGACCATCGGGAAGGTCAAGGCCAGGGCGATTAGAAGGAAGACCCAGGCGGCGAAGAATTTGCCGAGGACCGCCTGCATCACGGTAATTGGAAGCGTGAAGAGAAGCTCGATAGAGCCGGTTTTGCGTTCCTCGGCCCAGAGCCGCATAGCCGTCGCGGGCACCAGGAAAGCGAACAACAAGGGCATATTGACGAAGAACGCCGTCATATCCGCCTGACGAATCTCGAAGAAGCCGTTTTTGAAAGTAAGATAGCCGGCGAAAAATAGAAACACCACGAGGAAGACATAAGCAATCGGCGTAGTGAAATATGATTTCAACTCTCTTTTAAATACCGCCTTAAAACCACTCATTTTTTACTCCAGTAAAAAACTTTTTATCACCGCGCGTTCAGGCCACCTTGCTTCGGGTTATTTTCCGGAATACCTCGTCGAGCGAGCAGTTGTATTCCCGGCGAAGTTTTTCCGGGGTCGAATCCACCAGAATTTTTCCTCGGGCAATGATTATGGTCCTGTCGCAGATTGCCTCTACTTCTTCGAGGATATGCGTCGAGATGATGATACATTTTTCCTTTGCCATTTTGCCGATGAGCTGGCGCACTTCGTGTTTCTGGTTGGGGTCAAGGCCGTCGGTCGGCTCATCGAGGATAAGCACCTGCGGGTCGTGAATCAGCGCCTGCGCAAGCCCAACCCGCCGGCGGTAGCCCTTTGAGAGTGTGTCAATCACCTGATGATAAACCGATTCGATTGCGCACATCGGGACGACACGGTCGAGCGCCTGCCTGCGTGCTTTGCCGGTGATTTGCCGGGCGTCGCAGACGAAGTTCAGCACTCCCCCTACCGTCATCTCATTGTAGGCGGGAACATTTTCGGCAAGATAGCCGATTGCTTTCCTGACTTCGAGGGGATTTTTGAGAATGTCGAAGCCGCAAACCGTCGCTGTGCCGCTGTCGGGCCGCAGGTAGCAGGCAAGCATTCGCATCACGGTGCTCTTGCCGGCCCCGTTTGGCCCGAGGAAGCCCAATACTTCGCCTTTTTGGACGTCGAACGAAACGCCGTCAACCGCGATAATCGACCCGAAACTGCGTCTCAATTCCTTTATGCTTATCATTCTTTTCTCCTTAGAGCGCATCTCATAGCCCTGATAATCCGCGATTTCAATACTGATAATGCGGCTGCTGCCCGGTTATGAAATGGCTTCTAACGCACAACCATATATCGTCAAAACCGGCTTTATTTGTGCAATAGTTCGCTTCCGCGACATTATTGTTAAAAATTATAGCGCTGCACACCCCCGACAAACGTATTATTTATATGAAGGAAACCTGCATCTCGGCACATCGAGAGGATTCCTGTGCCAAAAAGGCACTATGTGTTTAGGCAATGCGATTGCTGTCTGGATGCCGCGCAAAAATTATTGGCCATCTTGCTTGTGTTCGTGAGAAGTATTGACAAATTGAATCCATTTAGTTTAAGATAGTACAAGCTGTCGTTAATAACAGGCAACAAGGCGATTTGGGGAAGTAAGCGAGTTTAGACACAAATATGATGAAAGACAAAGACACGGTGAGGATATTTTACTCGCTTGGGAGAGCCGGGGTTTGTTTGCTGGCATTCTGGCTTTCGGTGTTGCCGGGGCTGTGGTGCGACACCGCATTGGCGGCGCCGGTCGGTCCGGGCCAAGCACACAAGATGGTGAAGGCGTGGCTGGCGAAGGATGCGAGGCCTATGGGCAGCCGGCTCGGCAAGGAGGTCAAAAGTATTGAAACATTCACCGATGAGCAGGGCCAGCCCGTTTACTATGTTGTTTATCTGCGACCCAACGGATTTGTGATAGTTCCTGATGAGGATCTGATTGAGCCGGTCGTGTGCTTCTCATCGGGAGGCAGTTACGACCCGTCAGACCGCAACCCCTTAGGCGCTTTAGTCAGCCGGGATCTGCCGGCCAGAGTGAATGCGGCAAGGGTAATTCAGAAGAATATCGTCGCCGGCCAGGCGGAAGGAGGCCTTGCGGGGCAGAAGACCGCCGTGCGGGATTCAACAGAGAAGGCCCTTGGCAGGTGGAGAAAATTGCTTGCCAATGATAGTAATTCACCTGGGTTGAAAACCGTGTCTGCAAGTGTTTCAGATGTTCGGGTTGCGCCGCTTTTGCAGACCAAATGGGGACAGGATATCATCACCTGTAGTGGAAACGCGTGCTTCAATTACTACACGCCGCCGTATAGCGAGGGAGACGCAAGCAATTACTCTTGCGGGTGTGTAGCCACGGCAATGGCGCAGTATATGCGGTTTTGGCAATACCCCACGGCTGGAGTGGGGACCGGGCATTTTACAATATCCGTTGATGGCAGTCCCCAAACCAAGCATCTGCGCGGCGGCGACGGCCTGGGCGGGGCATACAATTGGAGTGAGATGGTGCTCGCTCCTGATTGCGGCACGACGCTGACGCAGAGACAGGCAATCGGCGCTCTTGCCTACGACGCAAGCGTCGCCTCGAAGACGGATTATGCAGCGGACGGGTCCGCCGCATACACATCTGATGCTGCCTCGGCGTTAGTCGGCACGTTTGGTTACAGCAACGCGATATATGGTTATAACAATAATGATAGCATCGGCGCCGGCCTCGACGGTATGATTAATCCAAACCTCGACTGGGGCAATCCGGTAATTTTGGGTGTGAGCAGCGCGGATAATGGGCACGAGATTGTTACCGATGGTTACGGGTATAACGGCTTAACGCTTTATCACCATCTGAATCTGGGCTGGGACGGTGAGCAGGACGTCTGGTATAACCTGCCGAATATCGACTCCTCGCCTTCATTCGACATCGTTGACGAGGCAATTTACAACATCTACATCAGCGGGACGGGCGAGATTATAAGCGGACGGGTTACGGTTGCAGGTTCAGGTGTTCCGATTTCCGGTGCGACGGTAACCGCCCTGATGACCGGCGGAACATACCAGGCCACGACCAATGCTAACGGCATTTACGCAATTGCCAACGTCCCGTCAAATTCAACTTACACGGTGAGCGTTACCAAATCCGGTTATTCTTTCACAAGTCATGCCGCAAGCACCGGTTTGTCTCGGGATTCCCATGCGGTATCGGGGAACTGCTGGGCGATTGATTTCACGGGGATACTGACGGAATCGATGCCGGTTGCTTTGGATTCAACTGCCACTGTCGGTTCGGGAGTGCCCGAGATTATTGCGATGCAGGCCATCGACGATGGTCAGCCCAATCCCCCCGGTGCGCTTACCTACATAATCACATCACTGCCCAGCCATGGGACTCTGGCTGACCCGTGCGCCGGTAACATCAATACTGTGCCTTATTCGCTGGTCAATTTCGGCAATAATGTTGTTTACACGCCAGTTACGGACTATACGGGGCTTGACAGCTTCCAGTTCAAGGTCAACGACGGCGGCAGTCCGCCAACGGGCGGGGATTCGAGCGTAGCCACCGTCAGCGTTGCGATCGCCTCACATAATGTTCCAGTCGCGGTCAAGAAATTAAGTGTCGCCGTAGGCAGCAATTATAACAGCAGCGCGATTTCATTTTCAGGTACGATGAACGCCATCACGGGTCTCATGTCGGCCACCAGCGCTGTCGAGGTTACTATTGATTCCAACGATATGATTAGTCCCTGCGTTCTAACCTTTCCCATTAACGACAAGACCTTTAAGAAAGGCAATTATAGCTATTCGGGGACCGAGAACGGGGTAAAGAAGTCCTTTACATACAATCTGAAGACCGGCAAATTCACCTTTGCGGCAAGTAACGTCAACCTGTTAGGTCTTGGCTGTCCGATAACTGTAACGATTAAAGTAGGCGATTACATCGGCGCGGCTGATGTGGACGAATCGATAGTCAAGAAGCCGATACCCATAAACCTGATGATGGAGGTAAAAGACGTCCTGAGGGTTGACAAGATTAAGGTCAATAAGCCGAAGAGCAATCAGTTGTCGGTCACAGGCGGCTTCGCGGTTGATGACCCGGCTGTGAGTATGGCTGATAGGGTCAGCCAGGGCCTTGTCGTCACTTTGGGCGCACAGCAGTTCACCATACCCGCCAGCGAGCTCAGTGCCGGGCAGAACAAATTTAGCTGCCGAAATGCCCTTGTAGCCGAGGGCGGTCTTGCCACTGCTGATTTCAATTTCAAGACGTGCGTTTTCACCCTGACAATAAGGAACACCCAGATTATGGCCAACCCCGACACTGCGGACTTTAGTGTTAAGTTCTTTGGCTTTAACGAGTGACTGGAAGTTATCTCGTCTGGCCAAGGGCCAAACTGAACCGGGGGCGGAGGATTCCGGCCTTGCCGCAGGCGAGCGAGCTTCGGCCTTGAACCCGTCGCTCCGTGTATCTTATAAGAAATGTCGTTTTGTAAATGCGTGGCCTGAAAATAGAAAATCTCAAACAAACGTGCTTTTTAAAAATGTTTTCTGGCAAAAGCACGACCTGAATGGTTCTTTAAGTACTTCTCAAAAGCAATAGCCTTCTCTTTCGACCGAAATGCTAAGGCTGTTTCAATTACCCATGGTGTAAACTTTGACGTATGTTTACACTGCCCCGCATTATGTTTCTTAAGACGTTCCTCAAGATTCTCGGCTATGCCTACATAATGACGATTACCGTCTGCTATACTTCGGAGTAAATAAACGTAATGAAATCCCATGCTGATGGCCTGCCAAGGCGTAGTTCGCCGCAATTATACATAATCGAGAAGTCCGGCTTCGCCCATTAAGGGCTTCGCCGTGACACGCTTCGTTCGCCAAAAAGCGGCGAACGAAGACTGGAGGCGGGGGGATTCGAACCCCAAAAGTGCCTTTTACACAATCAGAACAAGCCTCTAACGAAAGCACCACAAAACCACCACAAAATCAAACACCGCAAGAAGTTACAAACTTATCACTTGAACATAATAGCACAGATTCACAACAAAACCATAACAATAGTTTACAGCAAAAGTGTGCTACAGGCGTGCACCAAAATATAGCACCTGAAATCTTACCTGATGATTTAGCGATTGTCGTCGAACGCTGGCCGAACCTGCCGGAGAATATCAGGGCAGCGATTAGGAACCTGGTACAACCTAACAATCAAGGAGATACCAAATGACCATATCTGAAAAGCAGTTACAGGCAAACAGGATAAACGCCCTAATGGGCGGTGTGAAGACCGAGGAGGGTAAAGCGATAGCCAGATACAACGCCCTCAAGCACGGATTGCTTGCGAAAGAATTAGTCATCCCTGTTGGCGAAGATGCAGAAAACCCCGAGGAATATAAGGCCCTTTTATATGACCTTCTGGCGGAACTAAAGCCGGAAGGCCATACGGAATTGATCTTAACAAAGGAGATAGCTGGTTGTTGTTGGAGATTGCGAAGGGCGTACAGGCACGGGGTACGGCTTATCGGGAAAACATTGGATAACGCCATTGAGGACTTTTCCAACAAAACAGCCTGCAGCAACCCGAGACCAGAGGAAGTCAATGAGGGGATTGATAATAAAGCAGCACCGATGAAAGGTGATGAGATTGAAAACCTTCAAAAGGGCAAGGCCGATTTTCTACAACTGTGTAAGGAAGACATCCACGAACTGATAGAAGAAATCAGAAAGAACTTGTGGGAGATCGAGGAAGAGATTCAGGACTTTATTGAATCCTGCGAGGCGAATGTGAAAAACTATAAAGAAAAGATTGCCATTTTAGAAGGACAGACAAGACACGGTTCAAGATACAAACGAAAGATGAAAATCATAAAGAGATTGTGCTATTTCCCATCAAAAGAGGAAGTATGGCTACTGTTGAGGTACGAGGGGGCTATCGAGAAACAACTGTATACAGCAATGAAGGAGTTGGAAAGATTGCGGGGAATACGTTCTGGGGACGACATGCTTGATCCTGATGACGAATATGAAGATTGATATGAATACCAATAAGACCAGCAGGAAAAATGGGTTTGTTTCGCAGCTTTTGGGGGGAATCCTTAATGATTTCGGCAAAAGAAAGGGCAAAAATGGCTGCGACAAAAGGTATACCGTAAACAAATGCTTAAGCGTAAGCACGTCGTATCTAAAAAAGTGCGGTCTTTTCAATGGATTACCTTATCAGAGAGAAACAATCTCATGGGAAAATATAGGGGGTGAGGAAAAAGCCAGTATTGAAATAGCGGTTCTAACTTTTTCAGATACTGAAAAGTACGCAAAGTTTTTGTACAGTTCTATAGACCCCCATACAGGTAAAAAGACCGAATACAATTATGACGTAAAACTAGCAATAACACCGTGTAATTACGGGGGCAAAAGGCACTGGTTTATCTGCCCGCACACCGTTGACGGTGTTGGTTGTGAACGAAGGGTAGCAAAACTATATCTTCCACCAAATGCAACGTATTTTGGCTGCAGGCACTGTTACAAGCTGTTTTATGACAGCAGGAATGAATCTCGGTCTTTGCGACCAGGAGGTGAGCTTTATCATGCAAAACTCTATGCAAAGATGACAAAGCTCGCCAGCAAGGTTCGACGGTGGAAATATAGAGGCAAACCAACGAAAAAAGCAGAAAAGGTGGCTGTAATCGCAGAAGCATATGAACGAGCCAAAGCCGCTATAGTACGAGCATAAAAATATGCGTTGTTTCGGTCAACTTCTAAGGCCGATTTCCAAAAAGAGGTCTATGGCTCACCCTAAGCCGAGTTCGTCGATTCTACAGTCCAAAGACCTATCCTACAGCGGTTCTACAAGATTATATAGGATGTCTTAACTGCGTTTCCTTCTCAGTATGAGACCGCCTAGGCCGAATAGCGATATTGTTGCCGGCTCGGGGATAGGGGTCCAAAGGATAGCATGGCTATTGCCCAAACTATCGTATGCATAGCCGACGACGTCGCCGTTTGCGCTGATACCCTGGGCATAAGAACTGACGAAATCACTCGACAGGAACTGCTGCAAATCAACGTAAGTGGTGGCAGAACCGTTCCAGAACAGCGCGTGGTTCTCGTTTGCGGCTGTGTTCAAGCCATAGCCGACCTGTTGTGCGCCATTGGTGCCGTAGGCAAAAGAATAATCGAATCCACCTGGATTCAAATCGACATAGCTTTCTGCCAAGCCGTTCCAAAGCAGGGCGTGCTCAAAAGAATCCGTGGCTGGCCCCCAACCAGCGCCGACTTTCTGCGTGCCGTTAATCCCGTATGCATAAGACCCATCAAATCCGCTCGGATTTAAATCGAAATAGCTTGTTGCACTGCCGTTCCAGAGCAGGGCGTGGTAGTTGCCTGTGGCCGGGTCAGAACCCCAGCCGGCCTGCTGCGAGCCGTTGGTACCGTAGGCATAAGAATAATCGAATCCAATTGGATTCAAATCGACACAGCTTGCAGCACTGCCATTCCAGAGCAGAGCGTGGTTGTTGCTTGTGGCCGCATCCCAGCCCCAGCCGGCCTGCTGTGTGCCGCTGATGCCGTAGGCCAAGGACGCACTGAACCAGCTGAACTGATTA
>JBEKAT010000076.1:0-11772 GCA_050015775.1 Sedimentisphaerales bacterium | reverse complement strand
GGGCCGGGCAAGTATGATATTGACCACGGCACGAGAATCAACGGTATGAATATCGCGATTGCCGGTCTTCTTCAGCAGGCGGGATATGCCCGCTGGAAGGGCCACGATATGCAGACCCGCGCGTATGACAACGCCGAACAGGGAATCGACAGGGTCGTAAGAAGCGTGTTGAGCTGGGAGGCCTGCGCAAAGGCCGCCGCTGAGCTGGATACCAAGGCCCTGATGGCGGTTCTTGCCAAACGCGAAACCGCCAAGGCCGAGGATATGATGCGGGCCGCGGTTGTGGCTGCCCAGAAGCATTTTGATGAGATGTACAAGTAGCCAGTCAATTGCGATTGACAAGCTGCCGGTGCGGCAATAGAATAGACGATACATTTGGTTGATTTTGGTGAAGGGTACAGGCAAAATGGCGCGCAGAAGCGTTCGCATAGCAGCAAGTATAGCGTTGGTAATACTTTTGGGATTTGTTGCCGCGGCAACACTGAAAGCTGGATCCAAATCCGCCGACAGCAATACCCCGGCAGCAGATACCAATGTCGTCGAGTCAAAGCCCGCCGGCGATTTGGTGCCTATACCGCTGGTTTTGCCCAAGCCGCAGTTCGTCGGCACGCCGCAGAATTTTCAGGGCATCGCGAATCTTGAAAAGCCGTTAGGCAAACCGAGAGAGCCGTTTTACGCCCCCAAAGGGACAACCAACGTCGCGTTTAAAAAGCCGGTGAAAAGCTCGGATGAGCAGCCGATTATCGGCGAAATAGAGATGATTACCGACGGGGACAAAGAAGCGACAGACGGCAGCTACGTCGAATTAGGCCCGTTAAAACAAAACATAACAATAGACCTTGGAGCGTCATACAATATCTACGCCGTCATTGTCTGGCATTACCACAAGCAGGCCCGCGTTTATAAAGATGTGATTGTGCAGGTCGCCGGGGACAAGGATTTCATCAAAGATGTCCATACGATTTTCAACAATGACACAGACAACACCATGGGCCTCGGCGCCGGCAAAGACAGGAATTACGTCGAGACATCCGAGGGCAAACTCATCGACGCCAAAGGCGTGGCGGCCCGTTATGTCCGGTGTTACAGTAACGGCAACAGTGCCAACGACCTGAATAACTATATTGAGGTCGAGGTTTACGGAACGCCTGCGAAATGAAGTAGATGAGATTTTTGTGTGCAGTTTCAGCCGTCCTGATTTTGGCCGTGGCATTGCGGACTTCCCGCCTGGATATCCGCCCGATGCATGGCGATGAAGCGGTCCACGCTTGCCGATTCGGCCAGCTTCTCGAGGCAAATAATTATCGATATGACCCCACCGAATTTCACGGGCCGACGCTGAATTATTTTACGCTGATTCCCGCTTTGCTTTCCGGCCGGCATACATACGCTTCTCTGACAGAAATTACTCTGCGAATCGTGCCTGTGTTTTTCGGATTGATTCTGGTCCTGATGCCGTTATTGCTGCTCGATGGTCTTGGCAGGCCGGTCGCGGTGGTTGCTTGTGTGCTTACTGCCATTTCGCCCGCGTTTGTTTTTTACAGCCGATACTATATCCCCGAAATGCTGCTTGTGTGTTTTACTTTCGGGATGATTGCCTGTGGGTACAGGTATGCTCGCAGCAAAAAGTGGATATGGGCGTTGCGAACGGGTGTGTTCGCGGCGTTGTGCTTCGCCACAAAAGAAACGTCCGTCATTGCTTTTGGGGCGGTTATTATTGCGTTGGTGGTTGTGTTACTAATCCGAAAAGACGGCCAGCCGACGCTTAACCTGGTGCGCCTCGGCCATTTGGTTTTAGCGATAATTGGCGCGGTAGTTGTATGGGGATTATTTTATTCTTCCTTTTTTAATAATCCGGCGGGACTTATCGATTCATTCAGAACCTACGCGATATATTTTGAGCGAGCGGGCCATAATCAGTTTCATATTCATCCGTGGTATTATTATCTGCAGTTGCTTATTTACAGTAAGGCCGAGATGGGGCCGCCGTGGACGGAAGGGTTTATAGTGGTAATGGCTTTGGTCGGCCTGTTAGTTATTATCAGCAGGCGCGGCGTATCCGGTCTCGATTCAAACCTGCTTAAATTTATTGCTTTTTATACAGTGATAATGACCGTTGTCTATTCCGCGATACCCTATAAGACGCCGTGGTGTCTGCTGAGCTTTTATCAGGGTATGATTCTGCTGGCGGCGGTCGCCGTCGTCGCGGTAGTTAATTTGCTTGGGCGGACATTGTCTCGCGTAATAGTGGCCGCGTTTTTTGCGACGTTCGCAATGGACCTTGTTTTGCAGGCGTTCGTGGCAAATTTCATTTCTTTTGCCGAGCCGGGTAATCCCTATGTGTATGCTCACCCGACAAAAGACGTGCTGACAATCGCCAGGCGAATCGAGGAAGTTTCACGAGCGTATCCGGCTGGGCGTGATATGCCTGTTTGGGTTGTTTGTCCTGAAGGGGATTATTGGCCACTGCCCTGGTATCTGCGCTCATTCAAAAGCGTGGGCTATTATAATGATGTCAACGAGATTCTCTCTCCTGCCCCCGTCGTAATAGCGTCCGCCGGTCTTGAGGGTCGGCTCATCACCCGCCTGTTTGACCTTTCGCTGCCGGGACAAAAAAAACTATATGTCCCGCTGTTTAATGAAGGTATCGAGCTTCGGCCTCAGGTCGAGCTTCGCGGCTATGTAACAAAAGACCTATGGGACCAATGGCAATCGAGCAAATCCGATAATCAGGCCGGCAAATGAGAGCAAGTTATGGCTGAGCAACAACTTGATACTATCTCGTTTGAAAAAGACCGCTGTGGAATTGCCAATCTCAGGAAGTTCCGACACAACGCGATGGCGGCGACGTTCGAGATATTCATAGTTCATCACGATGCTGTTTACGCCGAGCAGGCCGCCTGGGCCGCGTTTGAAGAGCTTGATCGCATCGAAGGCAATCTCAGCCGATTTATTGAAAATAGCGATGTTTCCCGTATCAATTCCCTTGCTGCCGGTCAGCCGCTGCAAATCGGGCTGTCGGCTTTTGAATGTCTCCAGACAAGCGTTGAGATGTCTATGCAAACAAAAGGGGCTTTTGATATTACCATTGGCCCGTTGTATGACTGCTGGCTTGATAAAGACCGGACACCGCGTAAACCATCGAAAAAGAATCTTGAGGCCGCACTTAAAAAAACGGGCAGCAATCTGCTTGCGCTTAATGAATCCGAACACACCGTTACACTGCGAACCAGTGATGTTCATATAGATTTTGGCGCGGTCGGCAAAGGTTACGCAGCGGATAAAATCGCACAGTTACTCGGCGAGTGGGGAATAAAGGTTGCTCTTATCTCCGCGGGTCAAAGCACGATTTTGCCGGTTGGCATACCAGCGGGATTGCCCGGCTGGCCGATATCGTTGTCGGACCCAGCCGATTACAGCTGGCTCATAGCGAAGATTCATTTGTCAGGCAGGGCGATTAGCGCTTCAGGGCTTCGCAAAGGTCAGCACATAATCAATCCGCGTTCCGGGAAACCGGTTACAAGACCAGGCGCCTGGTCGATGGCAAAGACCGCTGCTGAGGCGGACGCTCTTTCAACAGCTTTTATGGTGATGCCCGTTAATGCGGTGCGGTCTTTTTGTGAGAAACACAAGGATACTTCCGCACTGCTGGTTCTGTCGGGCAAAAGCAAAAAGACAGGAGGGCGATTGTTGCGTTTCGGGCGATGGGGCAAGACAGAATTTTACTCGAAGTAGTGCGGGACGTTAGTTTAAGTTGCTTTTCTTATTTTTAGCAGTTCGGAAAGTATTCGCCAAAAACTCCTTGTTGGGGACAATCGGCTGTCCGGGTCGCACGTCCAGTCGATTGGGAATTCCTCAATCCGGTAATGCTGGTTTATCGCTCGCCTGATTATTTCGATATCGAACATAAATCCGTCGGTTATGCACTGACCGTAAAGCAGGCGTGCGACGTCGCCGCGGTAAATTTTGAAGCCGCACTGAGTGTCCGTGAGCTGGGTCGGCAGTTTCATAATTCGTATCACAAACCAGTGAAAAAGTGCCGAGCAGATATGCCTGTAAAGCCCCTGGTTTTTTATGAGGTGCGTCCCGGCTAATCTGCGCGAGCCGTGAGCGATATCGCATTTGCCCGCCTTGAGTAACTCCAGCCCGCGCAGGGCATTATCCAACGGGACGCAACTGCCGCTGTCCGCGAACATTACGTAATCGCCGGTCGTCTGCATTATTCCGCTGCGGACGGCGTATCCCTTGCCTCGGTGCTGCTGGTTTCGGATTACCTTTACATTGACTCGATTACGATATTTCTCGCCGACTTTTTTGGCCTCATCAGCCGTCGTGTCCTTGCTGCCGTCGTCGGCGACTATAATCTCACCCTGGAAACCATTTCCTTGCAGGAATTCACAGGCGGATTCGACATCATATCCAATTTTGCCGCATTCGTTAAACGCCGGTATAACAATGGATAGATTCATCCGTTTCCTTGCTTATGTGCAGGGGAAAAAGTTGGGTCGCAACGGGTTCAGCTTGTCTGAAAGCGGACCTTGGCCTGGCCTATCAAATAGAAACTGCCCGTAATACAAATGAGGTCTTCCTTGTCCACTGCGCTTTTAGCTAATCGCAATGCCTCTCCAATCGCCGGAGCGCTTTGGCACATCTTGCCTGATATGGCGGCATACATTTCGACCAGCTCATCCGGTGACATCGCCTTGGCGGAGTTGCTGCGGGTGAATATCACCTTGTCGGCCCCGAATTGCAGCTCTTGGAGCATTCCTTTTGCGTCCTTGTCCTCATTGCAGCCGAAGATTACTATCATCGAATCGTAAGGGATGCTTTGGCCTATCGCGTACATAAGCGCCCTTATGCTGGCCGCGTTGTGCGCCCCGTCTATGAGGATTCGCGGGTCCTCACAAATCATCTCCATCCGGCCGGGCAGTTTGACTTTGGCAAGCCCCGCAATTGATTTGTCGTTGTCTATGTCGAACCCGCAACCCTTGAGCTTGTCGAGCATCGCAAGGGCCAGACCGCAGTTTACGGCCTGATGTATCCCGAGCAGAGGGACGCGAAGGTGTTCAAATTTGCTGGTAGGTGTTGTCAAACACACGCGATTATGCGGCCCGTGTTCGGGTGACGTTTCAAAGCGATGTGAGAAATCTATATCGACTCCGGTTACGCTGAAGGGGGCTTTGACTGCCGCTGCCTGTGCCTTCAATACCCGCATTGCGTTTGGGTCCTGCTGGACTGTTACAATCGGCACGCCAGGCTTGAAAATCCCGGCCTTTTCCTTTGCGATTTCTTCTATCGTGTTTCCTAATTGCTTCTGGTGATCGAAACTCAAATTGGTAATGCCGACAACTTTGGGCTTTATTACGTTGGTGCTGTCTAATCGGCCGCCCATGCCTGTTTCAATGACCGCAACATCCGCCTTGTTGTCCGCGAAGTGCATAAAGGCAATCGCCGTCATTATCTCAAAAAAAGTGGGGGCGCTGGTTTTTGAAACGGTTTCGACCGCTTTGTATATACGGTTAAGCAAACCAAGCATCGCGGTTCTGCTTATCATTTCAGAATTGACGATAATTCGTTCGTGCAGGTCAACCACGTGCGGCGAAGTGTACAGGCCCACCTTGTAGCCGTTTGCCTCGAGCATCCTTGCCAGCATCGTAGCTGTGCTGCCTTTACCTTTTGTGCCGGCTATGTGGACTGTATCGACTTTCGTGTGTGGATTGCCCACCAGCGAAAGCAAATGCTCCATTCGCTTCAGGTTGAACGTATCGACGTTGTACCGTAAGTGCTTTTCCTGCTCATAGTTAGTTCTGTTAAAAAGGTACTTGATTGCCTCGTCGTAGGTCTTAAAGGGTTTACGTGAGACCACCGCGGCCAGCTTTGATGCGCGGCCTTTGCCATGTTTCTTCCGAGTTTTAGTTACTATTCGTGCCATGAAACAAACAGTATAACACAATATCTTGTGCGTTTCAACCCCATAGGGCTGCTAATCATACAGAAAGCTATTTTATCAGCCAAAAATAAATGTAACCTCTTGTTAAACAAAAGGTTGTGAACCTGTAAATGGTTCTGTTCTTTTGTCCCAGGCAGGCCGTAATATTAGAAAACATAAAATCGCTATTATGAGTGCTTATGACAAGCTATTATATACCGCCAAGCCCAAATTGCTATTATTTACGAGATTACTGGCGGTTTGTTCGCTTAGCAACAAGCATCGTGTTACAAATATGGTATAGGTGGGTATATTCCGCGTTCACTCATATACTTTGCCTTCGCCGATAATTCGGCTTGACCTTATACAAGGGGGACATATACTTTTAGTCAGGTTATTTTGTTTATTTCAGGATGTCCGACTTGCACCCAAATTCACCAGATACCGAGAAGTGGTTGAAACTGGCAGGCGCAGATGGTGTCGGCCCAGTTACTTTCGGCAAGCTGTTAAGTTATTTCGGTTCGGCGGAAAATGTTCTTGGTGCATCGGCTTATGAGCTGTCAAAGGTTGAGGGTATAGGTCTTCACACCGCGGAAAAAATAGCGGCCAGTCGTGACAAAATAAACACAGATGCCGAGATAGCATTGGCTGAAAAGCTTGGGGTATGGATTATTAACCTTCAGGATGAACGTTATCCCGCCCAGTTAAAACTTATTTACGACCCGCCTCCTGTTTTATACGTCAAGGGTACTCTCGTTGAGCAGGATAATCTCAGCGTGGCAATAGTGGGTTCCCGCCGGTGCAGCTTATACGGCAGCGAGCAGGCGTCCCGATTTGCGCACATATTGGCAGGCGCAGGTTTTACTATATGCTCAGGTATGGCTCGTGGCATCGACACCGCTGCTCATCAGGGCGCTCTCGCTGCGGGCGGCCGCACCATCGCTGTCCAGGGTTGCGGGTTGGCCAATGTATTTCCCCCAGAAAATAAAAAGTTATTCGATTCGATTGCCGAATCCGGCGCATGCATCAGTGAATTACCGCTTCGATATGAACCGCTGGCTGAAAATTTTCCGCCTCGCAACAGGATTATAGCCGGTCTGTCGCTGGGGACAATCGTTATTGAGGCGGGCAGCAATTCCGGCGCGCTTCATACCGCCAAATCGGCCCTCGAATACAATCGCGAGGTTATGGCGATGCCCGGGAAAATCGATTCTCCGCTCAGCCGGGGTGCGAATCGGTTGATTAAGCAGGGGGCTAAACTGGTTGACTGTGTCGAAGACATAATTGAATCGCTGGGGTACATAGGCGATAAAATCAGAGGACATGTCAACCGGCAGGCCGATTTGCTTACAGCAAAAGCCGAGATGCTTTTATTCGATATCGCCCAGTTAAATCTCAGCGCAAGCGAGAAGTCGGTGTATGAATGTCTGCATAGCGACCCCGTTCATATAGAGCAGGTTATCACGGATTCGCAATTGCCTGCGGGCAGCGTCAACGCCTCAATCGTCTCGCTTCGGCTAAAAGGCCTTATAAAGCAGTTGCCGGGCAGTATGTTTGTGCGGAGATAAGGAATCTTTTTCTTCCTGATTTCCGCGGGTAATCCTTGAGCGTTACGTGTTCTCGAATAGCATTGACGGTTGAACGCCGGCGGTATATCCTGTTGCGTATATGGCGGATTTTATTGACGATGAGATTCTTGAAATGGCCGTTGCCCGTGAGGTGGACGCCAACCGATTTTACCTTGTGCTTGCGGAACGGGTGGAAAATCCCCGCATACGAAGAATATTTGAGATGCTGGCGGCTGAGGAGCTCGAACACAAGGCCAAAATCGAACTGGAGATTATGAAGGCGGGCAGGGTGGTTAATAAGGACAAGACGCCGGCCGGGTTTAAGAATGACAGGGCCGATTATGTGCCGCCCGAAATTGGAATGGACTACAAAGATATTCTGCTTATGGGGATGCAAAAGGAAGAGGCGTCAATCCGGCTTTATGTTGACATGGCAGAAATGATTTCAGACGCTCATTCCAAAGAGATACTGCTTGCCCTGGCCCAGGAGGAGGTCGGGCACAAACTGCGTTTCCAGACCGTTTTAGATTACCTGTCTAAGGGCATATAGACGCCTGACTATTAATTTTTTTTTGCAATTCGTGGAAATCCACCGTTGACACAGTAGCACTATTCATATATTATTATGCGCAGATGACAACTCTTTATACAGATGATTACAAGAGCGAGACTGAGTTGGTGGGGCTTACGTCTAAAGGGAAAATGAATTATGCATATGGCGAATGAATTATTGTCGGTACCGGTGGCCACTGGGACATTGGCGATTGCGGCGGGGGGGCTGGGGCTGATTTGCAGAAAAGTCAGCAGGATTGTCGGCTCGGATAAATTGCCCCTGATGGGCATTCTCGGCGCGTTCATTTTCGCCGCTCAAATGGTCAATTTTCAGCTTCCCGCGATGCCCGGCACAAGCGGCCATATGGTCGGGGCCGTCCTGCTGGCGATTATATTAGGCCCGCATCTGGCGGCCATCGTCATTTCTTCGGTTGTAATCGTGCAGTGCCTCATCTTCCAGGATGGCGGCCTGCTTGCCCTCGGCTGTAACATCATCAATATGGGTCTCGTCCCGTGCTATGTCGGCTATTTTCTTTATAAAGCGGTAACAGCAGGGCAAAGCAGCAGCCAAAGAACATACGTTGGCGCAATGCTGGCTTGTCTGGTTGCCCTTGAAATGGGCGCGATTTTAGTTCCCGTCGAGGCGGCCCTCTCCGGCGTGCTTGCGGTTCCCTTCTCAACTTTTCTGGTAACGATGATAGGCGTTCATTTTCTCGTTGGTCTTGTCGAGGGTTTAATTACTGTAGCTGTTCTCGGCTATTTGCAGCAGGTCAGGCCCGATTTGGTTTTGGATTCACTGCCCGGCAAAATCCGGCTAAGCCGAAAAACGGTACTGGTAACATTGCTGGTCTTCGCTATGGTCGCCGCCGCGGGACTTTCATTGCTGGCGTCAAAAATGCCCGATGGTCTTGAGTGGAGCTATCGTGAAAGGCCCAACCAGCCCGATTTCAAGCCGATTATCGCCAATGAAAATCCCACAATCGCGGCGGTTGACCAGTTGCAGTCAAAATACACGCCGTTGCCTGATTATTCTTTACGGGGCGCAACCGCAAAGGGCTGGACAAGCTTCGCGGGCGTTTTGGGCTCGCTCCTGACAATGCTGGCGGTTTGGGCTGGTATGTCGCTGATGAGAAGAAAGAAAGCAAAAGTGCTGAGTAGTTCGTAAATGCATCACGCATACATAGACAAATTCGCTTATCAGGATTCGCCCATTCATCGCCTTGACGCGAGGGTGAAATTTCTTGTCACGGTTGTTTTTACCGCCGTGGTAATATCGCTGCCCCGTACCGCTGTCAGTATCTTGTTCTGCTACGCGGTCGGGCCGTTTGTCGTTTTGGTTATGGGAGGCATACCGCTTCGTTTTGTGCTTAAGCATATCCTGTATGTCAGCCCGTTTGTGCTTGTGCTGGCGTTAACCGGCCCCTGGTATGACAGGACAGCCGCGACGGTTATTTTTGGCCCGTGGATTTGGCACACGACCGTCGGCTGGATGCGTTGCTGGAGCATCCTCGGCAAATTTGTGGTTACTATGCTGGCCCTGATTGCGCTGATTTCGACTACCCGCTTTGCGAATCTGCTTGCTGGCCTTCAACGGCTCGGCGTACCCCGGTTGCTGGTTATTCAGATGGGATTTTTGTATCGCTACATTTTTCTTTTGATTGATAGCGCCCATCATATTCTGCGTGCCCGTGCCGCCCGCTCGGCGGGCGGTGTGGCTTTCGGCAGGGGTGTCAAATTCGCCGCGGCTATGGTCGGCTCATTGTTTGTCCGCAGCATAGATACCGCTGAACATATAAACTCAGCGATGCAGGCACGCGGTTTCGACGGCAATTGGCGAACCATTAATCGGCTGCAAGTCCGCGTCGTCGATTACGTCTTTGTTGCGATTGCCGTAAGCTTCATTCTTGGATTGTATCTTTTTGTCAAACCGCATTTGGGATAGCCGGCTATGGTAAAAGCGATAGAGGTTGAAAATTTTTCCTATAAGTATCCCGACGGGACGATTGCTCTCAATGGCGTCATGCTCGACGTCGAATACGGCCAGCGCCTTGCCCTGATAGGTCCCAATGGCGCGGGCAAATCCACGCTGCTTTTGGCGATTACCGGCTTTGTCAGGGGAACGGGCAGGGTGGTCATTGACGGGATGGAAATCACAAACGGCAATCTCAAACAGGTGCGTTCACGAATCGGCTGCTGTCTTGAAAACCCTGAAGACCAGCTTTTTATGCCGACGCTTTTTGATGACGTGGCGTTCGGCCCTTTGAATATGGGCCTCGATTCGCAACAGGTAAAAGAACGAGTTACTCTTGCCCTGGCCGAAGTCGGTCTTGCGGGAATGGCCGAGCGTGCGCCGCACCATCTTTCCGCCGGGCAGAAACGAGCGGCAGCAATCGCGACTGTGCTTTCTATGTCCCCTAAGATTATAACGCTCGATGAGCCGGACGGTAGTTTGGACCCGCGAAACCGCGATAACCTTGTTAAGCTGCTCGCGGGATTGTCTCAGACGCTCGTTATAGCGACCTGCAATATGGATTTTGCCGCCGCCGTTTCGGATAAAGCGGCGGTGATTGACGGCGGAAGGGTCGTTGCCGCGGGACCGGCTAAACAAATAATGTCCGATTCAAAACTTATGACGAGTCACGGGCTGGAAGTGCCGAGAAAGTTTATCAATGGGTATTCGGCGGCCTGATTATTTTGACTGTTAGAAAGTGATTCTGAAATCGGTAATCTTCGGGTCGGGTGTCGCATCCTCGATATCTATGTGGCTTATGGTCCCCATGAAGGAATCCTGGAGGTCGCGAACGCAGTCGTCTATCATTTCCGCCATCCCCTGGGCAAACATTTCAACTGAGTTGTCCGGAACATTTCGCACGTAGCCCTTCAGCTCGTATCGATTGGCTATATTCAGTGCCGTAAATCGAAACCCTATGCCCTGAACGCGCCCTGAGAATACAATTTTTCTTGCAGTCAGTTCCATTGCTTGTGTCATATTGCGAAAAATTAACTTTCCGAAGATTCTATACTAACCAAAAAACTTACTATATGCAAGAGCAGGTCGATGTCTAATTTGATGTTCACGGCAGGCCCTTTGTCGGGTATAATCCCCGAATTGTTTATTGCGAAAAATGCTGATTTTTTCAGCACAACTGTGTGGTTGTATCAGTATTGAGTGGCTATGCCTGTAAGAACGAAAGAACAAATTGAACGAGACGAGCAGATATACCAGATAACGACGCTGGTGGCTGGTCGTTTTACGCTTCAGGAAGCGCTCGATAAACTGGCCGAGGCCGCGGTTAAAATTACCGGTCTCAAGGCCTGCTCGATTCGCCTGCTCGACGAAGACGCAGGCGACCTGAAAATGCGAAGCACCTACGGGCTGAGCGAAGAATACCGCAACAAAGGCGTTGTTAACAAGGACGACCCGGTAATTAAAGCGGCCTTTGCCGGCGAAGCTGTCGTCCTCGATGATATGCAGGATGACGACAGGGTTTCATTCAAGGGTGCCACGGTAAAAGAAGGGCTGGTCGGCCAGCTTACAGTCGCGATGAAATTCAGGGACAAGCCCATCGGCGTTCTGCGGCTTTACAGCGGCAAACCCGTCCATTTTGAAGATGACGATATCGACCTTGCCAGGGCCATCGGCTCCCAGTGCGCCGTGGCTATCACCAACGCCAAGCTCTACGCCGAGGCGATTGAGGGGGCTCGAATCACCGAGCAGATGCG
>JBEKAT010000075.1:0-11777 GCA_050015775.1 Sedimentisphaerales bacterium | reverse complement strand
ATCGGACGATAAAGGCGAGAAAGTCGCCCGGCGTCCCGTGCTCGCAGCAGATTTAATCGGCAGTATGTACGAACTGCTGGGCATCGACCCAGATGGCCCGCTTCCAAACCCGAAAGGGTTAACTCTTCAGGTTATGCCTTCAGCCGGCCGGCTAAAGGAAATAATGTAAACGAGCGTGATGATGACTTTATCGAGACGATTAATGATTGTGGTTTTGGCCTTATACACGGCAAATGCGTATGGCGCCTCGAATGAAAGAGAGCCGCACATCGGATACCTTTACCCGGCCGGCGGACAACAGGGCTCCGTCATTAAAATTGCCGTGGGCGGGCAGTTTATTAAAGAAGCCAACGAAGTTTATGTCACCGGCCAGGGGGTGCACGGCTCGGTAATACGCTACATTGGCCGGATAAAACCTTTGACCCCAGACCAGAGAAAGGAACTCCAGAGGCAGCTAAGCGAATTGCGAAAAAAACAGCAAGGCCCGGGTAAAAAACCCATAGGCCCAGCCGTGCAGAACGTTAATAAGCCGGCGGATATAAATAAACCGGCTGATGTAAATAAGCCCGATGACGCGAATACGCCCGTAGTTTCGCTGCCGGACCATCCCCTTTTGCGAAATCTCGAAAAGCTAAGCCCGAAGGGACTGCAAAAAGTTGCGGAAGAATTTCTCGGCAATAAATATCCCGTCAGCATGCAGATTGGCGAAATAACGATTATCGAAATCACCATCGACCCCAATACTGAGCCGGGCGACCGGGAACTTCGGCTTGGAACCCGCGCCGGCCTGACAAACCCGTTATGTTTCCAGGTTGGGCTGCTGCCCGAAACCTGCAAACCGGAGTTCAAAGACCCGGGCAAACCATTTACGCCAAAAGTCCAGATTCCCGTGCTGCTCAATGGACAAATTCTTCCCGGCGAAGCAGACCGTTTCCGCTTCAGCGCGAAAAAAGGTCAGAATCTTACGATAGAGGCACAGGCCCGACATCTGATTCCATATCTCGCGGACGCTGTACCCGGCTGGTTTCAGGCGACTTTGATTCTGTATGACGCTAAAGGCAAAGAGCTGGCCTACGCGGGCAATTACCTTTTTAATCCCGACCCGGTGTTATTTTACAGGATTACCAGGGACGGCGATTACGAGATTGAGATTCGCGACTCCATTTACCGTGGGCGGGAGGATTTCGTTTATCGCGTCAGCTTGTCGGAACAACCATTCATCACGCAGATGTTCCCCCTCGGAGGCCAGACAGGAGTTTTTACCGTCGCCTCGATATCCGGCTGGAATCTCGACACCAACGAAATGCCGCTGGATACAATGCCCGGCGGCGGTGCAATTCGTCAGGCCCAGTTGCGGCAAAACAACCGGCGAAGTAATAGCGTTCCTTACGCGGTGGATACACTGCCCGAATGCAATGAAATCGAAGACAACGGCACAACAGAAGACGCTCAACACATTGTCCTGCCGCGGATAGTCAACGGGCGCATCAGTAAGCCGGGCGACGTTGACATATTCCGATTTGACGCCAACGCCGGCGACGAGATAGTGGCCGAAGTATATGCCCGCAGGTTGAATTCCCCTCTCGATTCGCTGCTGTGGCTCTGTGACGCTAACGGGAAGGTGCTGGGATACAACGACGACTATGGGGACAAGAACGTGGGCCTGCTCACGCACAATGCCGATTCGTATTTGCGTCTCCGGCTGCCTAACACCGGGTCATACTTTGTGCATCTGGCCGACTCGCAGAATCATGGAGGTCAGGATTACGGCTATCGCCTGAGAATCAGCCCTCCGCAGCCGGATTTTGCCTTGTTAGCGGCGCCATCGAGTATAAATGTTTTGACCGGAGGCACTGTTCCAATAACCGTGGAAGCTTTGAGGAAAGACGGCTTTAACGGTGAAATCGAACTGACGCTCAAAGACGCGCCACCCGGCTTCAAACTAAGCGGGGCACGAATACCAGCAGGATGTGACCGTTTGCGTGTTACTCTTACGGCTCCACAAAAACCACTGGAGCAGCCAATTAATCTGCAACTTGAAGGCCGGGCCAAAATCGACGGCCAAACGGTCAGCAGGCCGGTTACCCCGGCGGAGGATATGATGCAGGCGTTTATCTACCGGCATATGGTCCCATCGCAGGAACTTATGGTCATGACGGGATATTACAAGCGTCGTGCGCTGATACTTGAGCTGGTTGATGATAGCAGTATTAAAATCCCCGCAGGCGGCACAGCCAAAATGCGGGTCAAAATACCGAATAGACCGATTGCATCAACTATCCAGCTTGAGCTAAGCGAACCGCCCGCGGGCCTGACACTTGGGGATGTGAACATAACCCCAGGCGAATTAACATTCGCGATTGCGGCGGACAGCAACACCGCCAAAGTCGGGCTTGTGGATAATCTGATTGTGGATGTCTCCGCGGAACCGCCTAACAATCCTCAGAACAACCAAAAAAAGATGCCCAAACAGCGGGTTTACATAGGCACGCTGCCTGCCATACCGTTTGAGATTGTGCAACGAGAAGACAAAGACAGAGGTCGCCAATGAAATGCCATTGCTTTAACAGCGAAATTATGCCCGCAACAGTGAGCATCTCGCGTTTCCGCGGACAAAGCGGAGTCGATGAGTATCACCTGATTGTGCGTCCCACGGAACACGGCAGCATTGAAGCCCAGTTGGATTGGGTATTCCGCACATATCGAGATGCGCTCGACTCAATCGGACTGGATACGCAAACGGCGGTATTCCGGAGGTTTTTCTGCAGCGACCTGACAAATCAGGCCGGCGCGCTGGCAGCCCAGCCGTTTTCTGACCCCCAAAATCAGGATGAACCCTGTGCCGTGTCCTGGGTTTGTCAACCGCCGCTTCCGCCGGCAAAAGTGTCGCTTTGGGCTTACCATATCAGCGACCCGGATTGCAAATTAGACAAAGCACGACAAGGCGCGTCTCTTATCCTCGGACGGGGCGAACTTTCCCATTGCTGGACAACCGGCCTTACCTGCCCAGGTGCAGAAACGCCATACAGCCAGACGCAGGGAATCTTCGAGGAATACGACGCTTTTTTGCGGGCACAGGGTATGACACTGGCTGATAACCTGATTCGCACATGGTTCTTTGTTCAGAACATCGACGCGAATTACCGGGGACTGGTAACAGCCCGCAAAGAGTTTTTCGCGGAACACGGCCTGACGCCTGATACGCATTTCATAGCCAGCACGGGTATTGAGGGAACATCCGCGAATCCGGCCGCGAAAATCCTTTTGGATGCATACGCGATTCGGGGTGTGAGGCCGGACCAAATCAGGTTTCTGTCTGCGCTGGACCACCTAAGCCCGACGCATCTCTACGGCGTTACGTTTGAACGCGGAACCTCGATTGCCTATCGCGACCGCAAACACATCCTCATATCGGGCACGGCCAGCATCGACCATCAGGGCAAAACCCTGCATGCGGGCGACTTGTCTCGGCAGATTGACCGCACAGTCGAGAACGTGGAGGCCCTGCTTAAGCCGGCAGGCGCAACGCTCAAGGATATGTGCGTCTTGACTGCGTATGTCCGTGACCCCGGCGACCAGGCGGTTGTATGGGAGCGGATACGAGAGCGATTCGGCGATATTCCGATGGATGTCATCGTAGCCTCGGTCTGTCGACCTGAATGGCTCGTTGAGGTCGAAGGCAAGGCGGTTATACCAGCATCAGCACCCGAACTGCCGCCGTTCTAAAAGTTGGATGGAATTGAGGATGAAACGGGGGCAGTTGCTATGCCCCGATGCTTCTTACCACAACCAAAGTTACCAGCAACCCCCCGACCAATAACGCTGCCCTGAGTATTCGCGCATGTTTGGTCCTCGGCTCGATGAGCCGCCAGAAGAAAGCCCCTACCACCGCCACAAGGCATATCCGCAGAACAAAAATTATTGCGCTCCAGACCATACACGGCATTTTACTCTATTTTATCAATTCGAGTCAAGCAAAAATTGCCCATTTTAACAATTCTTAAGCTCAACAGCCCCCTATCGCAAATACCAGTATTGAAAAAATAGTCGGCTGGCCGGCTAACGGGGGGACAAATTGCCTACGGGGGCAAAAAAATGACCATCGTTTTTTGCCGGTTTCCATAAATATTAAAGACAGAAAGGAGTATGAGCCGAAAAAGGCCACAGGATGTTTCACAACATAACTGGTTTTAATTTAAGGAGATACAGATGCAGTTCTTCACAGAAATTAGGAAGTGGCTGGCGGAGATTACTGAAATAGCGCTGCTGTTGATTGCCCTCGGTATCGCGATTGCAATTCTGTTTGGCGGCACAGTTCCGTTCTTCAGCGGGATTGTCAACAACATGATCGGCATCATTAAGACCTTAGGCGACAACGGACTGGTTGGCCTGATTGCCTTGGGGATTATTGTTTACCTGTTCAACAAGAAGAGGGCTACCACCTAAAGCGACCTGCCTGAATACCAAGGCACAAGCGACTTATGCCGCGCGGCCCGACTGCAAACAAGTCCGGCTGCGCGGCTTTTTTTTGTCCCGATAATTACCCGCGGACACTGAGGAATGCAAAATGGCAAATTTTTGATACAATAGCAGCATAAACATGTCAGGAGACGATGCTGACAACTGATGCTGAGATTACAGACAGTGTTGAAAATGGCCAGATGTACGATTAATAAAGGTAAATACGAGAAGTGAGCGGATTATTTTATAATATGGGCAGGATGCTCGGCCCGCATGTTCGCAAAGCCAGGTGGGTATGGCAGTCAATGACAGGTAATGAAATTGACGCAATACGACTCGAACATGATGTCGGCCGAGATTTGGCATGTGGTATCAGGCAGCAGTTAAAGCTTGACCCCGACCCGCAGATTGCACAGTTGTTGAACGAGGTCGGTTCCCGGCTGGCCGGGTGCGTCGCTAACAAACTCCGCACCTTCGGCTTTGAAACTTTCGAAGGCGGCGAACCCAATGCCTTTGCTCTGCCGGGTGGATACATTTTTGTGAGCCGGTCACTTGTGGAGCTATGTGAGCGGAATCGGGATGAGGTAGCGTTCATCCTTGGACATGAGATGAGCCACGTTATCAGGGGACATGCGATGGACCGTATCATTGCTAACTCAGCAATTTCTCTCGGGACCAAGTTTACGTCTGTTCGCGGCCTCCTTACGGGCTTGCTGAGTAAGGTGGGTGTCAGGTTCCTTGAAAGCTCCTACTCCCAAGAACTGGAGATGGAAGCCGACAAGCTGGGAGTGCGTCTGGTCGTCGCCGCCGGCTATAATCCCAAAGCTTCTGCGGTCTTGCTGTCTCGTCTCGCCAAACTAAACCCGTCCGGCCTCGAATCCAATTTTGGTCATTACTTTTCCTCTCACCCATCTATCAATCTTCGAATTCAGAATATCAGCTAATCTGGTACGCGATTGAAAGTGTAGTGTATTTCTACTCCTCTTTTATTGACCGCTGTTATTTGGAGCCGCGTATTTGTGTCAAGATTATACTACTGCGGGCCGGTCCAAAGATACAGCGCCTGCGGAACGGCTACTTCGTAAAGTGTTCTGCGGTCAATCTTCAGCGACACATTCGTCTTCGGGCCGAGCATTTCAGCGATTGAAAGCAGCTTTTGGTATTCAATCACCTGCGCCTTTTTAACGCCCGCGAGCGATTTGGCCTCTTCAATTGCGTCCTTGAGATAGCCCACGCCATCGATTAGCTTTTCTTCGAGGGCCTTGTCCGCCCAGTATATGCTTCCGTCGGCGAGGCGTCTGACGTCCTCTTCAGTCAGTTTACTTCTGCCTTCAACGACGACTTTGACGAACCGGTCGTAAGCCGGGTCGATTATCCTTTGCTGCATATACTGCAATTGTTCGTCGGTAGGCGTCTGGAAGGGGCTTGGCCAGTCCTTTTTCGAACCCGCCTTGACCACCACGGGCTGTATGCCCAGTTTCTCCTCCAGGAGCTGCTGCAATACGAGATATTCCATAATCGCGCCGATTGAGCCGGTGATTGCGGTCGGCTCAGCGATAATCTTATCGCAGGCAACCGAAGAATAATAGCCGCCCGAAGCAGCGACTCCCTGCATAAAGGCAACCGCCGGCTGGTTGGTGTCGGCGCGGTATTTTATTATCTCGTTATGAATCTGGTCGCTGCCTGAAATCGTCCCGCCGGGCGAATCGACGCGGATAATCACTCCTTTTACGGCCTTGTCTTCTCTCGCCGTTTTTAACTGCCAGTAAACTTCCTGTGCCTGCTTTTCGTCTATGATGCCATCTATCGACACTATCGCGATTTTCGCACTCCGCGGGCCGTCTTCGATGACCTCCTCTGTGTATTTCTTTTCGCCCATTCCCGCAAACGCTATAATTCCAACGCCGATGAGCATCAGGAAAAGCATAACATTTCCGAGCATCGATAAGCCGGTGATTATGCCCCAGAAAACTTTCCATCCGCTGCCCTTATTGCCCTTTGGCGCCGGTTGTGGTGAAGGAATGCCGCCCAATTGCTGCTGTGAAGGATCATTGATATTTCCGAAATCCATAAATTTGCCCCTTATGACATTGCCGAGTATATTCGTTAAAGTTGATTACCAACCGCTTAGCCGTTACAATTATCAATAATCGATTATCAATAATCAATAAAAAACTAACATTGCGTCATAAAGGATTGGGTCGTGGTGAACAACAAAGGATTCACTCATCTTCATCTGCACAGCCAGTATTCGCTGCTCGACGGCGCTATAAGCTTCGAAAAGCTCTTTGCGCGGTGCAAAGACCTCGGTATGGACTCAGTCGCCGTAACCGACCACGGCAATATGTTCGGGGCAATAGAGTTCTACACCAAGGCGCTCGCCTCAAACATCAAGCCGATAATCGGTATCGAGGCATACATCGCACCACACAGCCGGCTTGACCGCACAAAAACATCAATCAGCGACGCCGCTTACCACCTCATCCTGTTGGCGCAGAACAACGTCGGTTATCAAAATCTCCTCAAGCTCGCATCGGTCGGCTACACCGAGGGATTTTATTACCGCCCACGAATCGACAAACAAATCCTCGCCGAGCTTAACGAGGGTCTGATAGTAACTTCCGCCTGTCCCAAAGGGGAACTTGCTATGCAATTGGCGGGCGGCGATGTGAAGGCGGCACAGGCCGTCGTCGAAAGCTACCTCAAAATCTTCGGCACAGAAAGATACTTCATCGAAATCCAGAGCCACGAAGGCGACGACCCGAATATGGCGAAATCGCTCGTCGATTTGGCAAACAAACTGGGTGTCGGCATTATCGCTACAAACGACGTGCATTTTCTCGCAGAAGAAGACCACGAGGCGCATAACTGTCTTTGCGCAATAAGCACGGGCAAAAAAGCCGACGACCCCGACCGGATGATTTATCCAAAAGACGTATTTCTAAAAAACCCCGCCCAGATGCGCCAGCTTTTCCCGGATTGCCCACAGGCCTTTGACAATACGCTGGAAATCGCCCGGCGATGCAACGTCGAAATCAACCTCAAGCAACGCCACGCCCCGCACTTCAGCCCCGATGATGGCTCGACTCCGGAGAAATTCTTAACGAAACTCTGCTACGAAAAGGCGGACCAAATCTACGGCAAACTCGACGACAGAGTAAAAGAACGTCTCGAAAGAGAACTCCACGTCATCGAGTCAAAGGGCTTTGCCAGCTACTTCCTTATCGTCTGGGACTTCTGTAATTACGCTCACAAAAATAATATCCCCGTCGGCGCAAGAGGAAGCGCGGTGGGAACATTAGTCGGCTACTGCTTAGGCCTGTGCAACGTTGACCCCCTGAAATACGACCTGCTCTTCGAACGATTTATGGACCCGCAGCGAAATGAGATGCCCGATATCGATATCGATATCTGCCAGGCAGGCCGGGGCCGGATTATCGACTACGTCCGCCAAAAATATGGCCATGTCGCGCAAATCATCACCTTCGGAACAATGAAGGCGCGCGCCGTCATACGCGATATATGCAGGGTGCTCAATGTCCCGCTGACCGAGGCCGACCGGCTGGCAAAACTTATCCCCGAAACACTTAACATGACCCTCGATATGGCGCTGGAAACGGAGCCACAGTTAAAACAGTCATACGATAAAGACCCACAGACAAAGAAGGTCATCGACATCAGCAAAAAACTCGAAGGCCTCGCCCGCCACGCATCAGTCCACGCCGCGGGAGTCGTCATCGCGGATGAGCCGCTCACTAATTTCGTGCCTCTCTACAAGCCGCCCGGCACCGAGGACATCGTTACGCAATTCGAAGGCCCGATGGTCGAAAAGGTGGGCCTCTTAAAAATGGACTTCCTCGGCCTAAAGACCCTCAGCGTCATCGAACGCGCAAGGCAACTTGTCGAACAGGTTAACGGGCAAAAAATAGACCTTGAAAAAATAGACCTGGCAGACCCGAAGGTCTTTGCCCTGTTTGCCGCGGGAAAAACAAAAGGCATATTCCAGTTCGAATCGGGCGGTATGCAGGAACTGCTGATGAAGATGAAACCCGACAGAATTCAGGACCTCATCGCCGCAAACGCCCTTTATCGGCCCGGCCCGATGACTCTCATCCCCGACTACAACGACCGCAAACACGGAGGCAAATGGTCCCTCCCGCACAAGATTATGAACGAGGTCCTCGACGAGACCTACGGCATTATGGTCTATCAGGAACAGGTGATGGAAATCTGCAACCGCCTCGGCGATATACCGCTGCGCGAGGCATATACGCTGATTAAGGCCATAAGCAAAAAACAGGCCAAGACCATCACAAAGGAAAAGGAACGATTTATCACCGGCTCGGTCGCCAAGGGGCTTAAAAAACAGCAGGCAGAAGATATCTTCGAGTTAATCGAACGTTTCGCCGGCTACGGCTTCAACAAAAGCCACTCGACCCGCTACGCCATAATCGCGTATCAAACCGCCTATATGAAGGTCTATTGGCCCGTCGAATATATGGCCGCCCTGCTCACTTACGAAATGAGCGACACCGACAAGGTCGTAGAATACATCGCCGAATGCACAGATATGGGTATCGAGGTTACCGCGCCCGACATCAACGAAAGCGGCGTTGACTTCACGCCTTTATATAAAGAAACCGAAAATAAAAAAGGAATGATTCGCTTCGGCCTAGCGGCGGTCAAAGGCGTCGGCGAAAAGGCCGTCGAGCAAATCATCGTCGCACGCGAAAAAACAGGCAGGTTCCAGAGCTTGTTCCACTTCTGTGAAAACGTCGATATGCGGGCCGCGAACAAGCAGGTAATGGAATCGCTGATAAAAGCGGGCGCATTCGACCGCTTAGGCGGCAACCGAGCTCAAATGATGGCGGGGCTCCAATCGGCTACGGAACACGGGGCCGATACTCAGACGGACAAACTCAACGGCCAGATGCGGTTCTTCGCCCAGGAGGCCTCGCCGGATTACTCACAGGACCACAATCGCCTGCCCTACGCCGACCCCTGGCCCGAACCAATGATGCTGATGTACGAAAAGGAAGTCCTCGGCTTCTATGTTACCAGCAACCCGCTGAGCCATTGTGCCGAGACAATCAATATCTTCTCGAATATCAATGCCGCCCAGATTGCCGAATCCACACAGGAACGGGAAGTAACCATCGGCGGTATGATAACGAAAATCCGCTACAACCTTACCAAGACAGGCAAGAACGCCGGGTCGAAAATGGCCGTCTTTACGCTGCTTGACCTGCAGGGCCAGGTCGAGGTCGTTATGTTCCCGAATACACTGAACCAGTTTACCAAACAGCTTATCGCTGATGCCGTTGTTTTCGTCAGAGGCCGGCTGGATTTCAGACGAGAAAAGCCGAATATCATCGCCTCTGAACTAATCACCCTCGATGAGGCAACCGACAAACTCGCGGGCAAAGTGCGAATCAATCTCGACGCGGCTACCGTTACCAAAGAAAAAGTCGCCGAGATAAAAAGCATCTGTATGCACCATCGGGGCAAAAGCAGCGTATATGTCGCAATCAGGACAGAAAAGGGAAGGGTTTACGCCTCCGCCGACAGGCAATTGAGTGTCAATCCCGACACGGAATTCTGCCGAAAGATGCGCCACCTCATCGGCCCTGAAAACTTACAGCTGACAAGATAAGATGACCGAAATCAAAAAAACACTGGAAATCTTAAAAGCCCGCTGGCCGGAGGTTGTGCTCATCATAGCCCTCGATGTCCTGTCGATGGCTATCAATATGACTCAGATAATGTTTAACCCAATAGGAATGACAACGATCGTGTTTATTTCATTCACCATAATAATTTTTATGCTTATAATCGGTTTCCAGCGAACCGTTTATCTGGAAGGCCGAAAGAGGCAATCACCTCTTGTCTTATTGCGAGAAAGCATGCACTTTTTTTTGCGGTTAGTTAGTTTAGGTCTAATTTATATTCTCGGGATGGCATGTTTGCAAATCCTGGTTTTATGGGCAATAGAACATACGGCTCCAGATTTGCTGCATACGCGCTGGGTCGTATCTTTAGTTAATGAATTGCCTTCCGCCTCAGTCTGTTTGATTTTAATGAAGCCATTCCTTTTGATATTCCCAATAATAATAGTGTTGGATTGCAGCATATTTGAGAGCTTCAAAATGCTGGGCCGATGCCGATTACGAAACGCAAGGAAGCTTGTTATTTTATTTGTTATTTCATTAGGATTGCCGTTTCTATGGGCATTGCTGCCATCTCCGCATGGTAAGGCAATTTCATATTATTTTTTAACAATATTGCAGACTGTCACAGAACAATTTATTGGTTTGATGATTGTGGTAATGGCAATAAGATTTGTCGCCGCTCAAAATTTAAGATATGATAATAGTTCAAAACCTTTAGATTCACAGGATTTACTGAACTCTTCAATATAGTTGAGGATTGATTTTGAAAAACAAATTATCAGGCAATTTTTTAGCCCTTGACGGGCCGGATGGGTGCGGAAAAAGCACACAGGTAAAACTGCTTGTCGATTGGCTGGCAAGACAGCGAATCGATGTGGTCAGTTTCCGCGAGCCGGGAGCGACCGCAATCGGCGAGAAAATCAGGGATATACTGCTCAATCCCGAACATAAGGCAATGGACACCGCAACCGAAGTTATGCTTTATATGGCGGCGAGGGTCCAGCTTTGGAATGAGAAAATCGCGCCGGCATTAAAACAAAACAAATGCGTCGTTGTTGACCGCTGGCTATCGAGCACCTGCGCCTATCAGGGTCACGCAGGCGGATTCGGAATTGATAAGGTCATTAAGCTCGCAGCGGATTGCCTTGAAAAACCATGGCCTGATTTAACAATTATCCTCGACGTCGATTCCGCGACCGCGGCGACGCGACTCAAAAGCAATCTCGACCGTATGGAGCAAAAGGGCGACGGCTATCACAAAAAAGTCCGTGAGGGTTTCCTGAAACTCGCCAAACAGCAGAAAAACTTTGTGGTAGTCAACGCCGTAGATAATATCGAAGCCGTGCATAAAAAAGTGACTGAAATAATTGAAAAGTTCGGGGCAAAATAAATGCCTCTTAAAGACATATTCTGCCAGGAGAGAGCCGTTTCAGCGATTCAAAGCGCCTTCGCCGCTGATAAGGTGGCTCATGCCTATATTTTCGCAGGGCCCGATGGCGTGGGCAAATTCACAACCGCTAAGGAATTCGCCAAACTGCTCCTGTGTAAAAAGCCGGTTGAAAAAAGCGATTTTCCCGACAGCTGCGGCAATTGTGAATCCTGCCGGCTGTTCGACACCGGGTCACATCCCGATTTCGAGCACGTTTA
>JBEKAT010000074.1:0-11930 GCA_050015775.1 Sedimentisphaerales bacterium | reverse complement strand
CCGTAAAATTTACGCCAGATAGTAACAGGGCAAATGGCGCATGGCCTGCCTCAGACGATTGCAACGCTCTTTACATGAGAGGACTTTCATTTTTCTTAGACAGCGATAAGAATTTCAGTGACGTTTAGGAAACCGGTTGCATAACGAAAATGACTGGCTTTCGATACCCCCATCCATGGGTGCCCAACTAATCGGGAAGAATATGAGTTATTTAGGGCCGTTGGTATTAAATTTACAGAAACACTTAGCTTGCGAGTTTGCCCCGACGGTTTTCAAGCTCGGTGCGAATCTCATGTGCTTTTTGTTCTGTTATTTTATACGTTGCCATAATCGCAATGGCTATTGCAGAAGTAACAATCGGAATACCGATATCAAAGACCCTTAAGAGAAAGAGTGTCTTTACCGGCTGATCGCCAGCTAACGCAACGTCAAAACCAGACCCTTTAAGAAGAATCCCTGCAAAAAGCCCTGCGATTGCCATGCCGACCTTGACCATCCACCAGTAAATGGCGCCGAATACACCTTCGCGGCGTTTACGGGTTTGCAGTTCGTCATAATCACAGACATCGGCAATCATGGATCCCATTAACGTGAACAATGAGCCGGTCCCAAACGCAACAAAGGGAGCCGCCGCGAGCAGCCAATAAGGATGTTCGGGATTATAGCCGACCCATTTCAAAGCGTATCCGACAATCGACAGAGAGATGGTGATGAAAAAAGTTCTGCGTTTTCCAATTTTTGTGGCGATCCATGCGGTCAAATAAATGACGCCAAAAGTAAAAACCGAGGTGAGCATGCCAAACCAACCCAGCAAGGTCCCGCCCTGTTTATCGTTTCCATGAAATAAATAATAAATCATGACGTATATTGAAAAAGAGATTCCAAGCTGGAAGCCGTTGAAAACCAGGAATGTTGAAGCGCAAAGCTTTGCAAACGGGCTGCATTTGAGGGTCGTGCCAATTCCCTTGAAAAGGTCTTTTAAATGCTCCCAGAAGCCCTTGACAACCACTTTGGGCAGCGAACCAAACAGTTCTCGACAGAAAATTCCCGGTATCATTCCGACTATGCCAATAAATGCTCCGACCCCAATGGCCAAAACGCTCGCTCCCTGTACCATGTTTTTAAACAGACTGCTTGTCATTATTGCAAAAAACCATGGACCTGCAAGCCATGCGGCCTGGCCGATAAAATTAGCAAATGCCTGCAGTCGCGTGCGTTCATGATAATCCGGCGTCATTTCATAGCCGAAAGCGACGAGCGGTATTGAATAGGCGGCATAGGCAAGAAAGAAAACTATCTCAGCAATCAGAAAAAACCAGAAATAGAAACTTTGACTGTGACCGGCGGGAAGCTGCCACATCAGGGCGTATATAATACCGGAAAAAATAGCGCCCCAAAACAGGTAGGGTCTGCGACGGCCAAATCGGGTTCTTGTATTATCGGAAATATGGCCTACAACAGGGTCTATCAGGGCGTCGAAAAGGCGGGGGATAGAACCGACAATACCAACCAGTAAAGGATCCATGCCGAGACCGAGATTGAGAATGACTATCATAGCCGGCAGCGCGGCTGCCTGCAGATTATTGACAAGCATACCCATTGCATATGCAAATTTCTGTTTAAAAGGAATACGATCTTCTGACGCTGTGGCGTAATGTTCTGATTTACTCACTTGAACCTCTTTTCTAATGGCACAAATTCATATTGGGAGAAACAGTCCCTGCTTTTTCTCAACTCTGTTAAAAAAACGCTTTAAAGCATTCTTGTTGGTAAAATATAGTGGTATTTGCATCGAAGTCAAGATACTCTTGACGAATGGGTAGTGTTTTTTTTATAATAGCAACCGGTTTCTATACCATAATAGCAAATGGATGGTTTTCGTCGCATGGCTTACGGCCTTCCATTATTTACGTGCGAAAGACCCAAAGTATGGTTCAAAAACAACGTTTTTTAAGGTGCGATATGAAAAACATTATGATGTTGGTAGTTGTTCTGATTGCGGGTTTCTGTGTTCCAGCGATGAGCAGCGAGAAAAATTCAACAACAGACAAACAGAAGGCGGGCGAAAAGCATAGCTTCACCGTGAAACAGGATGTTGACGGGAAGTTCTGGTTTGTCGATCCTCAAGGACACAATTTTCTATCTATAGGAATCAACAATATTCTCCCGTCGGCGTGGAATCCCCGCCCCAATACCGATTATTACGATGCAGTAAAGACCGTCTTTGGGGGAGATTACACAAAGTGGAAAGAGGATGTCTTGCGCATATTAAGTAAAAATGGTTTCAATACTCTGGGCGCCTGGTCAGACCCCGGACTTTATGAAAGTCAGGTTTACGGGACTATATGCCTGTATGTTGCCGGCTACTCTAATGAACGGTGTCTTGAAGGGTTCAAGCCGGATTTCGAACAAAACGTTATGGAAAACGCCAGGCAAATGCTTTCCAAATATAAAAACACAGAGAATACAATCGGTTTCTTTCTCGATAACGAAATGCCGTGGTACGGCAGAAACGGCTGGGAGGACATACCAAATTATACCCTGCTGGAAACCGCCATCGAGCTGCCTGCTTCTCATCCCGCTCATCAGGCAGCGAAGCAGTTTCTAAAATCGCGGTACCCTTCAGAAAGCAGTTTCAACGAGACTTGGGGAGGAAATCTAAACAACTGGGACGATGTTAACGCTGGAATGCTGCGGCGATGTCTGAACGATAAAACTCAAAAGGACAGGGCCGAGTTTACATATCTGGCGGCGGAGAAGTTTTTTGCTCCCGCCTGCCGAGTGGTCCGCCGGCTTGCTCCGGGCAAGTTAATCCTTGGTGTTCGCTTCGCCGGTCACGGCGCTGCGGCCGGGGCGATAGAGGCCTGCGGCAAATACTGCGATGTAGTATCATTTAACAATTATCAATCATCGCCAAAGGCGGATGAACGTATGCTGGCCAGCTATTATATTCTTAGCGGCAAAAAGCCCCTGATGGTGACGGAATATGCCTGGCGGGCCCGCGAAAACACCAGCGGCAACCCAAATACCGGTGGGGCAGGTGCAGTAGTTGAGACACAAGCCCAGCGAGCAGCGAACAGCAAGGCTTATGTCGAGAGTATGGTCTCTTATCCGATGGTCATCGGCGCACACTGGTTTGAATTTGCGGACCAGTCGCCGCAGGGACGTTTTGACGGCGAAAATTCCAACTATGGTGTTGTTGATATAAAGCACAGGCCTTATACCGAAGTTCTGGCGGTTATATCTCAATCCAACGCAACGCTAAACAAAATTCACGCTGAGTCCGGCATCAAAGCACCCAACTCTTTGCCGGAGCAGACCAAGGTTGTCTTTAAGCAAGCCCAGCACCCTGAAAGACCGCCAGCACTTAACCTTCTGAAGTGTGAGTTTGTGCGAGAGCCGGAATTATTTTGCGCACCTGATGCAAATGTTTTTCTCAAACAGCAGCCGGATGCGAATGTATTGACAATTGAATACAATACTGGTGGCGATTGGGGTTGCGGCATATTGTTTTTCGGCCCTAAAATGTACTCATTGGGCAGGGGGCCGGAGTTTGCGACCGACATGAGCGGCTATTACGCACTGGAGGTCGACGCTCGTGTTCCGAAAGGTGTTTCATTTGAAATAGTGGCTGATGAAGCAGGTGTGGCGGGACCGGACAGCGTCAGCTATAATACAGAAGGCGGCGATGACGGCGAATCATTTGCGTTCAAGCCGACTTTTGGGACGGGCAACAGAGAAACCATAAGGTTCAATTTTGACGAGATGCTTGTTCGCAAGACATGGGGCAACCAGCAAGGAGCAAGAAAATTCGACCTGAACTCAATGAAGGGGCTCGGTTTATATGTGCGCGGGGGACAGGGCAAGGGACAAATCGACCTGTATTCTTTTCGTCTGGTCAGGTGATCGATGAAAGACAGTAAAATGCAAAATAATAGGAAGGTCACCACATTAAACGATGTTGCGACTGAGGCAGGGGTAAACAAATCAACCGTCAGCAGAATTCTGAATAACCGGCTCGGAAACGGTTTTTCGGTTACCGAAGAAGTGCGGAAGCGTGTATTGGCCGCGGCAGAGAAACTCAGCTATCGACCGAACCTTATCGCCAAAGGGCTTACTTTGCAGACAACCCGTATGATACATATCATCGGGGGCCGCTATGCTCTCAGCGACCTCGGCAATATCTACCAGACGGTCGTAAACAGTGTCACGGGTATTATGGATTGCTCCGAGGATGTTTTTGATGTCACCGTGGATATGTCGCATCATGACGTGCAATCGAGTGAGCTGCCTCCATGGAAGATTGATGGAGCGATTATACTGGCCAGGGCGAACTCATCTACACTCAGGGAGCTTGAAGACAGTCAAATACCGTATGTAGTTGTAAACGGCCCGGCAGGCAAGTCCGGCTCTTCGGTAGTGCCTGATGACGAGTGCGGAACCAAGATAACTATTCAGTATTTGGCTGAGCTTGGGCACCTGATAATTGCGTATGCAAATTCAAGGCCCGATTACCTTGTAGGGCACAGTAGTTTGGCCGACAGGCATCAGACCTACCTGAGAGAAATGAAAAAGCTCGGGCTTTCTGTTGCGCCCGGCCACGACGAATGGCTTAAATCTGCCGAAGAATTTCTGACTGCCGCCGTTATCGAAAATGGTGCGACGGTAGTGCTTGCCTATGGTCACATGGAAGGGCTTAATTTGATGCAGGCGGCGCATAAACTCGGAATTACAGTGCCCGGCCGATTAAGTGTTCTTTGTTTCTATGACCAGCAGGCGGCCGCCGCGATGAGCCCGCTGCTTAGTTTTATCGATTTGAGGTCAAGCGATATGGGCAGAATCGCAGCCGAGCTTTTACTCAAACACATTAAAAAATCCGGCGATGCTGAACCGACAACCATAAAGCTAGCCGAGGAGCTGGTTATCCGCAGTTCAACGGCATCGCCACAAAAGTGACCGGATTACTGGATTAAAACTGTTTCTGTAAGTTATTGATAATTAGAAAAAGGTTCATAAATGAAAAAGCAAAAAGAATGTGTCAAACCGGCTTTGTGGTCTTTTTCGGACGAGCTTGTAACTCACGAACTGGAAGCCGACGGGAGCTACAGAATCGACAATTATGACAAGATACCTGCCTTCGCGAGTTTTCTGCCGGGCATAGCCGGCGCAGATGGCGTGCCGATATGGTGTATGTACGTAAACCGCGCCCAGGCGGTAGTATCTTTCGGGCTGGGCAGCAAGAACCAGGCCATCGCCGAGTTTCTGCCCGCGACGTGGGCTTACCAGTTAGTCGGTGTTCAGGGATTCAGAACCTTCTGCAAGGTAAACGGTCAGTATTACGAACCGTTCCAGAATGATTCTCAAACTCCTGGCTTTAAGTTCCGCCGCTCAATGTGGCCAAAACCGGAAAGGTTGTTGCTAAGAGAAGACAACGAAACGCTTGGCCTGCGCTTTGACGTGGAATACTTCAGCCCCGTTAATCAGCCGCTGGGTTCTTTAATCCGGTTGATTAAAATCACCAACACATCGGGCAAATCGGTAAAACTGGAGGGACTGGATGGCTTGGCGTTGATATTGCCGGCCACGCTCCCTGATTATATAATAAAATCAATGAGGCGCATTAGCGAGGCCTATGCCTCTGTCGAGTTGATCGACGGCAAAGTTCCTTATTATTCGAGTAAAGTCCAGGTTCATGACGAGGATGAAGTAACGAGGGTACATCATGGACATTTTTATGCCGCATATAACATCAACGAAAAGACGTTTTCAGCAGTAGAGCCCTTTATTGACCCCGACGTAATCTTCGGATGCGGCTGCGACCTCGTAACACCCCGTAATTTTCTTAAAGAGGAGGCGATTGACCGTGATGCTCAGGTATTGGAGAACAGATTGCCTTGCGCTCTTGTTCCTTTCGACAGCGTGCTCGAGGCCGGCAAATCCATAAAGCTTGTTTCTATCATTGGTCTGGCGCCAAGCCAGATAATGCTCACCAGATTCCTGGCCAACATCAAAAAAGAAGCGGATGTTGACAGGATGCGTGCGGAGCTTATTAATTTGATGAATGATGTAACGGCTCCCGCCACAGCAGTGTCCAGTCTCCCGGTGCTCGACGCTTATTTGAAACAAAATTTCCTCGATAACATTCTAAGGGGCGGCATTCCAAAGCTTTTGCCGTCGAAAACCGGCCCTAAATTACTGCACCTGTACTCAAGACGCCACGGAGACCTGGAGAGGGATTACAACCATTTTGAGTTATCCCCGACACCGCTGTCCACCGGACCCGGCAATTACAGAGATATATGCCAGAATCGGCGGCATGACGTGTGGTTTCACCCCGAAGTATCGGACAGGGACATAAAAATGTTTCTGTCTCTGCTGCAGCCGGACGGCTATAATCCCCTGAATATTGACGGTTACAGGTGGTCTTTGCCTGATGGAACAGACCCACTGAGCTTTTGTCCGAACGTTGATAAAAAAGCTTCCACTGAGTTTCGAAATATACTTCGCAGGAGTTTTCATCCCGGCGAGCTTCTCCAATGGTTAAACTTGTTTAACGTGACAGTAGAAGACCGTTCGGCCTGGTTAAACTCTATTCTGGAAAAATGTCAGCCGGAGCTTATTGCCGGCGGTTACGAGGGCGGTTACTGGATAGACCACTGGACATACATCACGGACCTGCTGGAATCGTTCGCCGCTATTTTTCCGGAAAAGGTTGGGCAGATGCTCACAGAAAAAGCCGACATTACATGGTTCAACGAAGGCGGCTGCGTGGTGCCGCGCGCTGATAAATATGTCCTGAAGAATTCCGGGCCTCTCCAGCTCAACTCTGTCGTGAGTAATTCGAAACCACAACAGCAAATGCCGCCGGTAACGGCTTTCGCTAAGCTTTGCGCCCTTGTCGCAATAAAGGCGGTATCCTTTGATTTCAAAGGGGCCGCCATAGAGATGGAAGCAGGAAGGCCGGGCTGGAACGACTCCCTTAACGGCCTGCCCGCGCTATTTGGTTCCAGCACCTGTGAAGCAACAGAGCTTGGTCGTCTGGCTTCCTGGCTGCTCGACAGCTTGCCGGAAATCCCCAGTACGGCATTTCCGATGGAGGTTGCCGACCTGATTGACAATGTTGTTGCCGACCTGATTGAGCCGGAGTATTCGTGGGAAAGGTCTATCGACATTCGAGAGAGATTCAGGGGACGCATCAGAGATAATTTTAGCGGCCGCACAAGGTTTGTCGCCGGCGATGTTTTAGAGCAGCTCCTGGCTGGAACAATAGGGCGTGCCGATGCCGCTATAGAAAAATCAGTCGACCATAACACCGGACTGATTCATACCTATTATAGAAATATACCCATTCCGGCCGTGACGTCCGAAGCATTCGATCCCCTTGAGCTTGAACGAGGCGTCCCGCTGGGGCCGATAGCAAAGTTTGAACAGAAACATCTTCCGCTTTACCTGGAAGGCCAGGTGCACTTGCTGCGGCTTGTGGCAAAATCCGAACAAATCAGGAAGATTTACCATTCTGTCAGGCAAAGCCCGCTCTTCGATGAAGGTTTACAAATGTACAAACTCAATGAATCTCTAAAGGACTGGCCTCATGAAATCGGGCGAGCACGGACGTTTACAAGGGGCTGGTATGAAAATGAGTCTATATGGCTGCACATGTCGTACAAATATTTACTTGAGCTGCTGCGTGGTGGTCTTTATGAAGAATTTTTCACGGACGCTCGGACAATGCTGGTGCCCTTTATGAACCCGAAGATATATGGCCGCAGCATTCTCGAAAACAGCTCATTTATTGCGCCGAGTATCTGCCCCGACCGCAATGCCCGCGGCCGCGGTTTCGTGGCCAGATTAAGCGGCAGCACAGCCGAATTCATACATATTTGGTTGTTGCTGACGATTGGAAAACATCCTTTTACAATAAAAGACAGCCGATTGTGCTTCGCTTTAACGCCTGTCCTGCCGGGCGATTGGTTCACTACTGAAGAAAAAAAGCTTAGATGGAAAGAAACCTCTGTTCAGATTCCTGTTAATAGCTTTGCCTGTACACTGTTAGGCGGGACGCTTCTGGTTTATCACAATCAACAGCGTAAAAACACATTTAGCAGCGACGCCGTCAGGCCTGTTCGTTACACTTTAGATGAAACCCAAGAAGTTAAAGGCCCTTTAATTTCCGACGGTCTGGCTGAGAAAATTCGGAGTTGTTCCTTCAAACGTGTTGACGTTTGGCTGGAGTAGCCAGAATAGGGCAAGTGTATGGTTAAGTAATTACAGTCCGACCAGTTATGGTAAATTATTGAAGCTGTTTTGTGGCCTGCGCTACCGACCACTGTAACGAGTTCGTACAGAGTAAAGCGAAGACCTCGCCGTGATAAACAGAGTTTTGCGATCCTTGCCGCCGAAGACTAAACTGGCGGGACGCTCGGGGACTTCGATCCTGTCAATTTGTTTGCCATCCCGGTCGTACACAAATATAGATCCGGCCGCGACATAAACATTACCCCTGGAATCGGCCACAACATCAAGCTCGCCTTCCCCGGCGAAAAGTTTTGGTTCGCAAAGCGATCCGTCGGAATTGACGGAGAAGGCCCATGTTTTCTGGCCGAATTCATCGGCAAGATAGAAGGGTTGGCCCTGTATTGCAGACCTTAGAGTGAAAGCCCTGAGCAGGTCATCACATTTTGGAATGAATGTCGTGCCATCCGGCGATACATAGCACTCCTCGCTCACTGCCGTGGCCACATCGAGAAAGTCATGCGCATCGCGCCAGCGGTGCCCCGGAACGATAGCGGTCTTACCCTTACGCTGCGCAGCAGGTACAGGGGAAAGAACCTGCAGGTTGTCCTCACTGCCGTCAGGATTGAAAGCGTACACTGTAAGTGAACGTCTTTCACCGCGTCCTGTGACCAGCAGATTGCCGGACTTGTCAAACGCAAGTCCCAGCGGCGATATTGGAATATCACGGATCAGCGTCAGGCTTTTTTTCTCAGGCGACCATCGGTAGATACGATGCCAGCGGGAATCGGTAAAATAGACATTGCCCAAGCTATCGACGGTTGAGCCGTCAATAAATTCGAATCCTCCTTTGACTTTTTCTACCTTAGCGCCGTCGGCCAGTACCCTGGATTCTTTAACGGGTTGTTTTTTAGGAGGATTTCCTGATATCGTCAGCCTGGCGATTTCGCGCGAGCGTACCTCAACATCGTGGGTTTCGTCGTAGATCGTATTGTCGAATGAGAATTTAGCTGGACTATAGACATGAACCCCGCGAAACGCAATGTTTTGCGAAGCATTGATTTTAACCCCGTAAGGAAAAGGATTGACCATCCGGATGACACGGTATAAATAGAGATTGGCAAAGGTGATATTTCTGCAATTCTGAATCTCTACGGGCAGAGCGTGCCAGCTCTCGCCGCTCTCTTCTTCCATTTGGAGAGCGTGAATTTTCCAGTTGGAAACATTATTCAGCTTTATCTCGTTACGTACATGATGCTCAATGGACATCGCATAGATGCGGCCCTGGGTGGATGTGTTTGAGATATAAATGCCGCCCTGTGCATAAGGGCTGGGAGTCCAGATATCCTTAAACGTTCCGCCGCCTCCATCGGTGACCCAGATGCTCCAGTACTGACTGTCCCACTTGCGCTCCGGATTGCCGTCGCCGGTACGGTTATCGTTGTAAGTCTGGATACGCGAACCATCGGGATTATAAGTGCCATGGCCGCCAAGGAAGCGAACATCATTCATCATGGAATTAGCGCCGGCCATCCATTTAACTGCCACCGCGCGATTATTGATTCCTCCTGTGTCTATTCCAATGCCGGAAATGATATTGGTTCCCCCTTTGGGAGCTTCGAGCATTGCTTTCGGCGCCTCGGCGCCCTGAAAAGCGGGAGTCTTGTCGGATAAAATAATTTGTGTGGCAATTGGGTTGAACCCGACCAGAACCGTATTGGATTTGAGGGTAATCGTTTCGGTAATACGGTATCGCCCCGCAGGCAAGTAAATCGTACTGTGATTGGCAATTGCAGTTTTCAGATTTTCCGTATCATCGGCGATGCCATCACCTTTGGCGCCTGACAATTTCAGATTGGCCCACGTATCCATGGAGGGAAGGCCGGGTATATCGGATGCGACAGGCCCCGGCAGTGTGCGCAGCGTTTCTAATTCGAAAGTGGTTTTAATTTCCGGAATATCCCCGATATCGTCTATGTGCAGTCCGTGGGAAAAGTCCTTGACGTGATAAATGGGGCCTGGAGCAATAATTTTTTTGTCGCTGTTACGGAAAGCGGCGAGTACGGGTACACGCTGACAAACCACGTTGACCAGATTGGTCTGAGAACGAGCATTATTTTCATCACTGATGAGTATCGCCGGGCCGTTGATATCCTCAAAACGCGAGTCCGCAAGATACAGTTCCTCGGCACGGTCAGGGTTGACAAGAACGGCGGTTGGAACATTTTTGAACTGATTTCGAATCAGAGTCATGCCGCCTTCTTCAGTCTGGACGGCTGCTTTGCGCTGCCCCTCAAAAGAAGTATCGATCATCAAAAACGGCCAGCTCGGAGAGGGTTTCGTGGTGATAATTCCATAATCGCCTCCAAAAAAGTGACAGTCATCCATCTCATTGCCGACCTTTTCCACTCCCGCCTTTCCATTTCCAATGCGAAAGTCGATGTGTGCAAGGTAGCAGTGTTGCGCAAAGTGAGAACGTATTGCAATAGCAGCCGGATTGCCATCCTGTATCTCGAAATTGATGTTGCTGATAGCGCTATAAAACGTGCCTGGATTCGCATCGCGAATGGCTATGCCATTACGAGGACGGTTACTGGCAAAATGGATCATGTACTTTTCGTCACCCGTTTGATAGCCGGGTGTATTCTCGCCAAGAACAAATACGGGACGTTGACTGCCATACCCGATCAAGCGGATTCCAGCCCAGACGAAGACTGTCTTGCCAAGTCGGTAGCGTCCTTCCGGGATAAAGACGATGCCATAGCGAGATTTCTCTTCGACTTTGTTAATCGCCTGCTGAAGAGCATCCGAGTCGTCACCCTTGCCATCGGCGATTACCGGGAAATCTTTCGCAGTCAGATAGACAGCCTCAGGATCGTCAAGACGGACCGGGTAAAAAGATGCCCCGTTTGATGATTGAACCAGGAGGATAATAACCAGGCAGATAAGCCCCCCACGAATAGATTTCAAACACATATCGCTTTTCCTTTTTGATTTTCAGTCTGGTGAGTGGTTGTAGGCGTTGCCGTGGCTAACGCTGCAGCAGTAAGCAATATTACGAAACTAATAAGAATTGTCTTTTTTATTTTCCTATTCTCGCAGGAATAAATCTAATTTCTGTCCGCTATTGCCGTCAAAGCGGAAACGATAAAAATTATACTCTTTGTCGTCCCTGAAGGCAAGTAAATTTACCCAAACTATGGGACGGGGGGATGAGACGGTCGGATAGCAAGACGGCAAGATAGAAAGATATCATCGTTCGATGAAGGAACATATCTTTTTGAATCTATGGGAAAGCCCTGCAGAATTGGAAAAGGAAATTGCCCGGTTTGTGCGTTGGTATAACAGCCGGCGTTAGCATGAAGCCATCGGCAATGTAACACCTGATGATGTTTACTATGGACGTCGCGAGAAGATACTGAAGAAACGGACCGAATTGAAAAGTAAAACAGTTCTTGAAAGAAAAAAAATATAACGATAACATTACATTAACAGGAGCCGAAACCGTCTCCTAATTCAACGTCGTTTTTGTCTCATTCTTGCTGAAGACATACACTCTATACTTAGTGTGGGGGATTCCAACGAGGATTCTCGCGAATATTTCTCGTTTGCTGAAAAAATCCGCAGTTTTTTTGATCTTTTTCACAAAAATAATTAGAATAGCCATGCGGTCCATAACTCATTTTCTGAGCAAGTGT
>JBEKAT010000073.1:0-12049 GCA_050015775.1 Sedimentisphaerales bacterium | reverse complement strand
CGGCGTCTTCGCATTCGTTATGAGAAACGTGACGACATTCATCAGGCGTTCCTGACAATCGGCTGTATCAAAATCTGCTGGAACCATTTGTTAAATTATCCATTATGTTAGAGGCTCTTAGTGTCTTTGCGTCTTGGTGGTTAAAAATCATTGAAAAAACCCATCAAAGCACTACACTGTCTGGTTCTATCCGCCGAAGGGCGAGAAAGTTGAACAGTAGAGCAGTTGAGCAGTGTTAATCCCGCCTAACGGCGTATGGTTGAAAGGAAAACGAAAATGGCTGGCAAGCAAATTCAGTTCTACTACAAAAATGTCCTGGCTGACGTAATCGGCCCGGAACACGGCATAACCACTCAGCAGTTGGATGAATTAGCCAAACAGACAACGCCCCTGATTCCCAAAATCAAAGACGAAATCCTCGCCGGCAACTCGCGCTATGGCCTGCTCCCCGGCGACCCCCAAATCGCCAAAAGCGTCAAAGCGTTAGTCAAACATTTCAAGCCCAAATGCGAAAACCTCGTCGTCCTCGGCATAGGCGGCTCGGCGCTGGGCAATATCGCCCTGCAAAACGCACTCAATCCCTTTACCTACAACCTCGACAACAACAAGCGGAAGAATCCCCGTCTTTTCGTCTTCGACAACGTTGACCCCGCGCACTTCGGCTCATTCCTTGACTTCATCACGCCTCGACTCGGCAAAACCGTCTTTAACGTCGTCAGCAAATCGGGCCAGACCGCCGAAACCGCCTCGCAATTTATGATTGTCCAGAAAATTTTAGAAACCCGATTCGGCAAAGAAAAACTCAAAGACCGCGTCATCGCGACCACCGACCTCGAAAAAGGCACGCTCCGCAAAATCGCCACCGACGCGGGATTGCATACGCTCGTCGTTCCCGATGGGGTAGGGGGGCGATTCAGCGTCCTTTCAGCCGTAGGCCTTTTCAGCGCAGCGATGACGGGCATAAATATCGACCAGCTTCTCGCCGGCGCAGCCGATATGCACACACGCGTAACGAACCCCGACTTCTTCAAAAACCCCGCCGCAATCAACGCCGCAATTCAAATCCACTATTACAACCGCAACAAAAGAATATCCGTGATGATGCCCTACAGTTCCGCCCTGTATAGTTTCGCCGACTGGTATCGCCAACTTTGGGCGGAATCGTTAGGCAAACGTTACGCCCTCAAAGGCGGCGAGGTCTTCGTCGGCCCGACTCCAGTAAAGGCGCTTGGTGCGACCGACCAGCACAGCCAGGTTCAGTTGTATCGCGAAGGCCCAAACGACAAGATTTTTACGCTGCTCGAAATCCAGGATTTTGGCAGAAAAATCAGGATTCCCGCTCCGCCCAAATGCGCTCGTGAGCTTAACTATCTTGCCAAAAAAGATATGGGCGAGCTGCTCAATGCCGAGAAAAAGGCCACCGAATACGCCTTGTGCGCGAGCAACCGTCCGTGCCTGACGGTCCTTTTCCCCAAAATCGACGCCTATACCGTTGGCCAGTTCATATTCCTGTTTGAAGCGACGACGTCGTTTGCCGGCGCTCTTTTGGGCATAGACACCTACAACCAGGACGCTGTTGAATTAGGCAAGCACGCGACTTTCGCGCTTATGGGAAAATCCGGCCAATACCAGCCCGGCCTCACTTATGAACAATTCGCTGAGCAAATCCGCGCCAAAACCGAATTTGACCGCAACTTTGTGATTTAACGCAGGATTGTTTTTTTTGCGTCGCCGTGTTAAAATCCGGCCAAAATGCTTGGGTCTGTCTTGGTTTGAGGGTCGAAATATGAATTACGCGGTGATAATGGCTGGCGGCACTGGCAAACGCCTCTGGCCCCTGAGTCGAAAATCACGTCCCAAACAGGTTCTCAAGCTTTTCCAGGGCCAGAACCTCCTGCGTCTCTGCTTCGACCGGCTCTCGCCCATTTTCGACGCCCGCAACATCATCGTCCTGACGAACGCCGGCTACTCGGATATAGTTCGCGAATCAGTTACCGGCCTGCCGTATTCAAACGTGATCGCTGAACCGACCGTCCGAGATACAACCGGGGCGATAGGCCTCGCCGCGTCGATATTAGCGAAATTCGACCCCGATGCCTCAATGGCGGTCGTTACCGCGGACCAGATTATCGAGCCGACCGAAACCTTCCAGCAGGCGATAAAAGACGCATTGACCTTCGTCAACGCCAATCCAGACCGGATGATAACCTTCGGCATAAATCCTACATATCCCAGCACCCAACTCGGCTACATAAAATGTTCGGCCCCGAAAAAATGCCAGCACTGCAAAAATGAGATTTATACTGTCGACAGCTTCAAGGAAAAGCCCAGCGAAGAGACCGCCCGGCGGTATCTGGCCGACGGCAAACACTTCTGGAACTCGGGCATTTTCGTCTGGAAGGCCAAGACCATCCTTGCCCATATCAACAAATACCTCCCTGAGGCCGTCGAGCCGCTCCGCAAGATTGCCGCCGCATGGGATGGGCCGAATCAGGAGCAAACCCTCAATGAATACTTCCCGAAGCTGCCCAAAATCAGTATCGATTTTGCCGTTATGGAAAAAGCGCCGGGCGTCCACGCCATAAAGCTCGACTGTCGCTGGCTCGACCTCGGCTCGTTCGCGGCGCTGGCCGATATAATACAATCCGACAAAAACAACAATATCGTCGTCGCCAGCCAGTCCGAACTGCTCGACTGCGAATCCAGCGTTTTCGTAACCGAGGATTCCGGGCACCTGATAGCCGCTATCGGTCTCGAAAATATGGTTGTCGCTCACAGCCCCGACGCGACGTTTGTCTGCCCCGTCGATAAGGCGTATCGGTTGAAAGAGCTGCTCGAGCTTATCGAGAAACGCACCGGCGATAAATACCTGTAGTCGAACCATGAGATACCTTTCAATCGATTACGGAAACAAGATTACAGGCCTTGCGATTTGCGACCCAACGGAGACAATCGTTTCGCCTCTTGCGGCATTACCCACGTCAAACGACCTTATCGGTAAAATCATCGAAATCATCAAAACAGAAAATGTCGAAGCACTCGTCCTGGGCCTGCCTTTGAATATGGATGACTCGGTCGGCCCGCAGGCGAAAAAGGTCCAGGCGTTCGCCGAGCAGATTAAAAAGCAGATTGACACTCCTGTTTTCTTTCAGGATGAGCGATTGAGCACCTTCGCCGCTGAGGGGAAGATGATTGAGATGGAGTTGACCCGCAAAGGGAAGAAACGCCGAATAGACGCGTTGGCCGCCGCGGAAATTATGCAGGCGTTCCTTGATAAAAAACGCTCCAAGTAGTATACTGCATGGTAGTCGTTAGTCGATGGTCGTTAGTATTTAGTAGCTAATAGCGTTCATGGTGCATGTATGATAAAGTACAAGCATGTTCTCGCTCTGAACCCGTACTTCGGAGATGATACCGCCATCATGGGTCTTTTCCCTCCGACGGGCCTTGAGTATATCATCGCAAGCATGAAAAATCTGGTCGGCAAGATAACGTTTCTGGATCTTCGGGACGAGAAGGCCTACCAGGACCCAAAGAAGCTCAGCGAGTTCATCAGGAGGGCCGAGATAGATCTGCTCTGCATCAGCATCCGATGGGATACTCAGTTTAAGAAGATCTGTGATTTCATCTCTCAGTTACCGTTAGAAGTCACCACGGTTGTCGGAGGATACAAGGCCACGCTGGAAGTCGAGTACCTGTTCGAGCGTTGTCCGAATATCGACATGATTGTACGAGGCGAAGGCGAAGAGGTCATCCAGCAGGTCATCAAAGGAATCCCGCATAAGGATATCCTGGGGTTATCCTATCGAGAGAATGGAAATATCGTTCACAACGAAACCCATCCGCTGCCTGACATCACAAACATTCCGTTTCCCGACCGGTCACTGAGAAGGCACGATTATTACGTAGTTCAGCAGGGTGTTCGCCTCAGCAGGCACACGTTTGACACAGTACTTTCTGCAAGGGGATGTCCGTTTAAATGCAAGTTCTGCACCTTCAGTCTCAATCCACTTGGGCAGAAAAGGAGCTACACGGAACGGCCGGTTGAGTCGGTCATTGAAGAACTGAAGATGATTACGGCTGACATCGTGCTCTTCAGCGATGACAACTTTTCCACAAACCCAAAGAGGAGCGAGAGACTTTGCGATCTGATGATCGCAAACAACATCAAGAAAACTTTTATTATCCAAACCAGGATTGACATCGCCAAACATCCCGCGCTCCTCGATAAGGCATGGAAAGCAGGCTTCAGAATCTTCCTTATCGGAATCGAGTCCCCTCACGATTGGATTCTCAAACAGATTCAAAAGGGCATCACCCAACAGCAGGTCCGGGACGCGTTTGCGGTACTGACGCAGTACGACTTCTTTCTGCATGGGTATTTCATCTATGGCAACATCGGCGAGACGGAAGAAGAAATGCTCTACATCGCGAAGTTTGCGAAGGAGCTCAAACTGGATTCCATCAGTTTCCAGAAACTCCGCATCGAGAAATTTTCGCCCCTGAAGGAAGTGGTTGAAGCAACCCCGGGTTACCACTATACGCGTATTGGCGGTGCCGTATATTCTGATCGTTACGGGCTCAAGGAACTCAAACGCATACGAAACCGGATTCGCTCCGGGTTCTACGATCTCCCACAGATTCTCCATATCGCCAAAAAAGCCAGGCGAATTGGGCTTTTCCGTTTGCGGGATTTGACGGTTGCATTGCCTAATTTACCTCTCCTCCTGTGGAGGTTGGTCAGAAGAAAAAAGCTAAAGAAAAAAGAAAAAATAAACGGGCCGGAGACGTTTTTGCCGGTAGTCGATAATATTTCACATTTAGGACATGGCACTAATTCGCCGCAGGCACACACGCTGGTTTCTATTGACGGGAAAAATCAACTTAAAAGCCAAAAGCGAAATACCGTTGTCTGATGACGTTCTAATTGCGATTGATGATTTTGAGATACTGTTTTAGTCCGGGTTTCAAGACCTAAAAGGCGGATAAGTCACGCCTACGGCGGGTAAATATCTACGTAGCGGTTGCCGCCAGTGCGGTTCCAATCATCAATCACGGACTGGCCTTCGCCCAGGTAGATATCAATGTGTTTTCCCTTTATGTATTGGCCTGAGTCCTGGGCTATGAAGTTTGAGGAGGTGAGGCCTGCGGGGGTAGTTTCGCCGTTTTTGAAGACGATGGTTCCGGTTTGGCCGGTTGGGATGAAGGATGAATCGGCGGAAATAGAAAACCAGGGCGTGAGGAGCTGGCCAAGCGAGTCGGTGATTGATGAAACGATTGAATAAGTTGCGGAGTCGGGATGTAAAAGGGCCAAATTGCCGAAGCCGGCAAAGTCGGTGATGCCTATGCGGGCGTAGCGATTGCGGAGGGTCTGCGGATTGATAACCCATTTGCCTGCGGGGTTTCTGCCGGCATTTGGGCCGGTGAGGCGGACGAAGCAGCCGGCACCTTTGATGTATTTGATATAGTCACCATCCGGAGCGGTTTTACCTGTGCCCTGCATAGCGACTCCCCAGCCGCCGAATAAGAAGGAGGCCTTTAAGGTATAAGTTTTGTTTGAAATGGTAGTGGTGATGGTTTGTGTGCCGGCGAGTTCGGAGTTGTAAACGCAGTGGTAGGCGGTCGCGTAAACATTGGTGACAAGGGGCGGCTGTTTAGAAAAATCGTCCGAAGCGGTCGTGCTATCGCCGATGATAGATAGGAAGACAATTGTCAAAACCAACAACAGACATGATTTTTCCTGTGTTCCATCGCTTCTTTATACGTTTTGTTTCGGCCGGTGTGTTAAAATTTATGTTTAAATGGGGGTTTTTTATTACTCACATAAACGCGGGCGACTAAGCAATTTCCTGATAAACCCAATTTTGCGACAATCGTATAAATAAGCAGAACAAGAAGCGGATTTGAAACCTTTCGCAAGGACTTGAAATTTGAAAGGGGACGACAATGATTACGCTAACGGACACAAGAAAAGCGGTGGAGTTTTTCGAGGCGAAGCTCGAATTTACTACCGGGCCGATCGAGTTGAACTCAATGATTGAAAGCGGCGAATACGTGAACATAATCGACGTTCGAAGCAAAGAGGATTTCAGCAAAGGCCATATCCCCGGAGCGGTAAACCTTCCGAGGGAACGGTGGAACTCGTTTAGGGGATTAAGCAAAGACAGGTCCAACGTCGTATATTGCTATTCACAGCAATGCCATCTGGCGGCCAAGGCGTGCAGATTCTTTGCCGAAAACGGATATTCGGTAATGGAGCTCGAAGGCGGCTTTGAGGGGTGGCGGAAACATTCGCTGCCGATTGGCAGGTAAATCAGCAACGCAGCGAAATACACATTACTGATTTGAGAATAGCCGGTTTTTTTGCCGGCTTTTTTCTTTTGGCGGTTGTCAGCCGAGGATGAGGTTCGCGGTTGAGAAGTAAAAGATGAGGGTTGCGATGTCGGTGGCTGCGAGGACGATGGGGCCAGCGGCGACTTTTGGGTCGATGTGGAATTTTCTAATGAGTGTGGGGACAATAACACCGAGGAGACAGGCGGTGATAACAGCAAACCAGATACTGAGTCCGATAGCGAGACCCTGCCAGACGATACCTCTCCAGAGATAAGCGATTACGCCGACGACGAAGCCGGAGCCGGCGCCGAGGAGGACGGAAGTGAACAATTCTTTGCGGACACCCGTCAATATGCGGCGCCAGGAGGCGTTTCGCTGGAGGAGGACCTGGAGGGTCAGGGCCATTGACTGGATGCTGACACTTTCGGCGATTGCCAGGACGACGGTGATGAACATCGCGAGAATAACGAGTTCGCTGATGAGCAATTCATATCGGCTGGCGATGAAGGCGCAGAGTATTCCGCTGGAGATATTGCAGAAGAGCCAGGGGAACCGGCTTTTGAAATCAGACCAGGAAGAGCCCTTTCTGCCGATGGAGACGTGAACGCCGATCATTTGAAAGACGTTTTCGAGTTGGCGCTGGTGGGCGAGCGAGACGACATCGTCGGTGAAGAGATTGATATCGACGATGCCGAGGATTTTATTATCGTCATCGACTACGGGCAGCGCAAGAAAACGATATTCCGCGAAAAGCTCGCAGGCGTGCAAAACGGACTGTGACTGCAGGACCGAGACGGGGGAACGGACCATAATCGACGAGATTTTCGCCTCGGGGTCGCTGGTAATGACGTTTCTTATGGGGACGACGCCCGCGAGGCGATGGCGGTCGTCGGTAACGTAGAGATAAAGGATATCTTTCGGGGAGGCGTGATTCCTGATGGATTCTATGGCGTGCGCTACGGTTTCGTCGTGTTTAAGCGTGACGAAATCGGTCCGCATATAGGCGGAGACGGGTTCCCGCAGATTATGGTCGCTCAATTTAGCCGGCATTACATACCTTTCGGCTGCGACTATACCATAAAGACGCGGAGGAGTTCAACCGTCCTGAGACGTTTTCTTTGTGCGGGTTTACTTTTGACAGCGGGCCAAAATACCATAAGATTCAGGGGCTTACACACAAAGATAATTGGCTAAAACGGAGACAATGGTATGCGTAAGGTTATCGCAGGGTTAGCAGTGGTGGTATTAATTCTTATGTGTTCGACTTTTTCAGGTTCGGCGAAGGGGTATCAGAATTTCAAGGTAGCAATTTATGCTCCGGCTCGCGACGTGAACCAGATGGGCGACGCCAACTGGCTGGCGACACGCTGGGACGAGATATCGAGGCAGGTTAAGGTCGATAAGATTTATCTGGAGACGCACCGCAGCGAGTTGCTGGTGGATGTGAATACGGTATTGGCGGCAAAGAAATTTTTCGAGGATAAAGGCGTCGAAGTGGCCGGGGGCATCACTTATACGATTAAGGAAAGCATTCCTTTTCAGACGTTTTGTTATACGAGGCCCGAGCAGCGCAAGAAAGCCAAAGAGATAGCCGAATACACGGCGAGATTGTTTGACGAGATAATACTTGACGATTTCTTTTTTACCAACTGCAAATGCGAATCGTGCATCAAGGCCAAGGGCAACCAGAGCTGGTCGGAATTTCGGATTGACCTGATGAAAGGGGCGGCGAGAAACCTGGTAGTAGGGCCTGCAAAGGCGGTGAATCCCAAGGTGAAAATGGTAATCAAGTACCCGAACTGGTATGAGCATTTCCAGGGCTGCGGGTTCAACCTCGAGGCAGAGCCGAAAATTTTCGACGGGATATACACTGGGACAGAGACGAGAGACCCGGTTTATACGGACCAGCATTTGCAGCAATACGAGGGCTATCTGATATATCGGTACTTTGAGAACATAAAACCGGGCGGCAACGGCGGCGGGTGGGTCGATACGTTTGGGATTCGATATATGGACCGTTACGCGGAGCAGTTGTGGCTGACGCTGTTCGCCAAGGCGCCGGAGATAACGCTTTTTAATTTCAGCTTGATGCTGCGGCCCATACCGCAGGAATACCGTGCTGAGTGGCAAGGGGGGCAGACGAGCTTCGATTTTAATGAGATGATGCAGCCGATGAAATTGGCGGACGGCACGATGGTTGCGCCAAGCTCAATGGCAAGACCCGCAGGGTATAGTTTAGAGCTGGTTGATAAATTTTTAGGCAAGCTGGGCAAGCCGGTAGGGGTGAAGAGTTATAAGCCATATCATTCAACAGGCGAGGATTTCCTTCATAATTATATTGGTATGTGCGGGATACCGATGGATTTGATGCCTGAGTTCCCGGCGGAGGCCAACGTGATATTCCTGACCGAGTCGGCGAAGTTCGACAACAAAATCGTGGCTAAAATCAAAAAGCAATTAGTTGGCGGCAAGACGGTCGTAATCACTTCCGGTTTGTATAAGGCGATGCAGGGGAAAGGTATCGAGGACATCGTCGAATTGAGAATAGGCGATGAAAAGGCACGCACTAAACAATTCCAGCGTCGAATGGGCCCGGTATATGAATCCAAGCAAGAGATTATAATTCCGCAGATTAAATACCTGACCAATGATTCGTGGGAGGAAATTTTATGCCTGGCGAGCAGCACAGGATACCCGATATTACATTCGGCGGATTACGCGAACAGCAAATTGTATATCCTGACGATTCCCGATAACTACGGGGATTTATACAATCTGCCCGCGGAGGTTTTGACGCAAATCAGGGCCGTGCTGGCAAAAGAGATGTATGTTCGGTTAGACGGCCCAAGCCAGGTAGCGATGTTTGTTTACGACAACGACACGTTTATCGTGGAGTCATTTTTGCCCAAAGGCGTTGACGTAAAAATTATAGCGGACAAGCGAATAAGCAAATTGAGCGATATTCTTACGGGAGAAGAACTCACAGGCGAGGCGATATCGACCCAGCCGAGGCGATTGGGACAGCCGGAGCCGGCGCCGGATAAGACGGCTTTCAAGATGACAATCAAGCCGCATTCTTTCCGGGTATTTAAATGCGAAGAGTAGTAGATATGCTGTCCTGAGATTTTCCTGATTGTGTTTGATTGTTTTTAATTTTTTTGATTTAATATTACCCAGGCGTTTATCCGTAAACGCCTGGTTATTGGTTTGTTAATCTGTATTTTGGAGAGAACTGACATGTCTGAACCAGATAAAACTGGAAATCCTCTCGATACTTCTACGAACTTAAAACGATTAGCAAAAACAGTAAAGTCGGTAGGCGAGAGCTTTTTGTTTGTTGGTGCAACGAGTTATGTCACGGGTGTAATGGTAGTCAGTTTATATTTAGGCATATTCAACGCACCTGCGATGTCTCTCCTTAAAATTAATTATGTGCTGACAGGAATGTTGGCGATAATCCCATTATTGTTTTGGGTTATTTTAATATGCCCTGCGATGGTTTTGTTCAAATCTGTAAAGTCATTCGTAGGGCAAATTAACTTGATATTTTGGGCATGGTTTGTGTTTCTATTTTCCCTAATGATGTTTGTTTATGGGTTCGTTTTTTGGAGATTAGGGACATATCTATTTATCGATATGGGATTTGAATGGGAGGTCTATGTTATTACTCTCGGGACTGGATTGCTTGTTTTTATAATATTATTAAGTCAATGGGCAGAAAAATTAGGAATGAAAGTGGGGCGGCTTGTTTTTGTGGCGAGTTTTTCATTATTTGTGGTGGTTAGTCTGTATATAGGCCATTTTTCGCTTTTGGTTACTGGCGTAATCATATTTATTGGTTTTTTTGTCATATTATTAAGTCTATGTCGGGGGGCGGAAAAATTAGGAACGAAATATTGTGCTTTATTATGTGTAGCGGCTATTCCGTTATATATATATCATTTTTCGTTTGATGTTTATCCTAAAATATCTTTTCAGTTTGGAGGAGCAAAATATGTTAATGTCCAAATATTTATAGATCCAAACTCAGAGATAAAGGACAGCTTTGAAAGGTGCAAGCTGACCAAAGACGAAGAAAAACAAGGTGTATGGGAAGGCTATCTGGCTTTTTCGACTGATACGGAGTATTTATTTTGTGGTAAATCTACAGACGCAAATGAAGTAGTATGTATAAAGAAAGAAGATGTTAAAGCAATAAAGTCGCAAATAAGACCTCCCGGCAAGAAACCCAATGGCCGATAATTTACGTCTTCAAATGCTAATAGCATTAGAAGTAATAAGAATAAGTTGTCTGGTTTTTTACGTAATCGCCTATTTTGGCACAATAGGGATATAGATATAGACGGGGCAGTTCATCCATTCCCTTGGGGCATACCGCTCAAAACAGCGTGCCGGGTCAGTTTTTATATATTACAAATTTTCCATCCTTGACCGTAAGCATTTCGTATGCGTTCATATCAAGGCCGTTGTGGTCTTTGGATGAGAAGTTAAAGACGCCTGCTATTCCGACGACGCCCTTGAGATTTTCCATAGCGTAGCGGACCTTCTCCCTGTCGGTACTATTGGCCTTCTTGACCGCCTCAGTGAGAATCAACAGCGCATCGTATGTATGCCCGCCGAAGGTGCTCGCGTCCTCTTTGAACCGGCTCTCGTAATCCTTTTTGTACGCAATAAGCACCGCCTTCTGGGGGTGATTATCGGGCAGCTCATCGGCAACAAGCAGACGTCCGCAGGGGAATATAGTTCCGTTTGCGGCCTCGCCACCCGCCTGAACGTACTTTATATTCCCAAAGCCGGAACTCTGGAACAGCGGCACATCCAAACCAATCTGCTTCATATTCCTGGCAACCAAACTCTGAGCGGGAACAATGGACCAGTTGACGACCGCCTGAACATCCTGGCTTTTAACCTTGGTAAGAATGCCCGTCAGGTCGGTTTCCTGTTTGTCGTATGCCTCGGAGATGGCGATGGTGATGCCGGCGAGATTGGCGAGATTGGCGAGTTGTTTGCCGCCTGCTACTCCGTAGCCGTCATTGCTTGTTATCACGCCTATTTTCTTGATGCCTTTTGCCTTCATAACCTGGTAAATATGCCTCACTGCATCACTGTCTTTCTGCGGAACCTTGAAAACATAACTGGCGACCGGGTTGACAATGTCTTCGGCGGCTGCGCAGGAAATAAGGATGGTTTTGCCCTCCTGGCAGATATTCTTAATGGCCATTGTCTCGCCGCTGGTCGATGGCCCGATGATCGCGAGGACATTCTCTTCCTCAATGAGCTGCTTGGCGAGGGAAACAGCGTTTTCCGGTTTGCCGCCCGAGTCCTTTACGAGTAACTCAATCTTATGGCCGTTGACGCCGCCTTCCTTGTTTATCTTTTCGACGAGCATTTCGGCGGTTTTCGCCTCCGGCATCCCGAGGTTCGACGCGCCGCCGGTTACCGCGAAGATTGCTCCGACCTTGACAGGCGACACATTTGCCGCTTTCTCGGCCCCCGAAACGCCAATGGCACATGCCAAAACGAGGATTCCAATAATTTTCGCCAGATGCCTTCTCATAATCACCTTCTTCTCCTATACCAAAACGTTTTCATATTTCGTTCATAATTCCAAGTTCCCGTTTTTTACGACTGTGCCTATTTTGGCACAATAGGGATATAGATATAGACAGGGCGGTTCATCCATTCCCTTGGGGCGTACTGCTCGAAGTGGCAGGCC
>JBEKAT010000072.1:0-16272 GCA_050015775.1 Sedimentisphaerales bacterium | reverse complement strand
GGCCAGCAACTCTTTTTCTTCCGCGAGCTGTTCGGTTCGCTCTTTTACCAGTTCAACAAGTTTATCATGGTATTGTTTAAGCTCATCCTCGGCCTTTTTGTGGCGAATGGCGTTTTTTACGATCTCAGGAAGGACCTTGAGATAGTTTCTGGAGGGGTCTTTGATGAGGTAGTCGGAGGCGCCGGACTTCATCGCCTTTACCGCAAGCTCCTCGCTGCCCGTTCCTGTAGCGAAGACCGCCGGCGTGTCGACAATGGACTCGAGTATGTCGAAAGCAGTCCCGTCGCCGAGGAGATAGTCCACAAAAACAAGGTCGAATTTCTCGCCGCCGAGGATTTCAGTGGCTTGGGCGACCGAGCCGGCGATTGTGTAATCGTAGGGGAGGCCTTCCTCCTTGACTAAGCGTTTGAACGCCATCTGGTCAAGTCGGTCATCTTCAACCAGCAGTATTCTATATCTTTTGTCTTCCATCGGTTATGTGCCTGGGTAGGGCAACTCGCTTAGCGTCCAATACAGGTCGAGTGTTTTGAGTGATTCCGCGAATTTTTTATAGTCGGTGGATTTTATGATGTAGCCGGCTACGGAAAACTCGAAACTTTCCATCTTGTCGCGTTCGTCTTTGGACGTGGTCATAACAATCACCGGAATTTTTTTCAGTTCGTAATCGTTTTTGATAATTTTCAGGAAATCAATGCCGTTCATCCTGGGCATATTCAAATCAAGCAGGATAATACAGGGCCTTTTATTGTCGCTGGACCTGAGGTATTCGAGGGCGTCCTCGCCGTCGAGCTGGTGAACGATGCCGTTGGGGACATTGAGGTCCTTCAGCGCCCGCCTGACCGTCATTGCGTCAACATTGTCATCTTCCACCAGCAGTATTGGCTTGGAGCTTCTCATTTGTGCTCTCCTGTTCACTGTTTGGCATTTCGCTGAGGGTCCAGTACAAATTTACGATTCTCATCGCTTCGACGAACTTTACATAATCCACGGGCTTGACGACAAAGCCGGCGATGCTGAGCTGGAAGGTTTTGAACCTGTCCTGGTCGTCTTTCGAGGTGGTCAGAACTATCGCAGGAATCCTTTTGAGCTTTTCGTCGGCTTTTGCGATCTTGAGGAACTCGATGCCGTTCATCTTTGGCATGTTCAGGTCAAGCAGGATAACGCAGGGTTTTTCCTTGCTGTCATCTTTGAGGTACACAAGAGCCTCTTCGCCGTTGGGGACACGCACCAACGGGTTTAGGACATGAAGGTCTTTTAAGGCCCGCTTCACTGTCATCGCGTCAACGGTGTCGTCTTCAAGAAGCAGAATTGGTCTACAATCTCGCATTAGTTGCCTCCCTTTCCTTTTCCACAAGCCCGTTCCAGGCCCAGTATTGAATTATAATGTCCATAGCCCGCAGGAAAGCGTCGTAATCAACCGCTTTTATCACGTACCCCGCCACGCCGAAGTCGAAGGTGTCGAGTTTGTCCTGTTCATATTTCGATACCGTCAGGGCAACTACCGGTATTTGCTGCAGCTCGGCGTCCGTCTTCATAATCTGCAGCAGCTCTATGCCGTTTATTCTCGGCATATTGAGGTCCAGCAGTATCATCGCCGGCTTGTCGTTGTTCTGGTCTCTGAGGTATTCAAGTGCCTCTTCCCCGTCTGTTTTGTGAATGACGGGATTCCTGACCCTGAGGTCCTGCATCGCCTGTTTTGCGGTGGATGCGTCCACAAAATCATCTTCAACGAGCAGTATTGGTTTTAGCAATGACATTTTTCGTCTCCCTGGTTTTTGGCCTTCGGCAGGGTGAAAAAGAACGTGCTGCCCTCATTGACTTTTGATTCCACCCATACTTTGCCGCCGTATAGTTCTACGATTTTTTTGACTATGGTTAGTCCGATGCCCGTGCTTTCCGTTTTGTCGCGGGACGTCAGCGTTTGGAATATCTCGAATATCTTTCCAAAATACTTTTCTTTGATTCCGCAGCCGTTGTCGGCAACGCTGAATTTCCAGAAGCCGTTTTCCTCGGTGCAGCCGATTTTGATTTGTCCCTTCGGTTTGTCCGTATATTTGACCGCATTACTCAAAAGGTTCTGAAATACCTGTTTGAGGCGCAGTCGTTCGCTTCGCACGGTGGGCAGGGGCTGTTCGATAATGATTTCAAAATTATCCTATCGTAATATTCCGTCGATGAAATCGCTCATTCGCTTTGCCCTTACGATGAGCAGCCGGAGCTGGTCGTTGCCTTCGTTGTCGAGTTTGTCGGAGTATTTCCGTATTAGACGGTCGGCGATAGACCCAATGCCTCGCAGGGGCGATTTCAGGTCGTGGGCGATAACATGAGCGAAGTTGCGGTGCTCCTGGTTGGAATTTTCGAGGTCTTTGACGGTTTTGTGGAGTTCAATGTTGATCTTCGCGAGTGTCTGCTCGGCTTTTTTATGATAGGTTATGTCCCTGATGATATGGACGAAATACGCGATGTCGCCCGTGTCGTTGGTTACAGGGTCCGCCGATACCGCGATCCAGGCGTCTTTCTGAGGCACATAAAGCTCCGCGTCCTCGTGCCTGTTGGTTTGCCTGGCTGTTTTCAGCGGCCAGTTATCCGGAGGCAGGTCCGTTCCATAAAGCAGCCAATGTGTGGTTTGGCCCAGAATTGTGCCCAGCGATTTGCCGAAAAGTCGCGACGCGGAGTGATTGGCCTGGACTATCCTGAAGTCCTTGTCCACCAGCATAATGGGGTCCCGCGTAGCGTTGAACGTGGCTTCCCACTCCTGAATGGCCGTGATAAGCGCCTGCTCCACCCGTTCATGTTCGCTTTCGAGCCGTTCAAGGCCCGCCACACGGGCGCGCAATGACTTTATGTAGCTGAGCAACTGCTCTTTTGTTTGCTGCTCCTGACACTGGTATGTGTCCGCGGCAGCATCTTTGGCCACAATCGTTTGCCCGTTCTGGATTCGTTCTATTTCCATTGGTTTAAGCATTATTCGGTTAGTGTCTTATCTCGGCGAGCAGATGCTCATCTTTTGGCAGTTCACTCGAATTCCAATAAATCATAATCTTGCTGAGTATCTCTACGAATTTTGAATAATCCACCGGCTTAACCATGTAACCGGAGGCGCCAATCTCAAAACTGTCGAGAACGTCCCGTCGTTCCTTCGAAGTTGTAAGCACTATGACGGGTATCGTTTTGAGCTCAGGATGTGCCTTAATAACTTTCAAAAACTCAATGCCGTTCATCTTGGGCATATTCAGGTCCAGAAGGATGACGAATGGTTTTTCCGTGTCGGGACTGGTCAGGTACTTCATCGCCTCTTCACCGTTGACCGAATGTATCACGGAGTGGTTGACCTGAAGGTCTCGCATCGCTCGCTTGACTGTCATCGCATCGACACTGTCGTCTTCAACAAGCAGTATTGGCTTTGGCTTTTGCATATACAGGTTCCTCTATGTGCCTGGGGAATGTGAAGAAAAATGTGCTGCCTGAACCGGGCTGGGACTCTACCCATATTTTGCCGCCATAAAGTTCGACAATTTTCTTGACGACAGCCAGGCCGATTCCTGCGGTTTCCGGCTCGTCTTTCCTGGGCAGGGTCTGGAATATCTTGAAGATTTTATCGAAATACTTCTGGTCTATACCGGGCCCGTTATCGCAGACATAGAACTTCCAGAAGTCCCCTTGTTCGACGCAGCCGACCTTTATCAGCCCTTTCGTTTTGTCCATAAAGGTTACTGCGTTTGTCAAAAGATTCTGGAACACAAGCTCTAAGTGTTCGTACTCACAGGCAACATCGGGTAAACTGTCCATGGCTATTTCGACGTTGTCGGGCGGTGTTATCCCGCGGATAATATCAGACAGCATTGCATTTAAGTCCACTTGCCGCTCTTTTTGTTTGGTTCGCACAAGCTTCGAGTATTGCAGCATTCCGTCGATAAGTTTGTCGATTCGAACGACTCTGGCTTTAAGCAGGCGAATTTGCTCGCGGCCCTGCTCGTCGAACCGGTCGCCATAGTCGCTGATAACCCAGTCCGCAAGGGTGCCGATTCCCCGCACAGGTGTTTTCAGGTCGTGGGCGGCGATATGAACAAAGTCCTGGAGCTGCCTGTTGGACCGGCTAAGCTCCTGGACGGCGGCCTCAAGGTCTTTGTTGAGCTTTTCGAGCGTCTGTTCGGCTTTTATGCGTTCTGCGGCCTCAAGTTTCAGTGAAATCATATCGGCCACCGATGCCGCAAAATCCTGCTCCGTGCTTGTCCATTCTCTGGCTGTGCCGATATGTTCGTGACATATTATGCCTATTATTCGTCCGTGCAGTCGAATAGGAACGTCTATCATCGACGTAATGCCTTTGGGTTTTAGGTATGTGTCGGCGAATTCGCAGGTGCGGAGGTCGGTCAGAGCGTTGTTTGCTGCGACTATTCGGCTGTTTTCCAGCGCATTGAAGTAGTGTGGATAATCGTGCGCTTTCAGCGACTCGCCGCTTTCGTGGGTCTTTTGGTATTTGATGAACTGGTCACGGCAGACAATCTCGGTATTGTCGGGGTTGAAGAACCAGATGCCTACCTGTGCGACATCGAGGACTTCGGCGTCCTGCTCGGTGATTGTCCGCAGCAGTGAGTCGAGGTCCTGCTCGGGAATGTTGGCCAGTTTCAACAGGGTGTTATGGTGGTGCATAATCTGCTCGGCTCTTTCGGTGAGCAGGGTCTCTGCTTTTCTCTGCTCAGTGATGTCCGCATCCACTCCTCTGTATCCGAGCAATTCGCCCTTTTCATCAAGTATAGGCATTGCGCTTGTGGATAACCATACCGTGTGCCCGTCTTTGTGGATGTTACGGTTCAGGAATTTTTGGAAGCTCGCCTTTTTGGCAAAGGTGTCATAAGCCGCTTTCTTCAATGCCTCGCGGTCTTCAGGGTGGAACAGGTCGTAGAATCGCTTCTTTCCGACAAGTTCTTCAGGGCTGAACCCCAGTATTTCCTTAACGACCGGACTTACGTATGTGTACAGGCCATCCACATTTATTTCCCAAACCCATTCTCTGGCGTTTTCGACAACCTGGCTGAAGCGTTGCTCGGACAGCTTGAGGGCCTGCTCGGCTTTTTTGTGTTCGCTGACATCAACAAAACTTTCGAGCAGATGTTTCCGCCCGTCGAGCGTAATTGTTACAACCGTTTTGATAATCGGGAGTTTTTTGCCTTTAGCTGTCAGCAGGACACGTTCGGCATTATCCACTCGCTGGCCGAGGTCGGTAATAGGACAGCAACCTTTTTCAGCGGGGCAGATATGTTTATGGCATATTGAGCCGACCAGCTGCTCCTGGCTGGTGTTGGCGAGATGTGCCGCGACAGGGTTGGCATAAACGATTTTGTGCGTATCGGGGTCGATGATGAAAATGCCCGTTTGGATATTATCGAGAATGGTTCGGAGGCGGGCTTCGCTTTCCCGCAGGGCTCCCTCCGTTTTTTTGCGTCCGTTGACTTCGTCATTAAGGTCTTCTATTGTTTTCTTGAGACGCTGGGCCATTTTCTGGAAGGAATTGGCGAGCTGGCCTATTTCGTCAAAGCCGGAGTTTGTCAGGTTGGTATCGAGATTGCCTGAGGCGATTTGGATGGTTGCCTTTTGAAGCTCTGCAATCGGAACAACAATGGAGCGGTAGGTGATTGAGCTGGCCAGCAATGCAAGCCCTATAATCGCCAGTCCAGCCAGCAGCGTCGTGTCTCTTAAACTAACAATGGGGACGAAAATTTCGGCGGTGTTGGTTTCTGTTACCAGAATCCACCCCAGCCCTTTGAAATCTTTGTATCCATGTGAATGGGCGTGCGCGAAGAGCATTCCTTTTTCACCGGTTTTTTCACCGATAAGGTAGCATTTGTGTCCCGGCCGGTCGGGACCAACACAACGTGGAACAATCTGGTTATTCACATCCTCGAGGAAACCATAACCTTTTGTAGAGTATATTATTTTGCCGTTGCTGTTTATAAGGTGCAGTTGTGTTGTTTTGTATTCGGCGGCAAGTTTCGCTTCGTTGATAATATTGATTGTCTCTTTGATGTTCGGGGTCGCCTTGATTACTCCGATGAAGTTGCCGTTCGCGTCGTTGATTCTTATCGCGATTTCGGTGGAGAAGACTCTGGAGCTTTCGTCGTATTTAATATTGCTTACAAACAGGCCGTCTCTTTTGGTAATCTGCCACCACTCTTTGTTGGCCTGGTAATAGTCGGTTGTCCTGCCGGTCTGCGCTATGTTCGCGCCATATCGGTTTGTTACAGAAATCTCTCCTATCAGAGGGTAGCCGTATTTTTTTTGGTAGAATTTTTGCCGCGATTGCAGTTCCCTGGCCAGCTCGTTGCGGGTAAGTTCGCTGATAATAGGAAGGTCTGCCCCGTTTATCCAGTCGCGGTCAATTTGTGCGATGTAACCGTTGGGGTCGGACATATTCTCGAACTGTGCGTTTGACAGGGGCAGGTATTTTTGTGCCAGCTCATCTGCTGCTAAGACCTGTATTTCTTCGACTCGGCTATGGAGGTTTCGGGAAATTTTATCCAGTATTTGTTCGGCAAAGTCGGCGGAATTCTTGCCGATGGCTTCTTCGAGGGTCGTTCGGCTTGTGCTCAGGGCGAAGTATCCAAGTCCTGCCATTAGCAGCGTCAAACCGACGAATCCAATCGCTAATTTGTGTCCTATTTTCATCTCGAATCTTTCGCCATTCAGTAACTCAATTACCTAAACCTCCGTCTCCTGGTTGCCGTTGGAGTCCTCTTCTGCGCTGACGGCTGCGGTTACTTCCTCCGGGGACGGCTCAGGCGCTCCGGCCTTGGGGAGTGTGAACAAGAACGTTGTCCCCTTGCCGACCTCGGATTCAAGCCATATTTTTCCGCCATAAAGCTCAACTATTTTCTTCACAACCGTCAGACCGATGCCGGTGCTTTCAAACTCATCCCGTGGCGCAAGGGTCTGGAATATCTTGAAGATGCGCTCCCAGTGTTTTTTTTCTATGCCGGGGCCGTTGTCGGCGATGCCGAATTTCCAGAATTCGCCGTCTTCGGCGCAGCCCACTTTTATCAACCCGTTTGGTTTGTCCATATACTTGATGGCGTTGCTGAGCAGGTTCTGGAATACCTGTGTAATACGGGTTTCCTCGCATTTGACCGTGGGCAGTTCCGTTTCCACCGTAATCTTTATGTTCGCCGGCGGGGCGAGCATATCGATGATTTCGGGCAGGAGTTTGTTAAGCTCGACTTCGGAAAGTTTTTCTCTGACGCGGCCAACCCTGGAATACTGCAGAATCCCGTCTATGAGGTTGTGCATCCTGTCAACTCGTTGTCTGAGAAGTTTCAATTGCTCCTGGCCATCCTGGTCGATTTTGTCGGCGTAGTCGGTGGATATCCAGTCCGCAAGTGTCTTTATCGCCCGAAGGGGCGCTTTAAGGTCGTGGCTGGCAATATAGGCAAAATCCTTTAGTTCCTGGTTGACGTTTTCGAGCTCCTTGACCAGCTCCGCTTGTTTGTGTTCCGCCTTCTCTCGCTCGCCTATCTCGGAGGTAAGCTGTTTGTTGGCGGTGGTAAGTTCAGAGGTGCGTTCCTGAACTCTTAGCTCCAGGGCTCCCTTGGCCTTGACCAGTTCGGAGTCGCGCTGCTGTATTTGTTCAAGCATTTCATTGAAGGAATCGATGAGCAGACCGACCTCGTCATTGGTGTTCTTGAGGGCGCGCGCGGAGTAATCTTTCTTTTCTGATACGTCTCGTGCTACTTTTGCCAAACCAAGAATCGGTCCGGAAATGAAACACTGAAGTCGCGACGAGATAACATAGGCGGCCAGGGCAGCCAGCAGCAGGACTGCAACGGTGTTTGCGGCGTTGCGTTTTAACGCCGCATACATAGGGCTGAGGTCGGATCGCAGACATACAGTGCCTATTCTTTCGTTGTCGAGCACTATTGGCTCGAAAACGGTCAACAAGCGGTTTGAAAAATCGTGCCCCGGTTCTTTGACCGGGATTGTCAGTTGGTTTTTTTCGGCTTCGGTTCGTGCGTAGCTGACGAATACATCGCCGTTTTTCTTGTAAGCACAGCCGAAAACGATAGAGGAGTCGGCTTTGAGGGCTTTTAACGTTTTCTCCGCGTCCCCTGCATCTTCAAATGTTAACGCGGCTTTGCAGTTGTCGGCGGTGATTTGGGCTTCGGTCAGAAGCTTTTCCACCAGGTTATTCCGCAGACCTCTCCATTCCCAGAACACGAATGCACTGCCCACCACCGTCAGCGCCAACATACAGGTGAGCATAACGATGGCTATCAACTTGTTCCTAATTTTCATATTCCGGACAGGAAGCATAATTATTTGGCCTCCTGCTGGACAGCATTATTATGGATTGTTACATCCGCCCCGTCCTTGACCACTTTTCTCGCAAGACGCAGAAGCTGAGACCTGATTTTTAGTCCGGCTTTTTCGGAGGCGGTCAGATTTATGTCGAAGCGAACCTTATTGTCTTCGATAACAAAGTTTACGATACCGCCCGCATCGAGAAACTCCTGTGTGTCCGCTACCGTCAGGACACCCTGGTTTTTTACAAGGTCGATTATCTCGTTGGCGGTTTTTTTCTCCGACGGGCAGATAAACAGCAAATGGCATCTCTTGAGGGTTTCCATTTGCCCGTTGGCGATGGTATCGATGATTGTCTTTATATCCTCCGCTTTTGACGGGTCGGCAAGCAGAAATCCGCGCTTTTTAAGCTCTTCGATTTTCTTTTCGCGGGCAGCTCCGTCGGTTATGCTTTTCAGTTCGTTGAACTCATCCGCCGGCTTTACAACGATTTTGCCGTCGTTGTCTCTGTATACAATCTGACTTTTCGACAGGGCCTTAATCTTGTTAGTTAGCTCTGCTTTGTCCTTCTCGACGGCCTCTTTGAGTTGCTGAAAACCGTCAAAACGCTTTATTACCACGTTACGGTCTTCGACTTTTTTGTCCTTGAGAATATCGGCGGCTGAACCAAAGGGGTCCTCGCCGATGATGCCGATGATTATCTGGTTGTCGTTACTCGCCATTTTTTCTTCAGGCCAGTCGACGAACTTCAGGAAGTTGTACATAAAGGCGGCCTTGACCTCGTATTCTTTGTACTGGGCGGACTTGGACTCCGGGTACGCATCGGCCACCAAAAGGCAGGTGAGCAATACGAGGATTGGTCCAAGTAGTCGTCTCATTCGACCAACTCCCGCCTGTACTGGCCACGATTGGGTACAGACAGCGTTAGCAGGTTTTCCACGATTTATCATTGTCTATTTGCTCCCAGTTCAATTTAGAATTTATATGTAACTGAAACACCTATAGCCGGCGCCTCACAGCGGTAATCACCATTGCTATCCAGGTAATTGCGTTTGTTGAGGTCTATGTTAAAAATACCCAGCAGATTGTAACCGGTTACACCTATGGTCAGGTCCTTGCTCGGCTTATATTGCAGGCCGAGGTTCAGGAAGTAGTCGCCTCGATACGCCTTTTCCCATCCATCTTCGATAAACTGGTCGCCGCCAGCGTGGAGAACAGGATTATATTTGCCATAATCCTTCGTGCCGGGGAATCCCCAGTAGATACGGAATGAGGCGTTAAAAGTCCATTTGTCGTCGAGTTTTTGTTGGGCCGTTAGTTTGGTAATATGATTGGACCAGTTAGCCAGGTCGTCGCCATAGCCGTATGGTTTGGCTGTTGCATAAGTGGTTCTGTCCGGCGCAAGATTAAATTCAAGCAGTTTAGTATAACCGTGCGATAGAGTTAAACGGGTCTTTTCGGTATGGTAGGATGCCTCAAGTTCGGCGCCACAGTCCTTTTGCGTCCCGACATTGGTGCTTTGATGAGTTGTTTCGTCCCACGAGACAAGCTCGAAATTGTAATGCATGAATATAGATGCGGCGAGGTCGAAGTTTTTATTTTGTTGCCTTTCATAACGAAATTCGAGGGTATCGAGTTTTTCCGGGGTGCTTAAGCCGTTGCCATCCATAGCTTGTCGTTTCATCTCTTCTTCGACGTTTGCACGCACCGAGCGAGACCACATCAGCTTAAGGGTGTCTTTTTCGGTCGGCGTGTAAATAAGCGCCGCACGGGGCGATAACATCGGGTTGGTATATGTATGGTCATCAAGTCTGGCCCCTAAGAACGTTGTCCACTCGCTGTTGATATTCCATTGCCATTCACCCAGCAGTGAATACATATCTGTTGACCATTGCGGCATAGGATTCAGTCGCTGGCTTACCGGGGCTATATCGGGCCAGAGGGGACTCCTTAAACCCAGTTCACGGTGGGATATCTCGGAGCCCAGGGCAATCTTTTGCTGTTCGTTGGGCGTCCATTGCAATAATATCTTGCCGTGGTACTCATCTTCGCGATAGGCATCGGTTGTTGCATTTTGTCTGAATTCCGTGAAATCAGTCGTTTCATAGCTGACTGAGTAGTCGATATCGATATCCTTTGTGAGTTCCTGTTTATGCCCAATGAAGCCGGTCATCTGTTGATAACTGTAAAAGTTATTACTGACAGGCGTTATGTCATACCCCACTGGTGAGGGGGCAAAAGAGGCAGCGGCCCAGGGGAATTGCTGACCGCCACGGGTGTAACGTCCCCAGATATCCCAGTCGCCTTTTGTTAGCTCGATGTGTATTTTTGCCGGCGGGTCGTTTCTGGCAGATTGCCCGTCACGATTTATAGGAGCATTTGTAAATGAGTCGCCTGCGCCGGTGTTATAGGAACTACCAGGGAAGGTATATGGGAAAATCAGCGGAGCGTCATATTTGCTTGCACCGTCGTATTTGCCGCCGCCGGCATATACGAAGAGGCCGCCGTCGTTGTCGTCGAATGCATGGCCATGTTTTACTTCGCCTGAATAGAACTCCTCGACAGCACCCATCCGGCCGGTGACCTCCGTGCCTTTGAAGGTATTGGCGTTAAAAGTAACTATGTTAATAACCATCGATATTGCACCGGGGCCGTAAAGGGCGGAACCTGGGCCTCGCACGATGTCAATATGATGAATGTCCTGTAGCATTACGAGGTCGCGTTCGGTCAGCGCTCCATAGTGTGTGTGCTCGTTCATAACGCGCCCATTGACGAGTAACAGGTATTTATCATCCCGGTCGTTAATAGTGCCTCGCAGTCCAATGTGGTCTGATTCCCAGTGATGTCGTATTACTTGCAGGTTGGGGACATAAATATCGAGCAGTTCATACAAGCTGCGAGCGCCGGAGGCCTTAATCTGTTCGGCGGTGATGGTGGTTACTGCCGCCGGGACAAGACGAGGTGTGGTCTTGGTCAGTGTTGCCGTGGACACGACCTCGACGTTCATCAGGTCTTCCATGGACAGCTCGGTCAAATCAGTTTTTTGTTTTGTTTCCTTTTGTTCTGCTGCGAACGTTTGCGCGCTCACGGTTATGGTCATCAGGATGGATAACAGCAGGAACCATTTTATTGACGGCGGGTTTTCCACTGTTTTCATAACGGTGCTCTCCAAATGAGGAGTTTCCCCTGTAACGGGGTTAGTTGGCATAAATCTGTTCGTATCGTCGGTACGGCTGACGAATAAAACGGTTTTCAGCTCTTTTTTACCTTTTCGCATTTTTCAAGCTTTTCCCTAATGGTTTTGCCTAACTGTATTGGGTTAAATGGTTTTGTGATGTAGTCATCGGCGCCCATCTCTATCGCCTGCGTGACATCGTTCAGCATGCCTTTGGCGGTAAGCATAAAGACGGGGATATGTTCTGTGCTGCTGTCGGCCCTCAGTTCCGCGAGAACCTGCAGTCCGTTCATTACGGGCATAAGCCAGTCAAGCAGGATTACATCTGGGCTATTTTCACGCGCAAGTTTCAAACCAGTAGCTCCATCTTCGGCCAGATAAACCTCAAAGCCGTCCAGCTTGAAGTTGTATTCCAGCACCCTCCTGATGTGTGCCTCGTCCTCGACGACCAATATTGTAATTTGTTCGCTCATAGTTTAAGGCCAAAACATTTATCGATATGCCGTAGCCGAAAACGACTTTGCGTTCAATGGTGCGTGGGAATCCTTCGCAAGCGCACAATTTTCAGCAAGTTACGACGTTGTATCATCGGCACATTCCAAGCCCGATTTAATCAAAGAACGGTTTTTATGTGCGGTTTGGATGGACGAACCACCGGTACAATCATCAATTGTCGTATAAAGTACATAAGTGCTTGCTGACAAGATGGTTACGTGCGAGGGATGGGAGTTCGTATTGTGAGGTATTAGGGTGTTTTAACGGAACATCATTAAAGTTGAGATAGTCCGATATAATTGGGGTATTGAGAGACGTTCTTTGGCGAATTACCGTGGGCAGGGAATTTGGCGAGGGGGAGAGTAGCAACTTGGTGAGTGAGTTGCACAGCGATACATTTTTTTCCAGGCCGGTTTTGGAGCAAATCTACGCTATCGCCGCTACGGGTATAATGAGTTTCAGCAGATTCTCAACGGTATATGATTTAGCAAGGTCTATGGGAAGGACGCAGCCGTGGTCGTGGTCCGAGGCGATGATAATCAGGTTATTGCCCGCTCGGCAACATCCCGTTTCCTGTCGCTGGTGGCCGAGGATAAAAACGTCCGCGTCTAACGCCCTCGCCATTTTATCCAGCAGGTTCTGGCTGTGGCTTCTGCCCCAGGTCAGCAAATAGGCCGAACCAGGCCTGACGATGTCGTTAATTCTAAGCTGTCTTTCGAAGATTCGATGGTCAAATTTATCGGCGTAATGATCCCCCGGCAGCGAGTGCGAGATAAACATCCTGTTGGCGCATTTAACCGCAAGGGGCTGAGAAAATAAAAATTGCCGTATCGCCAGCTTGACGCGCTCGCTGGCAAGCTTGAATTCCCTGTCCAGAGCGGACCGCATCGCCACGTTCATCTCTTTGCCGTTCTTCATAACGTCGGAGTTGTTGATGAAGGCGGTGTCGTGATTGCCCATTATAATGTGCACCCGGTCCGGAAACCGCACCTTGTAGGAAATCGAATCAAACAGCAGTTTGTAAGACAGGCATCCTCCATGTTCGTCTTCGGGACCGCCGTGTATGATTTCCTGAAGAATTACGTGGGTATGCTTGTTGTGCTCAAGGTTGGCTAATGCCACTATCCGCTCAAAATTCCGGCGATGCCCGTGAAGGTCCCCGGTTATGATTAACGACCCATGGGAAGGCAGACAAACAAGGTTGCCCTGTCTGAATTTGTCCGCATTGTTGGCTTCCATTCCTTTGTTCAGCAGTTCGATTGTCTTTTCGGGCATTTTTCAGGTCCGCATGGCCAAAACAGCAGCTTTTCGAATAAGCTTGCTGAAGGATAGCTTTCCGACGCCGCTCTGTCAAGGTTTATTGAGAATTGGTCTTTGACTTGTTGCTTAGTATGCTGTGTATCATCAGGTCTAAGCGGGATATGACAGTCATCATATCGGTAGGCCGTTTCGCGGGGTCTTCCTCGACGCAGTCCATCACTAATTTGGAAATGCCTGCCGGTATCTGTGGCCTGACTTCATTTGGAGGACGAATCGCCTCCTGCGGCACGGCAAGACCGAAGGGATCCTTTTTCGGTATCAGGGTTGGAACAGTTCTGCCTGTCAGCGCCCAGTACATCGTTGCGCCAAGGTTGAATATGTCGGTCTTTGGGCCCAGCGGCTTGCGTTGAACCTGCTCCGGCGCGATGTAATCGGGTGTCCCCTGAATACGACGTTTGGTCGTTCCTATCCGGCAGCTTTGCCCAAGGTCAATTATCCTGATTGCCCCGGCTTTGCTCAGCAGGATATTGTTGGGTTTTATATCGCAGTGGACCAGACCGCACTGATGCATCGCGTTAAGTCCAGTCGCTACCATTCGGAATACCAGCATTACATCGAGCAAGCTCAGCGCAGGCCCTTCCTCCAGCGATTGTCCGTCAAAGTATTCCATTGCAAGCAGCATCTCTTTTGTTTTGAGCATGCTGCGAATCTTCTTGAGCCGGTAGCACTTGCGAATGTACGGGTGGGTTATTTTCCGCGCTATTTTGTATTCGGTCTCGACCTGCTCGAAAATACGGGCATCTTCGGGCCTTTCAAGAATGACCCGCTTCAAGGCCACTTCGGTTCCGTAGTATATCTTTTGCCATATCTTCAAAACCGTTGAAATCTGTGTGTCCGCCTCGTCTGCCGACAAGCCGGGCGTCTAAACCCTTTATTATCGGCACTTGCTCCGACCGGCTAAACTTGGAAAAGACCGTAGCATACAAAGTATTTGCCTTTTTGTCCAGTGGCCCGTGCTATTTTACCCCTTGTTTTTTTGCGGATATTCGTTCAAAACCTGCGGTTTCGCTTGACAACCCAGCCGAATTTGTGATAACCTCACAGGATATTTGTGTTTCCCCGATAGCTCAATCGGTAGAGCGAGCGGCTGTAAGTCGGGGCATGAAAGGTGGTGAAGTTGGCCAAAAAGGACACAAGGACCTATGATGAAAGACGAGAGTATCTGATTTTAGCGGTCAAAAGGCGAAGGCAAAAAATTCGCCTAATGGCAATAGCCGCAAAAGGTGCCAAGTGTGAAGTATGTGGCTATGACAGATGTATGGAAGCTTTGGAATTTCATCATTTGAGTAAATCAGACAAAAATTTTGGTCTTTCGGAAAAAGGTTATGCAAGATCCTGGAAAAGGGTCGAAAAGGAATTGAAAAAATGTGTCCTCCTTTGTGCCAACTGTCATCGAGAAATTCATGCCAAAGTTGCAGCTCCTGATGGAAACATCAGGATGAAAAACCGGGTGAATTCAGGGAAACCTGATTCCGCTGATGCGGATATGGTAATCCTGAGCCAAGCCAGTTCACGCAGGGTTGGGTAAAAAGTGGACTGGAAGGTGCAGAGACTAAAGAGTGAGGCGACCTGTGCCAATAAGCTCTTACAAGCGCCCGGCACCTAACCCCGAATAATCGGGTATGGTGATGAGATAGTCCGGTCTTCAGGGAAATCTGAAGGAAGCCGTAACCGCTAGGTTCCAGGTTCGATTCCTGGTCGGGGAGTTCAAGAAGATTCCGCCCAAAAGGACGGAATCTTTTTGGCTTTGTGGGCAGGCAAGAGCCATCATCTTTCCCAAAAGGACCTTTGAAAAAGGAGAAATTATGAGAAAGGCCGTGAAGAAAATACAGTTTGTGCTGCTGTTAGTGTGTTTGTTTGCGCCGGGTTTTGTTGCAGCGGAGGAAACAACAGGGCTTACGAAATTGTCTGAGCATGTGTATGCGGCCGTGGACTTCAAGAACGCGTCGCCGGCGACCAATAGCTTCGGTGCAAATACCGGCGTAATTATCGGCAATGACGCCGTTCTGGTCATCGATACGCGAATATCCGCAAAAAAGGCACAGGAGTTTATTGCTGATATTAAGAAGATAACCGGCAAGCCAATCAAGTATGTTGTTAATACGCATTACCATTTGGACCATTCCTGGGGAAATTGCGAATTTGTCAAACTCGGCGCGGTAGTCATAGGCCACGAAAACGGCCGGCTGGCGGCCTCTCGCTCCAAAGACAGCTTGTCGCATCCGGAATATTTCGGAATGACGCCGGATGACCTTAATGGAACCACGGTAAGCGCACCTACAATTACTTTTAGGGATGCTATGCTCGTGGACCTTGGTGGTGTTACCGTCAGTTTGTCGTATCTTGGCCCCGCGCATACCGACGACAGTATCGTAGCTCTTGTTGACCAGGATGGTGTTTTATTCGCTGGCGATATACTTTTTACGAGGTATCACCCGTTCCTTGCTGATGCCGACGTTCAGGGCTGGCTGAAAGCCCTTGCCAAACTGGAAACCACACCCGCGAAAATTATTGTGCCGGGACACGGCCCTGTATCTACCGTGGTGGATATAAAGGATTTGGAGATATACCTGACGCAGTTCGACAAGCAGGCCAAAGCGTTATGCGTCGGCAAAACCCAGGATGATGCGCCTGCCATCGCACAGGAAATGCTCAAGACGCTCCCTGACCAGAAGCGAACGGAACTTGTTATGGGAGTCGAGAATAACCTGCGAAGCAAATACCTGCCGAAGAAATAGTCGGCTGAGTGATGACTTATTGTGGTTTGGGTTGTTCATAAAAACAGCCCCTCGGCGTGTAAACGCCGAGGGGCTATTATATTTTATTGACTAATTGTTGCCGCGCAGAATTACTCCACGTTGAATCCCAGCTGTCTGAAAAATGCTGCGTTTGGGCAATAACGGTTAGTACCTGCGACTCGGGCCGCCGCGAGAGCCGCCACCGCCGCCGCCACCACCATATCCGCCGCCACCGCCGCCGCGTCTGCCGCC
>JBEKAT010000071.1:0-12166 GCA_050015775.1 Sedimentisphaerales bacterium | reverse complement strand
CAGGACGATTCTTTCGCCCTCCGCTTCACCGGCTATATCGATATACAAACCGCCGGCGATTATACTTTCTACACTAACTCCGACGACGGCAGCAAATTATACATCGACGGCGCTCTTGTCGTAAACAACGACGGCGTGCACGGAACTCAGGACGCAAGCGGTACACTCAGTCTTACTGCCGGAAAACATCTGATTGTTGTTAGCTACTTTGAACAAACCGGCTCTCAGGTGTTGACAGTCAGTTTTGCCGGTGCGGGAATTTCCAAAGAGCAAATTCCAGTAAATCTGTTGTTCAGATGTAATTTACCCGGCGATTACACACACGACTGTGTTGTCGATATGAACGATTTAATGATATTAGCCGCAAATTGGCTCAACAGTTATACATTCGTTGATTTTGCACAAATGGCTGCCGATTGGCGGAAATAAGAACGATAAATTTGAAATGTTCTTAGGGAATAGAATTATGAGAAAGAATAAAGGTTTCACGTTAGTAGAATTGCTGGTTGTGATTGCGATAATTGCGTTGCTGATGGCGGTTCTAATGCCGGCGCTGAACAGGGCACGCGAACAGGCCAGATCGGTTGTCTGTAGGAACAATCTTAAAAATTATGCTCTTGCTGGAATGATGTATCTTCAGGCAAACGACGATAAGTTTCCGTTTCCGCTCACCTGCATTTACAGCTGCAAAACGTTTACAACGGAGCATCCTTTTGAGTGCCGTTGGCACGATGCCGGAGTTGTTCCTGATGGGCCTCTGTGGCCATATCTGCAGGCAAAGAATTTACATTGCTGCCCGAGTTTTGCCGGCATCGCCAAAACCAGGGGGGCGAATCACCCATTGCATATACCGGGTATCCCTATAAACCCGACGTTTAGTTACAGTATGAACGGACGTCTCAGCGCCGGCGGCTGCAACAACGCCAACGGCGGCTACAGTGACCTTACCGGTGCTCTCGGCCAAATGATAGTACTCGGTCAGGTAAAACACACATCACGAGTGCTTTTTTTCACGGAGGAAAATATATGGATTATAAACAGAACTTACGGAGATGCCATTAGTTTATCTAAGTATGCCCTTAATGATATGTTTTTTGGCACGCAAAAATACGGCAACGGCGATTGTATAGCGACGTTCCACAAGGCTAACGATTCAAAACAGAACACGGGTGTCGGTAATGTAGTGTTTATCGATGGCCATGTCAGCGAGGAGAAGGCTTATGACCAGCAGGACATTGCCAACGGTTATTCGGATAAAAGTATGGAATTGACTTTTGGAGTTGACCAATTGATACGTGGAATTAACTATTAATAAATAGGTTTTATGTTATGAAATTATCAACCAGTTATATTTAGGTGTGATTTTTATGACGGCTGCTGTTTTATCGGCGGCGGGTGTTCTCTGTGGCAAAAAATGTCGCAAAATGGTGAAAAATATCCGCAAAATGGCGTTGTTTTGGACTTGCAGGATTGGTAGAATTGTGCTGCGAAAACGTTATGACAATGATATTTTTGCATTTTCGCGTATTGCCCGACTAAGTGTTTAGCTGGGTTATAAGTACGCGTAAACTTTTTATTTTAGGAGGTCAGAGAGATGAAGAGATTAATATGTGTTATGTTATGTGTCAGTTTGGGCATGGTTCTGTGTGGAACTGCCCTCGCGTCGCCAGCAATAAACAGTGCGGTTATTCAGACGCGTATCTGGAACGACAACCCTACGTCGATAGTCACTACCACCAATTCCTATCCGTCGTCGATAACAATCAACGATGACCAGCGTGGGAGTGATGGGGGTAATTGGGCCAATTTGCACATTGTTCGTTTATCTACCGACGGAACCACTCCTGCTTCATTTGCTAACGGCGACGCCTTTGGATTCGCCGCAGATGTGACTATTACGGGTACAGGCAACGCCGAAGCCGGCTTGCAGGTCGCACCCTGGTGGTCATTGCAAGGTGACGGCAAGTTTATGATTAATGGCCAAACCGGAGAGATTGCTGCCTTTGGAGGCCGATTGCCGTTTTATAGTTTTACCACCAACTATAGCCTCACTTATACCAAAGGAGACACGGTTCGAATGGGTGTCGTCTATCGCCCTAACTCTCTTAGCGCGTTAGACCCGGCTACCATAGAATATATCGTGACTATGGGCTTGACAACTTACAGCAGCGGCCAGCTAGCCTTCGACGAGGGCAATCCCGCTGAGGATCCGCCCCACGGCCTGTATGGAATGCTCTCTCCCGCCCAGGTCGGCGGCTATTTTCAGCCACAGGTGTGGGACACTACAGTGTGGGAGCAGGCAACGTTCGGTAATATGGTTTATGTTCCCGAGCCGGCAACAATGATGATATTGGGATTGGGCAGCTTATTCCTTGCCAGACGCAGGAAATAGTTGGTCTTTGAATTGATTGTTGGGGCGCTCGGCTGTAAAAAGTCGAGCGCCCTATTTTGTCATATTAGATATGAATATAAAAACAAAGACCTGTCTTGCCCTATTAAGGAAGGGATATATTATGAAGAAAAAGATTGTCCTGTTAGTGATATTGGTTATAGGTTTTGCTGCTGGCAATGCCTTGGCCCATAACTTGCTGAACCCCAGCTTTGAGCTGGGTTCGATAGGCAGGTTTGATCCTCAGAATGTGACATACTGGACGACTGTCGGCACAAACGGTTGGCATCATAATGATGTTAATTATGGTCCTAATCATGTTAATTGCGTACATAGCGGCGCCGAAGCTGTGAAAATATGGTCGTCGAATACCTATTTATACCAGGATTTTAATGCCATCGTAGGAAAAGCTTACAAAGTCGACGTCTGGGCCCTTTCTGCCTTCGCCGATAATGGCGGTCTTCATGGCTTGAATGGTGTTATTGAGGTTAATTGGCTTGATAGTACAAAGACGGTCGGAAAGGGAGCCCAAATAATTGGGTATTATTATGGAGGAGGAGGAGGAGTAGTCGATCCTTGTGATACTTGGAAACTTATTTCTGGTGTGTGCACTTCCCCTACAGGAACGGCTTATGGCAGAGTATTTTTGAAACTTGTGGCTACTGGACCCGGGACAGGATCTCTCAACTGGGACGACGTATCAGTTACTTGGCGTTACGCTGCGTCGAACCCTAACCCTGCAGATGACGCGAACGCTCTTGTTCCGTCTGAAGTAACTGCGCTGTCGTGGGACAGGCCTGCTCCTCGTCAGGCCGGCGATATTATTCGCTGTGATGTGTGGTTTGGCACAGACCCCTGTATGCCCGGAACAAACACAAAAATCCTCAACAAGCAGGATGCCAATTCTGTTGCGATTAGTTCGCTTGCCCCACATCAGAATTATTATTGGCGTGTTGACTGCTATGACCCGAACAGTCCAGGTCCGGAGATAAAGTCGGAAGGCGACGAGACGTGGACTTTCAATACGGCCGGTAACTGCGGTCCTTCGTATATCCCTGGCGATATAAATGGAGACTGCTATGTCAACCTTGCTGATGTTAAAGAAATGGTTGCTAATTGGCTCAAATGCAACGATAAGTCTAATCCGCAGTGTCAATAGTTAAAAAATCATCTTGATGACGATTTTTATGAATTGACGATTGGAGTGCTCGGCTGTAAAAAGTCGAGCGCTCTGTTTTGTCATATTAACGAAAGGATATATTATGAAGAAAAAGATTGTCCTGTTAGTGATATTGGTTATAGGTTTTGCTGCCGGCAATGCCTTGGCCAATGCTTTGATGAACCCCGGCTTTGAACAGGGTGATTTAGGCAGGTTTGGTGGTCCTCCGATTCAAGGCTGGACGACTTACGGCACAAACGGTGAGCATCACAGTGATGCTAATGCGGTACATAGCGGCACCAAAGCTGTGAAAGAATGGTTGGATGATAGCGGTATATTCCAGGATGTTCCTGTGGTCGCGGGTAATACGTACGATTTCAGCATCTGGGCCATTGCTCTCTCAAGCGATGGTGGTGGTCTTTACGGCAGGGACGCTTTTTTCAAAGTCGAGTGGTACGACGTGTACGGTATCCTGATTTACGACGAAGTAATAGGGTATTTTTATGCCGATCCCAGTCCCCCCATTCCCCCCTTTCCCTCTGGTGCTCTCGATCCCTGTGATATATGGAAGTTTATTTCCGGTACCAGTATCGCGCCGTTTCCGGCTGTTACCTGCAGGGTTTTTATGGGCATGACTGCAGGCAGTATAGGACCCGATGCTCACATAGGCTCTATTAACTGGGATGATGTATCAGTTACTTACCGCTACGGTGCGTCGAACCCTGAACCTACAAATGGCGAGCTCGATCTTCTTCCGTTTAGAGTAACTGCGCTGTCGTGGAACAGGCCTGCTCCTCGTCACACCGGCGATACTATTCGCTGTGATGTATGGTTTGGCACTGATAGCAACATGCCCGGAACAAACACAAAAATCCTCAACAAGCAGGATGCCAATTCTGTTGCGATTAGTTCGCTTGCCTCATATCAGAATTATTATTGGCGTGTTGACTGCTATGACCCGGACGGTTCAGGTCCGGAGATAAAGTCGGAAGGCTGGACGTGGACTTTCAATACGGCCGATAACTGCGGTCTTTCGTATATGCCCGGCGATATAAATAAAGACTGCTATGTCAACTTTGCTGATTTTGCAGAAATGGCTGCTAATTGGCGCAAATGCAACGATGTGTCTAATCCGCAGTGTCAATAGTTAAAAAATCATCGAATAACGATGATTGATACTAATTAGCGATTGGGGTGTCTGGCTCAAATAGTCAGACACCCCGTTTTGCTGTATAGATAACGGAAGCAGTATTAAAATGAAAAAAGCTTTTTTTGTGAAGTTTGTTGCAATATTAGCGTTGGCGTTGAATATAGCCTTGCCGCTGTCTGCGGCGGATACCTTGATTGAAGGCCTTGTTGCCGCGGGCCACGACTGCAGAATTGATTTGCGATGGACGCCTGTGTCGGCATCGGGTTTAAATGGTTATAATATTTATCGTTCCAATTCCGCAACAGGTCCTTTCACAAAAATAAATACATCTCTCGATGATATTGCCGTCCACAGCGACTTTCTCGGAACAAACGGCTCGACAAAATATTATTACGTGGTTTCCGTCGTCGGCGGCATTGAATCCAGTCCATCTGATGTTGTTTCCGCCGCAACTTACGCTATGACTGATGAGCAGCTTCTGACCTCCATAGAAGAGGCGACCTTCAGATATTGCTGGGACTTTGCTCATCCTGACAGCGGAATGATTCGCGAAAGATTCGCCTCGTACGACCGCCAGACCGTTACCACAGGCGGTTCAGGCTTTGGCCTGATAAACATCGTCGTCGGTGTTGAACGCGGCTGGATTACAAGAACACAGGCCGCCGAACGCATCCTCAAAATAGTCAGCTTCCTTCAGGATAATGCATCACGCTATCACGGTGTTTGGTCTCACTGGATGAACGGCTCAACCGGCATATCCATTGCTGCCGATCATGATGTCAACGGCAACCCGATTATAAGCGGCGATATTGTCGAAACTTCCTATATGATTGAAGGTATGCTTGTCGCTCGACAGTATTTCGATGCCAATAACCCGACAGAAAATGAAATCCGCTCCCGCACAACTCAACTCTACGAAGAAGTAGAATGGGACTGGTACCGCAGAGCTACTGAGACAGATGGCAAGCATCTGTATTGGTTCTGGTCGCCAACAACTGGCTGGGCGGGCAGTTTTGGTTTTGGCGGTGCGGAGACTATGATAGCGTATCTTTTAGCCATTGCTTCGCCGACGCATCCGATACCGGCATCCTGTTATTATGACGGCTTTGGCCTTGGCGGTAGCTATAAAAACGGCAGCAGGTACTATGGTTATACTCAATGGGTCAGCGCGTATGAGACGCCGATGTTCTGGACGCACTATTCTTTTCTTGGATTTGACCCTCGCAACAAAAACGACAATTACTGCAATTATTTTGAGAACAGCCGAAACATCGCGCTAATCGACCACGCCTATTGCATTGCCAATCCCAAAGGTTTTACAGGCTACAGCAATCTTGTATGGGGGCTGACTGCCAGCTATAATCCGTGGGGTTATGCTGCTCATGCGCCGGGCGCTTCCGATAACGGCACTATTACTCCGACCGCTGCTATAAGTTCTATGCCTTACACACCGACCGAATCAATCGCCGCTATGAAGAATTTTTACTACACTTACGGCAGCAGTTTATGGGGACCATTTGGCTTTTACGATGCTTTCAATTTAGGGCAAAGCTGGTATTGCGATGACTATCTGGCCATCGACCAGGGTACAATTGTTCCGATGATTGAGAATTATCGCACAGGCCTCTGCTGGAACTTATTCATGGCTAATCCTGAGATATCGCCTATGCTCGAGAGTGTCGGCTGGGCGACGAGGGCTGATAACGGGCTTAATTATAAATACTACGAGGGCACGTGGACTTCGCTGCCCGATTTTGATTCCCTCACTCCGACGGCAACTGGAATTGCTCACAATTTTGATATTGGCCTGCGGCAGCGGGACGATTATTTCGCATTCCGTTTCACCGGTTACATAAAGGTGCCGGCGGATGGCAACTATACATTCTATACTAATTCCGACGACGGCAGCAAATTGTATGTCAACGGCAGCCTTGTGGTTGATAACGATGGTCTGCACGGGATGCGGGAAAAGAGCGGCTACAAATATCTCCTCGCCGGCAGACATTCAATTACTGTCGATTATCTCGAATACGATGGCGATAATGCGTTGCTTGTAAGTTATGCAGGCCCCAGTATAACAAAGACACAGATGCCTGTGAATATCCTGTTCAGGTGTGATTTGGAAGGGGACTTTACCGGCGATTGTTTGGTCAATCTTGACGATCTAAAGATGCTCGCCGATGCCTGGCTCATCGATTATGACTTTTCAGATTTTGCAGAAATGGCTCAAAACTGGCTCAAATAGCGTATAAAACGTGATAGTTTGCCAATATACTCTCACCGCTTCTTTCAAACCAGAGCTGCGCCAAACCCGAACAACGCTATCGTCGCTGGTTCAGGGTGCGCTTGTCAGGCGTTTTTAGGACTGCTGAAAGCTTGTTAAATTTATAATGTTTGCACTTTGAAAAGTTAAAACACCGGAAGCTGTTATTGAACGAAAGCATTGGGATATGCCAAACCCCAATTGAAATGCTTTTGAGAGACTCTACAGCCAAGTGCGTGCACCGTGCTCTGTTTAGCGTCAGCAAAAGTGACACAGGTAAAGGGATTCAGATATGATGGGCAAGATAGTTTTACACAACTGACTCAAACGGCCTGAGAATTAAGTATTATCAGGTCATCCAGTACTTTCATAGATTCAGAATAGTACATTCAATCGACCGGTTTATATCATAAATTGGTGCAACGAGTGTTTTGACAGCCAAAAGCTCTTGACAGTAGTGATAGCAACTGGTTATGTTACAATAACTTAACGATTTTTGCGCCCGTAGCTCAGCTGGATAGAGCAACGGATTTCTAATCCGTAGGTCACAGGTTCGAATCCTGTCGGGCGTATTCTGCTTTATCAGCAGCTATTGAGGAGTATCAAAAAATGGAGAAGGTAAAGACCGGCATTGTTTGCCTCACGCTAACCCTTGGGCTGTTAAACGGCTGCACAAGTCAGACGTGCTGGAAGAGACCTGTGGGCGGCAAAACTAAGCAAGTTTTTACGGCGGACTGGGATTCGCTGAAGAAACGTAATCCTGCGCCGGAGTGGTTCCGGGACGCGAAATTCGGGATATATTTTCACTGGGGCGTTTACAGCGTGCCTGCGTTCAGCAACGAATGGTATCCACGGAATATGTATGACGTAAATTCATCGGAATATAAGTATCACGTCAAGACATACGGCGAACCGAACAAGTTTGGGTATCCTGATTTTGTGCCTATGTTCAAAGCGGAGAAGTTCAACGCTAATGAATGGGCGGATTTGTTCAAAAAAACGGGTGCGCAGTTCGCCGGGCCGGTAGCGGAGCACCACGACGGCTTTTCGATGTGGGCGAGCAAGCTGACCCCGTGGAACGCAAAAGATATGGGGCCGCACCGCGATTGCGTCGGCGAACTTGAAAAAGCAATCCGCAAACGAGGTATGCGTTTCGTTACCACCTTTCACCACGAGCGCAACGGCCTTTACGAAATCACAAAGGGCGGCAAGACATACTGGACAGGCCACTACGAATTTGTGAAAAAGTATTTTCCGGAATTGCTCAACGACCCCTGTCGCGCGATTATGTATGGCTATATGCCCGCCGATAAATTCTATCAGATGTGGGAAGACAAGCTCATCGAAGTCATCGACCATTATCATCCTGACTTGATGTATTTCGATTCCTGGCTCGACGAAATCCCCGACAAATACAAAATGGAATATCTTACGCATTATTTCAACGACGCCGCCAATCTTGGCAAGGAAGTCGTCGTTACATACAAGCAGGAAGACCTCCCCCGTGAAGTGGGCATCGAGGATTACGAGAAGGGCAGGGCGGACAAGATAACAGATTTTGTCTGGCTCACCGATGATACAATCAGCCGCGGGTCCTGGTGCTATACGCAGAACCTCGGGATAAAGAAGTCGCTGGAGATTGTACGGACTCTTGTAGATATCGTCAGCAAAAATGGTCAACTCATGCTCAATATATCCCCCAAAGCGGACGGGACCATTCCGGATAACCAGAAAAAAGTGCTGCTCGAAATCGGCGACTGGATGAAGCAAAACGGCGAGGCGATTTACGGCACAAGACCCTTTATCGAATACGGCGAAGGGCCTGCGAAAATGGAATCAGGCGGAGGGTTCGCCAGAATGAAAGGGGGCTACACGGCAAAGGACATTCGTTATACCCACAGGGGCAATACCGTTTACGCGATAGTGCTGGGCTGGCCGGGTGAAAATACGCAGGTTACTATGACGATGTTCGGCAAGGGCAATAAGGCGGGGAAGATAAAGGTTGAAAGCGTTTCGATGTTAGGCACAAAAGAGAAAATCAAGTGGGAGCGAACGGACGCCGGCCTTGTGGTTACTACGCCCGCGAAAATGGTCAGCGAGTTGGCCATAGCATTCAAACTGGCAAAGGAAAAATGAGTTTTTAGTTAGTTGGCCACAGAGGGCACAACTGAAAAACCGCCTGAACAAAGAGGGAAGTAAAGCGGTTACAAAATGTAACCAGTTGAAAATGGTTGCCGATGGCGTGAGAGTATATAATGACCTGATTTAGAACCCGCGGAGGGTTGTGCTTTGTCGGTGGGGCAGGCCGGGTTTGGGCAGGCGTTTCAAAACCACGTATTCAATTCTGTTGGCCTGGCAGAATTCGCGTTTTTCGGGTCTGTCGCCATCTTCATTGACCGCGTAGATTTCCGGCTTGATTTTATATATCTCCTGTTCCGCGTCTAACCAGCCGCTGCCTGTGGCTATGAAGGCCTGCTTGACGTATTTGATTGACTGGACAACAAATCGCCGCTGGTTCTGCAAAAACATCGGGTGTTCCTCGCTTTTTAATTCTCGAATGGTTTTGTCACTACCTATGGAAACATAAAGGTCGCCAAGCTCGGAGACCTCCTCGAAAAATCTCACGTGGCCCGAGTGAAACCAGTCGTAACATCCGGTAACGATAACCTTTTTTCGAGATGTGGTTGTTTTTTGTAAATCAGGGACATAATCAGAAAATCTGTTCAGGGTATCATTTTTCAAGACGTGATATTTAAGCCCGTTGTCTTTGCAGAACATTTTTTTTGCGTGGTTGTCGTTTTGTTCATCCACGACCCAAATTTTCGGTTTGAATCCCGGCGATTCAGGAAGGGTGTCCTGGTTGGCATCGTTGATTATGATTACCTTATGGATATAGCGAATTGAATCGAGCAGATATAGCCGTTCTTCCTGGGGGAATTTTGGCGGAGTGCCCGAAATTTTCTTGATTGCGGAATCCGACCACATAAAGGCGTGAATCTTGCCGAGTTTTGCCGTTTCCTCGAAAAATCTGAAATGATTTGGCCTTAGGTCGTCAAATCCGCCGTAAATGACGACCTGCGGTGGGCTTGTCGAATCCGCGGTGTCTGATGCGGCTTTGGTCATTTCTTCACCTTGACGGTGGCGTGAAAAGCGCCTGGTACGGGCTCATCCGAAACGACGTAAAGATACCCGCCGCCTGGGCCTGAACACATCGCCCCGTGATATTTATGCTGATAAAAATACAGCAAATCGAGGAGGTCCGGGGTCAGTACCGGGTCCCTTAAATTATAGGGCAGAAGCGCATCCCAGCATCGCATGTTTTCGTTGAGAGTTTCACCGAGCGATTTGCTGTCCTTTTTCGCTATCGCATCGAAACAATCTTTCCCGGCCTGCCCGAGTCGGCTGACCCATTTTGGGTCGAGGTTTTTCACAGCCAGCGGATTAAAACCTTCGGGCCGGGGCATAATCGTCAGGATGTGAATGACCCGCGAGAGCCATTCCGCGACGGCGGGGTCGTTATTGGATTCTATATGGCAGGGGTAAACACCGCCCTCATACTTATAATCGTAATCCAGCCGGTTTATGCCGGGGTAAATCAAACCAATCATATCCTGGGAGCCGGATGGGTTGGTCTTGTCTTTGTTTTCGGCCTCGTAAAGCTCCCGCACCAATCTGGCCGGGTCGCCATTTGGTATGGCACCGCCCCATAATTTCAGCGCAACCGACCTGGTACTGCCGCAGATGCCGGCCCTGTCCATAAAACGAAACTCCGGCTCAACGGCAACCACCACCATCGATCCCGGGGGCGACGGGTTATGCTGCGAAACAAATGGCTGGTCAATCCAGCCGCCTGCCAACGCGAGTCGGTATTGTATTCTGCCTATGATGTCGGTTAACCGAGGTTCTTTTTTCTTCGCCATTAAACGTATCTATTTATTATTTTTTTTCGGGCTGGAGCCGGACCATAATTACGCCGTGGGGACGGACCACTGCCTCAAAGCCGTCTTTATATGTGCCGATATTCTTTTGCCTCCAGAGGTCGCGGACGGTTTGATTGCCAGTTACGCCGAGTTGCTGCCAGGTAATTTTTACGGCATTCGGCTCTTCACCTGTATTGAAGAATCCTACTGCCTTTGAGCCGTCTTCGAGGTCTTTGGCCAATACCTGGAGGGGGCCAGAGGCGTAGATTTGCTTTGCTATTTTGCCGAGCGGGTCCTGGTTAATCGCAAGCACCTCATCGTTTGTCAGCAGGTTCTTTGTGAAATCGTCGAGCTGGTCGAGTGGGCAGCCGATTAGTAGCGGGCTTGACCAGAGGCACCAAAGTGAAATATGCGTATATTGCTCGTCGGGCGTCAACTTGGAGGGATGCGGAGCTCCCCAGCCGACCTTGCCGACAACGAGCATATCGGCGTCAGCCCAGTGACCGGGGCCGCTGAACGGCGCCCACCTGAGATGTTCCTTCCATATCTCGGTAACTCCAAACGCCCAGGTTTCGTGTACCTGCTTTTTGCTCCAGCCGTCGCGGATATCGCCCGTGGTTCTCCAGCAGTTGGCTAATTTCGCACATAAAGCGGCTTTATCGAAGGACATACCAGCAGACAGCGAGTAAATAATGTCACGACCCGTTGCCTTAAGCGCATTTGCCATAGCGGCGATTTCCTTTTCCTGATGCGTATCCCAGTCAAATTTGAGGTAATCGATGCCCCACTGTCCATATTGTTGTGCGTCGTTTGTATCGAAGGCGTATTTGCCGAACCTTTTGTTCTTTTCGTAGTTGGCCAATTTCTCCCAGGAGCCGTCTTCATTATCGCTTGAGCCGCCAATATAGCCGGCGTATGAGGTAATCCAGGGAGTGGAGTAAATCCCCACCTTCAAACCCAGCGAGTGGACGTAATCACAAAGTCCCTTCATATCCTGGAATTTTTGATTGCCCTGAATGGCGTTGAATTTCCCGCCGCGTTTACCCTGCCAGGTGTCGTCGATATTGATATATGTCCAGCCGTGGTTGACGAGTCCGCTGTCAATCATCGCCTTTGCGGATGCGCGGACGTTTTTATCAGATACATTTGCGGCCCAGCAGTTCCAGCTGTTCCAGCCCATAGGCGGGGTGAGGGCGATTTTGTCGCCGACGACAATTTTGAATTCCCTTGTTGCGATGCCGCGGGCGTTTTGTGCCTTGAGCGTTACGTTATAAGTTCCCGGTGT
>JBEKAT010000070.1:0-12472 GCA_050015775.1 Sedimentisphaerales bacterium | reverse complement strand
AGCAACAACGCCACTTTACTTTTTGTGAACTGCATTTCTGTGTCTCCTTCAAAATATTAAAGCGAATCCTTTCTTATCTGCCAAACACAACTTTCAGATAGTCAATAATACCATCATGGAAAATCATAACAACAACTATCCCTATTGACAAGAAGGGACCATAAGGAATTTGTCTGGTTTTTTTTGAAAACAGTTGCGCCGCCGCCCAAACAAGTCCGAAGAACGGCGCAACAAAAAACGCGATAATTATGAATAACGGCCCAATCACCGTCCCGGCGGCACCCATCAGGTGCACGTCGCCTAACCCCATTGCCTCTCTGCCGAAGGCCAGCGTGCCCAAAATTCGGGTCGCCCATACGACCGTACAGCCGACGAAATAGCCCGCCAAACTGCCCATAAACCCTTCAACAACAGGCCTTTGCGAAAAAACCAGCCACCATTGATGCAAGGCGGGGCATTGATTGACAATCTGGCTGGCTGCCAGCGCGCAAACAATTATGGGCAGCAGAAACAGGACCTCCCGAAACATCTCAAAACGGTCATTGAATTCCCCCTCGGCTTGCGGTGAATTTGCCTGCCCTGAGCCGGATTGAGAGGTTGAATCGGCTGGTTCTTCAGGATTTTCAGACGATTTTTGAATCTTGGAAAAATCGTAACTTCTTTTTAGAATCCCAGTGGCCAAAAGTAACAAAGATATGCCAAGCCCGATTGTTGCACCTATGACCAAAGAAGCAACCGTGGTGTGGTTGACAAATATCAAATCGGCGGTCATTGGCATCAGAAAATAATGACGAATGGTCGCGGGATGAATAAGCAGAGGCGCAATAGCCCCGCCGAGCAAACCCGCCGCCGTGGCGAACCAGCAGATGGACAACGGGATAATCCACATCTCCAGGTCGATTGCCGAGGACGCGATAAGCGCGGAAAAGAGGATGACGGAAATCAGGTATAAAACCCACCCGCCGGATAAAAACGCCGGTATGCCGTGGCGCAAGCCGGAATGAAAGTAAAGCGCAAAGGTGCCGACAAAAACCAGGCCGGTCAGCAGTTCAATAACAAAGTAACGGGGCGAAATACGCGTCTTGCAATACCGGCATTTGCCGCACAGAAGCAACCAGGAGACAAGCGGTACGTTGTCGTAAAATTGAATGTGTTTGCCGCAGGACGGGCAGGATGACGGCGGCCTAACGAGAGATTTATCACGCGGCAGACGGTAAATCACAACGTTGAGGAAACTGCCCACGCAGCAGCCGATAGCAAAAAGAAAAACTATCCAGAACCAGTTCGGAATTAATATTTCGCTTCCCTGCATTTATTTCGCTATTTCTTCTTAATGCTTCTGCTTACTGTCCCTGCCACTTGCATTGGTAACCCGAACAAACGGATAAAACCAATTGCGTCGGTCGGGTTATATTCGGCGCCCATTTTGAAACTGGCTAAAGCGCCGCTGTACAAGCTGAACGGGCTTTTCACTCCCGCCGGCGTGCACCGGCCCTTGAAAAGCTTCACCCGCACCGTGCCGGTAACGTTCCGCTGGGTAACATCGACGAAGGCGTCGAGCGCCTCACGCAACTGGCAAAACCACTGGCCATAATAAACCATCTCCGCGTATTTCAGCGATACCTGCTGTTTGTAGTGTGCCGTTTCGCGGTCAAGCGTAAGCGTCTCCAGCGATTTGTGAGCAGTTATCAGAATCGTCCCGCCGGGTGTCTCGTATGCCCCGCGTGATTTCATACCGACCAAACGGTTCTCGACCAAATCAATCTGCCCCACCGCGTGCTTGCCGCCGATTTCATTCAATGTCTCGAGCAGCTTCACGCTGTCGGTCACCTTGCCATCCAATTTGACAGGAACACCCTGCTCAAAACCAATCTCCACGTAATCCGGCTTATTGGGCGCCTTCGAGACGGGGTTCGACATCACCCACAACTCATCTTTCGGCTCATTCGCAGGGTCTTCGAGGTCCGCACCTTCGTGACTTATGTGCCAGATATTCCGGTCACGCGAATATATCTTCTTTTTGCTCTGGTCAATCGGTATCCCGTGCTTATTCGCGTAATCAACCGCCGCCTCGCGACTGGTCAATTTGAAATTAGGGTCTTTCCACGGCGCGATGATTTTCAGCGTCGGGTCAAGAGCCATATAAGTCATCTCAAAACGAACCTGGTCATTACCCTTGCCTGTCGCGCCGTGAGCGACGCCCGTCGCGCCTTCCGCGTGAGCAACATCGACCTGATGCTTTGCAATCAGTGGACGAGCGATACTCGTGCCGAGTAAATATCCGTTTTCATAAATCGCCCCGGATTTGAGCAGCCGCCAGAGATAGTCCTCGACGAACTCTTTTCGCAAATCCTTGACGATACATTTCGATGCGCCGCTTGCGAGCGCCTTCTTCTTTATACCCGAAAGCTCATCGCCCTGCCCTAAGTCAGCCGCGAACGCGATTGTATCGTAACCATACGTCTCTTTCAGCCAGGGCAGAATAACACTCGTATCCAGCCCGCCGCTATACGCCAATACTACCTTTTCCTTCTTCGCCATTTTCGTCCTCAATTAATGTTAGCAAAACGGAAATTATACACGCTTGGTCATTGAAAGACAATGACAGTAACTTTTAGAAAAGTTTTATGCTTGTTTGAAAACGCCTTCTCGGCATTGATTTCAAAGATGGGCCGGCTTTGCTCGCGTTACGCTGTATAAATCGGCTCAACAGCTTTCAGGATATGCCGTCGGCGGATATAGTTCTCGCTTTTCTCGACGGCCTGACGCTCTACAAGGTCAACGTTCTGACCGAATATCTTCGTCAGTTCATCCTGCATTTCGCCTAATTTGACTGATTCGGGCACGTACTCCTGCTTAAACTCGACCAGCACGCCGATTCCGCTGTTTGGGCGAAAATCGTCGTGTAGAACCGTGCCGAAAAGACCGAGGTCGCAGATATGGTGCTGCTGACAAAACGCCTCTATCTTATCTTTTTTTATCGTTATATGGGTGCTCATATATTCACCGCCTTTACCATCATTATACCACAAACCCCCGCCAATACAAGGGACAGAAAGTGATTTCGCCACAGAGAATAGTTTTTTATTTGTGCGTCAAGATTCCCCGCATCGTCTCAACATTGGCATTTTGGCCCGTAAACAATCTAAATTGCTCAGCGGCCTGCCTGATGAACATATCTACGCCGGAGATTGTCTTGCAACCAATCTCTCTGGCGTGTTTCAATAACAGTGTCTCAGGCGGAGTGTAAACGGTATCAAAGACCGCCATATGCTTTTGCAACAGCTTCACATCAACCGGCGACGCGTCAATATGCGGGTGCATACCAATACTCGTGCAGTTGACGATTAGCTTTTCTTTCAGCTTATGTATGCTGTCTAATGAGTCGTAATCGCATTTGAAATCAGAGGCCAGATGTTTCGCCCGCTCGACGGTGCGGTTATAGATTTTTATTTTCGCCTCCGCCTCCGCCAGCCCCGCGACGACCGCCCTTGCCCCCCCGCCCGCGCCAATCACTGCGACAGGCATTTTCCGCAGATCGGCCTTATCTATACCAAGCCCCGTGGTGATTGCGTCAATCGCCGCGATGCAATCGGTATTGTACGCCGACAACTGTGAACCGTTGACGATGATTGTGTTGGCAGCGCCGATTCTTTCAGCGAGCGGGTCGATAACACCGCCCTTTTCTTTGACGTAATTTATCGCATATTCCTTATGCGGAATCGTAACGCTAAAACCTTTAAAACCAAGCCACGGGCGTGAAAGGATATTATCCATAAAGGCGTTAAAATCCGACTGCTCGCCTGCCACAAGCAAAAGCACATAAACCTTGTTCAAACCACGCTCGGCAAAACATGCGTTGTGAACAGCGGGACTCAATGAATGGGCAATCGGGTCTCCAATCACGCCATAAAATTCTGTCTGTGCGTTTATCGAATCCCAGCGATAGAGGTCCCGCAACTGCTCGACCGTTGGCTGGCCTGGCGCCGTCGCCGTCTTTTCGCCGATACTTGCGAACGTAACAAGACCGTTGAATTTCTTTGTCAAAACCCTCGTCATAAAACCCGGCTCATCCATACAAAACGCAATCATCTCGCCCTTGGCGCTGTGCTGCAAATCCAGGATATCGAAACAATCGTTGATATGATGCGCCGAATAAACCAGCTTCGGTATCGCACCGGAAAATACGTTTGCAATCTCCCAGTAATGCTTTGCAATGTTCTTGAATTTCGTCTGGAAGTTATGGTCCGACAAAATCAGCCGCGTTCCTGTCCCCGTCGAAAGTGCAAGCGAAATCTTACTGCCAATCGCCACTGATATGAAATTCTCATATTCGACGTCTATGAATTCCGCCCCCGCCCGAACCGCCGCGGTAAGAACGTTCGTTCGCAAATCATTCGGATGGCGCAGAGTCCCGCCCTGCTGATAATCCCGGCAGGTAACGATAATCGGCAGTCCTGGTGCAAACTGCCTGGCAGCATCGATAATCTGAAGGGCAAGGTCAACGGACAAATGCACAAGGTAATCGGTGCGCAATTCGAGAAGTTCCGCCCCCGCGGCAACCGCGGCCTGTATCTGCTCCTCGGCATCCTGCAATGTCTTGGCTGCTATCGGAACTGCTAAATATGTCATAATCGTCTCCCACGTTCAAGAATCGACGAATAGTGAGAAAGTAATCAATCGGGAGACATATTACGAAATAGGACGTGCCATTTCAACCAATTACAAGATTAACCTGCGGGTTGTCAGTTATGACAATAAAATGAAATTATACGTGAGAAATCGAGACGGTAATGGGTGGCAACAGAAATATCAGCGGTTAAATCTCGACTCCTCCGGCGGATTCATCCTGCCGCTTCGGGGCCTCTCCCTTAGTGATTTGTGAGATATTTCAGAAATCCTGAAATTCGGCTTTGGTCGCTGCCTGGGTTGCGGCTGCGAATCCGGCTGCCGCTGCTGTTGTTGCTGAACGGCTTGCCGTTTCGCTTCTTTGTCCAGCGATAGCGCACGTGCGCAAACCTGACGTGTCCCCTCATTGGAATGCCTAAGACCTTCTTCAATCAGGGCCATTCCGTTTTTCTTCATCCTGCCGCGCATCTTGCGAAGCCCGTATGCGGCCGCACCCTTTGTGGCCCTGCAGGCGGTGCCGAAAAGAGCTTCCTTGAGAATCTCGAAACCGTCCTCCTGCATCCAGGACAAATTGAACGCCGCATGCCGCGCGGTCGATGGATTATCGCTATACACATTCTCCCGCAGCCGCTCAAGCAACTCTATGGCTTTCTGGTCCTTTTCTCTACCGCTCGGTATTCGTTTTTTCAACCTCATAAACCCACCTCTTATTGAATCGGCAAGTGTATATCAGTTTCTTGAAAAAGCCCGGTTTTGTCAAGCGCATTTTTTGCATCCTGTAGGGTTTTATTACCTGCATTAAAATGGGCAAAAAAATCGGCTGCCTTCAGAACTACCCTGTCCTCCGGGCCTCGACAAATTTGATAATAGCGTAAACGGCACGGTTATAAGCAACGTCGATGTGGTGTTTCTCCGCCAGGGCTAATACCTCGCCTGTGAGCGAATCGATTTCGGTCTTTTTACCCGCCGCGATATCCTGCAAAGTCGATGATTTATGTTTAGCGGTATCAGGAACAAGCTTGTCGTAAAAAATCTTCAGAAAACCGTCGGCACAGGGCCAGTGCGTCCGAAAGCCGGCGGCGGTCATAACGGCAAAAACTTCCTCGGTAATATGGTTCATCAAGTCCCTGCTGTAAGTATTTTCAGCAAGCGAGCCATAAGGGACGTCGAGAATCGCGCCTAACGGATTAAGCGCGCAATTGTAAAGCATTTTGGCCCAGAGGTCTTTCTCGATATCGGGGATGGTTTCAGCAGGAATGCTGCCTGCGGCAATCGCTTTGGCGAGCGGTTCAACACAGGCGAGGTCGCAGCCGAAAAGCGAGCCGATGTGAATAGCGTCAGCGTGGACTGTTATCTCAACCTCGTTGGGCTTACGTCGCGTAAATCCCGTAATCACTCGCGCGCTATAAATGCGCTCTTTCGGAAAATGGACAGCGAATTTCTCCGCGTTGCCCCAGCCATTTTGGCAAAGAACGATTTTCGTATTTTGCCCGAAAATGTCCGAATGCCTCGAAAGGTCTTCCGCCGCCTCGGCGGAATCAAACGACTTGACACAAACAAGAATAAAATCAAACGTCGTATTCCCGATTTCGTCTAAAGATTGATACGCTGCGAACGAATCGGGCGAAGCGCAAAAAGAACCAAATATGCCTGTCCTGCTCAAGCCCCCCTGCCTCAACTCGCGAACAGTATCCGGCCTTGCCAGCAAACAAACCTCCTCCCGCGATTTCAAAAGAGAACTCGCAACCCCCAAACCAACCGCGCCGGCTCCATAAATCAAAACTCTCATCGTGACAAAGATTATAAACCCGCACCGATTAAGAGCAACTGCGTATTGACTATTTATTAGCTATGACTGATGATTATGAATAAAAACAGCCGGCACAGATATTGCCGGTGCCGGTGAGCATAAAGTGGATGAGCTAAAAGGACATCAGGTTATTTTCCGTTCCCTGCGATACAGGAACTATCGCCTTTTCTTCACGGGCCAGATTATATCCCTTATTGGCACCTGGACACAGCAAATCGCGCTGCCCTGGCTGGTATATCGCCTCACCGACTCGCCCTTCCTCCTTGGATTGGTCGGCTTCGCCACACAGATACCCGCCTTCCTCCTCACTCCCCTTGCAGGCGTTATGGCCGACCGCTGGAATCGTTACCGAATACTCCTCGCCACACAGACCCTTTCCATGCTCCAGGCCCTGCTCCTGACAGTCCTGTTTTTCACAGGCCACATCGACGTCCCGAACATTATTCTTCTCGCCGTCCTTCTCGGCCTTATCAACGCCTTCGATATGCCCACGCGCCAATCCTTCGTCATTGCCCTGGTCGAAAACAAGGAAGACCTCAGCAATGCCATCGCGATGAATTCTATGATGTTCAACAGCGCACGCCTCATCGGCCCAGCCGTCGCAGGCATAATCATCGCCGTCTCGAACGAGGGCGTCTGCTTCGCCATAAACGCCGTCAGCTTCCTCTTCGTCATCGCCTCCCTGCTAATGATGAAAATAACTTATCAAAATGCCAAACCCCGAACGACTACCGTCCTGCACGAGCTTAAGGAAGGTTTCAACTATGCCTCCGGTTTTGCCCCGTTAAGATACATTATGCTTCTGCTTGCACTGGTAAGTTTCATCGGGATGCCATATTCGGTGCTTATGCCCGTCTTTGCCCGCAAAATCCTTCATGGAGGCCCTATCACCCTCGGCCTTCTTATGGCCGCCGCCGGCTCCGGCGCTTTGACAGGTGCTATTTATCTTGCCTCAAGAAAAAACGCCCGCGGACTCACCAAAATTATTCCTTTGTCCACCGCCGTCTTCGGTATCGGCCTCATTACATTTTCTTTATCTCGTGTATTGTGGCTATCCCTGCCGCTGTTGTTCATAACGGGTCTTGGAATGATGGTGCAAATGGTCGCAAGCAATACAATCATTCAAACCATCGTTGACGACGACAAACGAGGCCGGATTATGAGCTTCTACGTTATGGCCTTCATCGGCACCGCCCCCTTCGGCAGCTTAATGGCAGGAACCCTCGCCGCCACCATAGGCGCTCCTGATACCTTGATTATCGGCGGCACCTTGTGCGTTCTGGCAGCAGCCATGTTCGCTCTTAAACTTCCCGAACTTAGAAAAAACATTCGCCCCATATACGTAAAGCTCGGTATTATTAACGAGGTGTCCTCCGGTATTCAGGCCGCGGCAAACCTCACCGCCCCGCCCGAAGATTAACAATTTACAGAACACAAACTATGGCAGACGAAAAACGATACATAGCGGTTGACCTCGGCGCCGAGAGCGGACGGGTGATGCTGGGAATTGTCTCAGCAGACAAAATTAGTCTCGAGGAAGTTCATCGATTCATCAACGGCCCGGTCGAACAGAATGGGTCTTTACGCTGGGATTTCCCCCGGCTTATGTCGGAAGTCAAAACCGGTATCGGTAAAGCTGCCAAAGAATCCGGCGATATTGCCGGCATCGGCGTCGATAGCTGGGGCGTTGACTTCGGACTGCTCGACGAAAATGGTAAGCTGATCGAAAATCCTTACCACTACAGGGACAGCCGCACCAACGGGATGATTGAAAAGGCCTGCGAACTGATGCCTAAACGGGAGATTTATGAGCATACGGGCATACAGTTCGCCCGGCACAACAGCATCTATCAACTCCTTTCGATGCGTCTGGCTGATTCGCCGGTACTGGCAAAGGCAAAACGACTGATTTTCATCGCGGATTTGGTTTCGTATTTTTTATGCGGACGGACATACGCGGAATACACGCTCGCCGGCACAAGCCAGCTTATGGATATGCGGACGGGAAAATGGTCGCGGGAGATTTTCGAGAAAATGAATCTGCCGATTGAGATTATGCCTGAGGTAATCAATCCTGGAACGATAGTTGGAACGCTGACAAAGAATGTGGCGAAAGAAATCGGATGCCCCCGGATTCCTGTTATAGCGGTCGGTTCGCACGATACGGCAAGTGCGGTCGCGGCAGTGCCCGCCGACAGGAAAACCAAATGGGCGTATTTATCCAGCGGGACGTGGAGTTTGATGGGCGTTGAAACGCCAAACGCAATCGTTAACGACAAGACATTCGCGTATCCCTTTACCAATGAGGGCGGGGTTGAGGGAACGATTCGGCTGTTGAAAAATATAATGGGGCTTTGGCTCGTGCAGGAATGCAAAAGACAGTGGCAAAAAGAAGGTGAGGATTTGTCTTACGCCCGGCTGACGGAACTGGCGGAAAAGGCAAAACCGGGCCAAGCGTCTATCGATGTGGATGACTCGCAATTTTACGCGCCCGGGCAAATGCCCGCCCGGATAAACAAATACCTGGCAGGAACGGGTCAAAAACCCATCGACGACAAAGGGCAAATGGTGCGGGTGATTCTGGAAAACCTCGCCCGCAAGTACGCCGAGACGATAAATCAGCTTGAGGATGTGGTCGCCGGCGGTATTGACTGCCTGCACGTCGTAGGCGGCGGCTCACAAAATAGGCTCTTGAACCAGCTCACGGCCAACGCTACCGGCAAAAAAGTGATAGCAGGACCTGCCGAGGCAACCGCTATCGGCAACATCCTGATGCAGGCCGGGACAACCGGGCAAATACAGGATTTGGCGCAGGGCAGAGACCTCATCCAAAACTCGTTTACTCCGAAGGAATACCGCCCCCAAAACACCACGCCGAAAAAAAACAATACAAAAAGATGACAAGCATTGCATCGCGCGACCAATAAATATAAACTAACGGGATTGACTTGACGTGTGAGTATATGGAAAGGCATTAAAAGGAGTATGTCGGACTTGCCAAAGACGCAGCACGCCGTGCAGTTGGTCGCGGCCAATGAGTTGGTCCTTAACAAATCGAAACCGATTGCCTCGCCGGGGCGACATCAGATTCTATGTCGCGTCGAGGCGGTCGGTCTGTGTTTCAGCGACCTGAAGTTAATCAAGCAGTTTGCGGCACATCCGCGAAAAATGGATATAGTAAGCGGAATCACCCCGGCCATACTTGGGGAAATCAGCAGTTACGTCCCCGGCGATAAACCCACTGTGCCCGGCCACGAGACCGTAGTCCGCGTGGAGGCGGTCGGCCAGGGCGTAACTCAATTCAAACCGGGCGAGCGTTTCCTTGTCGAGACCGATTACCGCTGGCTCCCCACGCCAGAATCCAACGGTGCCTTTGGCTACAATTTCGAAGGTGCCCTGCAGGAATACGTCCTGATGGACGAAAGGGTCATCACCTCGCCGCAGGGTGAATCGATGTTGATACCTGCGCCTGAACGGTTGAGCGCATCTGCTGTTGCGTTGATAGAACCCTGGGGGTGCGTAGAAAACGCTTACGACAGCGATGAAACCCAGCGCATCGAGCCGGACAACACAATGCTCATTGTCGCCGACGTAATTGTAACCCCCAACGACCTCACGGAACTGTTCAAACAATGGGGACAACCCGCAAAAGTTATCTGGGCCTCACAATACAGGCCTCCCGAAGTCCCCGGCGTTAATATGGAACTTTGCTCCGAAATCGCCCGCCTGACCGACGCCAGTTTCGACGACGTGATTTATCTCGGCGCAAACCCCGACAGGGTCGAGGCGCTCTTTTCAAAGGTCGGCCAGCAGGGTCTTTTCAACATCGTCCTCTGCGGCGAACGTTTCGGACGAGACGTCGCCGTCCCAATCGGTCGGGTTCATTACGCGGGTATCCGGATAACCGGCGCCGTCGGCTACGAACCTGCCGACTCGATGAAACATATCCCCCAAACCAGTGAGATTCGCAAAGGCGATAAAATAAACATCGTCGGCGCCGCAGGGCCTATGGGGACAATGCACGTAATACGCAACATCTACTCTGGCATAGAAGGGATAAGCATCTCCGCGGGCGATTCCGATGACGGCCGACTCGCCACCCTGCTCAAAACAGCCGAACCGATGGCCACAGCCAAAAACGTCCCCTATAAGCAATACAGTCCTGTCAAAGACAAAATGCCCGAAGGCACCGACTACATCGTTATTATGGCGCCCGCGCCGGAGCTTGCCGCAGCAGCAGTCCTCAGCGCAGGCAAACGCGCGATAATCAACGTATTCGCGGGAATACCGGCGACGATGACCGCCAAAATCAACCTCGACGCGTATATCGAGAAGCAGATGTATTTCGTCGGAACAAGCGGCTCGGTGCTGCAGGATATGAAACGCGAGTTGGCAGAGCTGGAGGCGGGTCGGCTCGATACGAATATCTCGGTGGCTGCCGTCTGCGGCCTTGACGGCGCCTGCGATGGAATTCGCGCCATTGAGAACCGCTCGATTGGGGGCAAAATTATCGTATATCCCGTCTGCAAAGGGCTGGCCCTCACGCCGATTGCCAAACTCGCCGACAAACTGCCGGAAGTCGCCGCCTGCCTCAGCAACGGAATCTGGACCGCCCAGGCCGAACAAAAACTCCTCGAAAGATACGCCGCCTCCCCTGCGCCAAATGGATAAGGCACTTGCTGACCTGATAAAAATATCAAATACCACGGGCAGGAACCCCGCGCTTACCCAAGCCGCCGGCGGCAACACCTCCGTCAAAACAGACAACGGCAAATTTATGTTCATCAAGGCAAGCGGCACCGCCCTCAAAGATATGAACGCCAAACGCGGCTGGCGAAAACTACGTCTCGACAAAGTTCACGGCGTCATCAAAGATAAAAAGCTCGCCAAACTCCCCGCCGCCAGACGTGAGCTGGAAATCATCAGCCGCCACCTTACAAGCTGCTGCGATGACGTCACAAGCTCCGTCAGGCCCTCTGTTGAAGCCAACTTGCACGCACTTCTCGATAAATGCGTCATTCACCTGCACCCATTAGTGATTGGCGCGTATGTCAATTCAAAAAAAGGCCGCGTCGAAATCACAAAACTCTTCAAATCCGAAAAATATCCCCCGCTCTGGATTCCCTACGCCCCGCCCGGCTTCCCCCTCGCGATAAAAACATCACGCCTCGTAGCCGACTACGAAAAGCGTTACGGCAAAAAACCCGCGATTATGTTCCTCGCAAAGCACGGCATCTTCGTCACCGCCCAAAACGCCCCCGACGCTATGCGACTCCTGCACAAGGTCCTCAATCGCTGCGAAAATAATCTCCCCAGATTAAAAACATTACGCCTTAAACCTCCCGCCGCGAAAAAAATCCTCGAAGTCAAATCCGCTATTCAAAAAGCTGTCATCAATACAACCGGCCAACACCCGCCCGTCACCTTCATTTACAATAAAACAATAGCCTGTTTTTTTAACCGCCCCGACGCCGCCAAACTCCTCGCGATGGGCCCCCTCGAACCCGCCGAAATGGTCTATGTCAACGGAACTCCTATGTGGGTCGAAACACCTTCTCCGGCAAAAATAGCATCAGGTATGAAAAAAATAGTCCGACAGGGCAACAAACCCGTATCCGCTTTCCTCGTCAAAGGCATCGGGCTTTTCATCGCCGCCGACAAAAAAACCGCGACCATAGTAAAGGACTTCGCCACAGGCACAATCCTCGTCCGCTTATGGGCATCACATTTTGGCGGCCTCGTCCCACTCACCAAAAGCGAACAAAATTTCGTAAAACGCTGGTATCTCGCCGCACCGCAACCAACGAAGCGTCGCCGTTAGTTCTTTGATTTCGTATCACGCGGAAAATAATAAATCGGCTGATGCTTATGCTCGCTCGTCGTGTAATACCCCGCCCCGTTGGCATCGAAACAAATCGACTCCCCCTGCTGCTCTAAAATGATTGGAATCGAACATTCGCTGTTTTCAAACGCCTTCCATATCGGCCCGTCTTTAGGACGCAACAACAGCGACGCCGCAAAATATCCCCTTAC
>JBEKAT010000069.1:0-14044 GCA_050015775.1 Sedimentisphaerales bacterium | reverse complement strand
CCAACGGACCGAAAAGATAAAGGTTGAAAATCGACAAAGCGCCGATGGCCAACTCCATGATTCCAAAAATTAACAGGGGAGTCCTGAGACGGTCCACATACCTGTTCATAAACATACTGCCAAGCGCCACTCCTACAAGGAATATCGCCAACATACCGGAAAACGCGTATATCGAGGTCCGTAGAAACAGAATTAGCTGTCGCGTCCATACCACCTCGTAGGCCAGGGCTGTAAAGCCGCTTATCATAAACGCGATGAGCACCATTTTTCGCACCGTATCTGAGTACATCGAAATGCGTTTATCCACAGCTTTGACAGCCACGTTGCGCGTGACGCCGGTTTGTCCGGTGAATCGTAACTTCCTGCGGTAAATAACAAATGTTACGAAACCGACTACAAGGTTTATTGCCGCCCCAATGAATATGGTATTCCACTCGCCGATTGCGCCGATGGTAATGAAACCGCTCAGGACAACACCCAAAACGGCTCCTAACGTATTCAATCCATACAGCAAGCTGAAGTTCTTCCCGAACATCCCGCCTTGTCTGACAAGGTAGCTGGTCAGAGCAGGAAGTGTGCCGCCCATCAGCACCGTAGGGACCAGCAGCGAGAGAAAGGACATAACCACTTTTGACAATGAAATCGCGGCGGTGCTTTGATGAGTGATTATAGAAACTAATTTGTAAACAGCGACCGAGCCGGTCAGGATGAAGGGCGTGACAATGGCAAAAACTGCGAGCCACATCTGCAACAGAGCAAAAATTCTCAACTGGTCATTGCGTTTGTCAACAAGCCGGCCAAATATAAAGCTACCCAGGGCCAACCCGGCCATAAAGGCAGCTAATGTTACGGCTGTGGCATAAGCGGTTACGCCGATAATTCTTGAAAGGATTCTAAGCCAGACCACCTCATAAATCAGACCGCTGATTCCCGACGCGAAAAACAACAAAAAAACAGTATTTTGGGATACCATCTGCCCACTTGTTCTCACTTCTTTCATTTTCTCCTCTTTGCTCGGTTCGGGGCAATATGCCTGCTCTGGATAGATAGTGCGATGAAAAAACTGGGGTACTAGGATTCGGACCTAGACTAACTGATCCAGAGTCAGTTGTGCTACCATTACACTATACCCCAATAAAAGTATTGACCGCAGGTGCGCATCTAATTTACACTGATTACTATGGATTTGCAACTATTTTCAAGCGACGTCAAAAACGTAACGGACGTTCTCAGGAACATCCTGCTGTCGTTCATACCGTTGTTCGTGGCGGTGGATGCAATCGGGGTGCTACCGATATTCGTGTCGCTGACGGAAGGCCTCGATAAACAGCAAAAAAACAAAATCATAGTCCAGTCGATGGTAACTGCCTTTTTGCTGGCGGTCAGCTTTATCCTCGTCGGCAAACTGGTCTTCAAACTGCTCGGTATCACCATAGGCGATTTTATGGTCGCCGGCGGGGCGTTGCTTTTCTGCATAGCAATCATAGACCTGATGAACCCCACGTGATTGGGAACATTCTTTTCGCGGGTCTTATCTTTGACGGCTCATACTGGCTGATAAAAGTATTGGGCGAAGCGGGAACAAAGGCGCTATCAAAGATAATGAGTTTGCTTTTGGCGGCGATAGCAGTGATGCTGATAAGAAAAGGCATCCTGTTGTTCATTGGTCATTGATTAACATATCGTGAATGAAGATGATATTGCCACTCCATCCTTCGCCCCTTGGGGGGCTATGGAGGACGGGCCGGAGACAGATAATATGACGCTTTCAAACACAGGACAATCGTGGGAATACAACAACTGCCTGTTAATCGTAGCACATCCCGACGACGAAACGTTGTGGGCAGGCGGCATAATATTGCTGCACCCGCAAACACGATGGACAGTGATTACGCTTACCCGAAAAAGCGACCCCGACCGCTCTGCCAAATTCAATCGGGTAATGGAATATCTCGGCGCCAAAGGGATAATGGCCGACCTTGACGACGGCCCTGAGCAAAAGCCGCTTGCTGAAAAAGAAATCAGAAAAACACTTCTGTCGCTGATGCCTATGGACAGATTCGACCTTGTTTTTACGCACGGCCGATGGGGCGAATACACCCGACACCTGCGACACGAAGAGACAAGCAGAGCTGTCCTGATGATGCATAGCATAGGGGAACTTCCCGGCAAGCGGATATGGATGTTCGCGTACGAAGACGGGGGCGGAAAATATCTGCCTAAACCCAGTCGGGATGCCGACGTTCAGGTGTGGCTGCCTGAAAATATCTGGCAGGAGAAATACAAAATCATCACCGAAATGTATGGTTTCGGAGCCGACAGCTTCGAGGCGAAATGCTGCCCCAAACAGGAGGCATTCTGGCAGTTTGGCGCAAATGTGACAGCAAATCGAGGAGTTAAAAAATGAAAGTTCTGCTGCTTTACGATTACCCCCCTTCGCCGGCAGGCCTGGCCACACAGGGACATTTGCTTCATCGCGGCTTAGAAGAACTTGGCGTCGATGTTCACTCGGTAAATTTCGAATCGGCACAGGAAAAGGAATGGTATTATCGCTGGTTCGAGCCGGATATTGTGGTGGGGGTGGGATACTGGGGACATACGCCTAATTTAGTGCTTCATCCGCAAAGGTATGGCGTTCAGCCCGTGCCGTGGTTGGTCGCGGATGGCTATATGGGCGACTATCACGAGATACTTGAAAAGCTGCCGTTGATACTTGTTACAAGCAACTGGGTAAAAAACGTTTATGTTCGAGACGGCCTGAGCGGCAAGAATATCGAGGTGCTGCCCGTCGGCTGCGATACTGACGCCTTCATACCACGTGATAAAAATGATCTCAAGGTTGCGACGGTTCGCGAATCGCTCGGCGTCGCGCCCGACCAGATAATGATTATGACGGTTGGCGGCGACGCAACATCAAAAGGCGCACAGGAGGTTATGCAGGCGCTTGCCCTGATTGATACAAAGGCACCTGACTGGAAATACGTCTGCAAGGTCTGGCCTCAGCCGAGAACTGAAAAGCAAAATTCAATCGATATGCAACTGGCAACCGACCTCGGAATCGAAAAAAACGTTACCTATACGACGAGCGTTACGAGCAGGAATTTTATGCCTTATCTTCTGGCTGCCTGTGACATTTACGCGGCGCCATCCCGGCTGGAGGGGTTTGGGATGATTCAGGTTGAGGCGGGGGCCTGCGGTAAACCCGTCATAGGCATAAAAGCGATGGGAATGTTAGACACAATAATTGACGGAGAGACCGGCTTTCTGGCGGAAGTAGCCACCGAAATCCGGCTCAGGGAAACGATTCTGAATAAAGAATCCGGGCACGAAATCGGACACAAAGTGGTCTTCAAAGAGCCGAGAATCGTCGATTACAGGGCAAGCGTGCACGACATCGCCAAATACCTGATGGAGCTTATGACCAACGCCAAATTACGAAAGAAAATGGGCGAGGCGGGCAGGAAGCGGGTAGTCGAAAAATTCGATTACCGCGTCGTCGCAAAAAGGTTCGTCGAGATAATCTCACAGCGGCTGGGAATTTCGTAACGTGAATAAATCTGATAAAGCGTTGATTGCCAAGGCAAAAGAGGCGGCGATAAAAGTTCTGCTTCACAACGCCCACGGCTCCTACAAGGGTCTCCCCCGAACAGCCGGGTGGGGCTATCCGGAACCATATACCCGCGACCTGATGGTATCATCGCTGGGTATCCTGCTGACAGGAAATGCCAAGCTAATCAAATCCCTGCAAAAAACCCTCGAAACCCTCGCCCGCAATCAAAGTCCGCAGGGGCATATCCCGTCATTGGTTCACGACCGTGAAGACCGCGGCTCAAGCGACTGCACCCCCCTGTTCCTGATAGCGACTGCCCTGTTCAGGCAGGTAACGGGCAAGAAGGATTTTCTTGAGCAGACAGTCAGGAAAGCGATGCTATGGATGAAACATCAAAGCCCCACCAACCGCGTCCTCGTCGCGCAATTGCCGACAAGCGACTGGCGGGATGAGCAGTGGGTGCTGGGGTATGGTCTGTATGTGAACACCCTCGTATATGCCTACCTGCATTTGTTCGGCCAGCACCGGCGAGCAGCGGAACTCAAAGAGCAGATGGGACGATTTGCCGTCAGAGGCGACAGGCAAAACCGGCACATACACGAAGGACTTGTACTACCGAACAAGCCGTATTACGCGATGTGGGCTTACAAGGTTTACAGAAGCGAACGCTTTGACCTGTTAGGCAATAGTATTGCGATTCTTACGGGGCTGGCATCGACTTCCAGGGCACGCAGAATCATATCGTGGGTCGAGGCGGAATGCCGATCAATGAGAAAAAATGGCGAGCTGGCTGTAAATCTGCCGCCGAATTTTTTCCCGTTTATTAAACCTGGGGATCCTGACTGGGTCGCAAGATATGCGAAATATAACAAACCGGGCGAATACCACAACGGGGGAATATGGCCTTTTGTATGCGGGTTTTATGTTGCCGCGCTTGTGGCGGCGGGCAAACACGAGCTTGCGGCAAAGAAACTGCTAGCATTGACGGAACTGTTGCGGCCGGCCAGGGTAGCAGACGTGGAATTCGGATTCAACGAATGGATAAAGGCACAGGACGGCGTTCTTCACGGCGAGGACTGGCAAAGCTGGTCGGCTGCGATGTACCTTTACGCCGTCGCCTGCGTCGAACAAAAACGGACGCCGTTTTTTGACAGGATTCGGCGATTCGCCAAAGACGCAAAATAATCCCGGCATCCTGTTGGTTGACAGTTATTTCCTCACCGGCTAACCTATACTTATGGCTCGTCTGGTTCAAATATTGTTCGTCTGTTCAGCGATAATGTTGCCCGCAGGTTGTGGCAACACTCAGAAAGAACCGAATATGAAGGGCATCAAAATCGGCGACTTGGCACCGACCGGCAAGCGTATCCAGCCGAAAGTTTTGCATACTACCAATATCGAAGTCATAAGTTATGAACTGCCAGCGGAGAACATTGCATCTCTGGACGGTATCTGGCGAATGCTGGATCTTGGTTCACTGCGATACAACGACTCCAATAGTTTCGCGGCAAACGGATTGCGAGCCGCTATGGGCAAATTCGCCACATTTAATAAAGTAAGCGAGATATTAAAATCCGCAAACGCAAAAAAACTGCCCACCACCTCGCTGTTAATGTCGGATAACCAGCCCGAACTGCTTCATATAACCCGGATACCGCACAAGACAATCATTTCCTATATCGACCGCCAGGGAGCCGTCAGGAACACCGAGGTCGGGCCTGGAATCGTCGGGCTTCAAGTATCCGCAAAGCAAATCGCCAGCGCTTCTATTTCTCCCGGAACAGACACACCACAACTGGCGAGCGTTCGGGTGATGCCGGCAATTCTGGCTGAGACCGAGGGGGTTGCGCCGATGCTGGCGGAACGAATCAGGGAAAATGACTTACGAATTTATTCGGCAGGCATATCCACGATTATGAAACCGGGCGATTTTGTTATGTTATGCCCGCGCGAATACAAGCCGGATGAAATCACCGCGGCGGACCGATTCTTTACTAAACGCGGGCCTGAGCCGGCCATAAGGGTTTTCCTGCTGGTCTGCGTATCAATCTTTTAAACATGCCGACTAAACCGATAGTAGCGCTGACACACTGCACCGAATACAGAGAACCTGTCGTTGCCGAGGCGATCGCCAGACAATTTGAACTGCTCGGCGGAATCGAACGATTCGTGAAAAGAAACGACAGTGTCCTTCTGAAGCCAAACTTTATTGCCCCAAAGCCCCGTCATTGCGCAACACAAACCGACCCGGCGGTCATCATAGAAACCGCCAGGATACTTAAGGATTTCGGCGCAAGACCCTTTGTAGGCGATTCGCCTGCGTGGGGAGACGTCTTTAAGTGCGTCAACGTGCTGGGACTCGAAGAGCCGCTGAAGAAACTGGGTGTCCCCGTCAGGCAGTTAGATAAACCGGTAAAACGTCAGATAGCCGGCGTTGATGTAGGTATAAGCTCGGCTGCGCTGGATGCAGATAAAATTATCAACCTGCCGAAATTCAAGACGCATCAACAGCTTGTGGCAACGTTCGCGGTGAAAAATATGTTCGGCTGTGTAAGCGGCAAGTGGAAGGCATACTGGCATTTCGCAAAGGGCGGCAATGAAAAGAAATTCTGCAGGCTGATTATTGAGATATATAAATTACTAAACCCGGCCCTGACCATCATCGACGGCGTCATCGCAATGGACGGCCCGGGGCCAATCAGCGGCAGGGCAAGGCCGCTTGGCTGGTTAATCGGGGGAACAGAGCCGATGGCCTGTGAAATAATATGCAGCAAACTGATAAATCTCGACTGCGACAGGTTACCAATCCTCAGGACCGCAAAGCAAATCGGCTTTGGCTCGACAGAACTCGCCGCAGGCGGCTGCGCAAATTTTGATGATATTGAAATCGTGGGGGACCAATTTCCAAAAACCGTCTGCACCGATTTTGTGCCGGCTGAGCCGATTCCAATTCGGTTTTCGCTGCTGCACGTCTGCAAAAGCATCTGCAAACAAGTTCTCCTGCTCGCCCGGTCGCGTTGACAGCCCCCTGCTATTGGACTAATATCCCTTTTATGCCTGAAAAAACAATTAACATCCTGGGTATCGAGACAAGCTGCGATGAGACAGCCGCGGCGATTGTCGCCGACGGCAAAACCGTCAAATCGTCAATTGTAACCTCCCAGGCCAAACTGCACGAGAAATACGGCGGGGTCGTTCCGGAAATCGCCTCTCGCGCCCATATCGAGAACATCTACCCCGTGATAACCGAGGCGATTAACGCTGCTAACGTTACCAAAGATGACATCTCCGCAATCGCGGTCGCAAACCAGCCGGGGCTGGCTGTCGCGCTGGTCGTGGGCGTAACAGCGGCAAAAACATTGAGCATGGCTTGGGATAAACCATTGATTGCGGTCAATCATTTGCACGCACATCTGCAATCGGCGATGATAGCGGAGCAGGATTTGCAGTTGCCGGCAATCGCGCTGATTGTTTCCGGCGGGCACACCTGCCTTTACGACTGCGAATCACCACTCGAACTGAAATTGATCGGCCGGTGTATCGACGACGCGGCGGGTGAGGCATTCGATAAGGTCGCCACGATTCTTAGGTTGCCCTACCCGGGCGGCCCCTCGATTGAAAATGCGGCCAAAACGGGTAATCCCCATTCAATAGAATTCCCTCGTTCGATGCTGGGGCCTGATTCGCTGGATTTTTCGTTCAGCGGCCTGAAAACAGCGGTGCTTTACCATTGCCGGGGACAGGAAATGAAAGGGCAATCCAAAGTAGATTCGATGAGCAAACAGGAAATCGCCGATATCGCGGCATCATTTCAATCGGCGGTGATTGACGTGTTGATAGAAAAAACCCAAAGGGCAATCGACAAAATCAGGGCAAAAACCGTTTTATTGGGCGGGGGCGTCGCGGCAAACAGCACGCTGCGGGCCGCCCTTGCGAAGATGTGCGAATCATATAGACCAGCGAAAAAGCTGCTGGTAGCCCCGAAAGCATATTGCACCGACAACGCGGTTATGGTAGCTTCGCTTGCGTATTATAAATACAAAGCGGGTCTGTTCGCGGACCTGACGCTCGAGCCAAAAGCAAACGGTTAAGGAGTAATCATATTCAGCCGGAACAGCTAAAAAAATTGCTTCAACAGGTCAAAAACAACGATGTAACCATCGACGAGGCCGTCGAAAAACTTCGCCATTTGCCTTACGAAGATCTCGGCTTTGCACGCGTTGACCATCATCGTCATATTCGCCAGGGTTTTCCTGAGGTGATTTACTGCCCCGGCAAGACAAACGAACAGATAATCAAGATTTTTTCGTCGCTTGCGGCGAAGGGCAACAACGTCTTAGCCACAAGGGCCGGAGAAGATGTCTTTGAAGCAATCGCCCAGACGGGTCAATTCCCGCTCGCCCGATATGAAAAAGCAGCGAGGGCGATAGTTCTCGAACAAAAGCAGCTTACACCATCGAAGTCGGTACTGCCGATAGTAACCGCGGGCACAGCGGATTTGCCTGTCGCTTCCGAGGCGAAAGTTACCGCGGAGATTATGGGCCAGCGAACGGAACTTGTTTGCGACGTGGGCGTCGCGGGTCTGCATCGATTGCTTTCACATATACCAAAACTGCAGCAAGCCAACGTCATAATCGTAGTGGCAGGAATGGAAGGCGCGCTTGCCAGCGTTGTGGGCGGACTTGTAAGCTGCCCGGTAATAGCCGTGCCAACAAGCGTTGGCTACGGTGCGAGTTTCGAGGGACTTTCCGCCCTTTTGACGATGCTCAATAGTTGTTCTTCGGGCGTTACGGTTGTGAATATCGATAACGGCTTTTCCGCGGCTGTTACCGCCACACTTATAAACAAAAAAATCGACGAAAAAAAACACTGAGGCAACTATGCGGACAATAACAAAAATTCCTCGGCTAAAACCTCGTGCGGCGGATGCACACAAGGGCGATTTCGGCAAGGTTTGCATTATCGCAGGCAGTATCGGTATGAGCGGAGCGGCTGCTCTTGCCGGAAGGGCCGCATTGCGAGCCGGCGCGGGACTGGTACGGGTGGCAATACCTAAAACCATCCTGCCCATTGTCGCGTCGATAGAACCATCCTTCACAACCATCCTCCTGCCGGAAGATAATGCGGGCAGAATTGCCGCAAGTGCCGTCAATATAATACTTAACCTGATTCCCGACAATGACTGTATCGCCTTTGGGCCGGGGCTTGGTATTACACAGGGCGTTAGTTCGGTGCTTCAACGACTGCTGGAACAAAAAGGATTGCGTCTGGTTATCGATGCAGACGGGCTGAATAACCTAAGCAAAATAAATGACTGGCCTCGTCGAAGCAAAGCAGGCATTATTTTGACGCCTCATCCCGGCGAGATGAAACGGCTCTGGGCGGAACTTTTCAGAACCCACCTGCCCACAGACAGAAAAATCCAGGCAATACAAATGGCAAACAAAACCGGAACGACCGTCGTACTTAAGGGGAAAAGCACTATTGTTACTGACGGCGAAAAAATATATGTGAATAAAACGGGCAATCCGGGTATGGCCACAGGGGGAACGGGCGACGTTCTTACAGGCGTAATAACTGCCTTAGTCGGCCAAGGGTTGAGCAATTTCGACGCGGCGGTATTCGGCGTTTATGTTCACGGGCTGGCTGGGGACATCGCGGCAAAGAAATTTGGGCAAATAAGCTTAATCGCCACGGATGTTATTGAATCGCTTGGCGAGGCGTTTAAGGAAATTTAATTACTAACTGCTGCAAGGATTAGAATGGACAAGACAAGAGAGTTTTTCGCGAAGTTCAAGACGGATATCGATAAATTAAAAACCGAAATTCCTGACACATTGCAGGGCTTCGGCGGACTATTTCAAAAAGTGATGAAAGACGGCGCATTGACCGTGAAGGAAAAAGAATTAATCGCGCTGGGCATAGGCGTGGCGATGCACTGTCCGCCTTGTATCCGTTCCCACGTACAAAAATGTCTGGAAAGCGGAGCTACCCGGCAGCAGATTCTCGAAGCTGCGTCGGTAGCAGTGGTGATGGCGGGCGGGCCGGCTTATGTCCATATCCCATTAGTTCTGGACACGCTCGACGATTTGCAGAACGCAGGTTCCGCCCCGGCGGACAAGCCCGACAAAAAATAAGCTTTCAGTTGTGAAAACCTTCGTTATCTGAGTTGAGAGCAAAGAATCCGCACGCCGGACTTTGGGTGAGTCGCTTTTTTCTGGCATTATGCGCTTATCGCTGGTAGATTATCATTGCTTACATAGCCACGGGCTGTAAGCCGGAAAATATGGATAATAACCAGCTAAATTCTTGCTCAACGCCTGATAAAGAAACAGCCGCAGGTAAGGCGGCCGTGCAAAAAACCGAGTCGTTTTCTCATTTCAGGCGGAATCTTGTTCCCTTAGATGAATACGCCGCACGGCAGGGAATTTCCAGCGACATAATCGAACAGCAGGGCCAGCTCGGGGTCATCCAGATAAGAAAATTCAAGGGACAAAAGTTCGTCGTGGATGTTCCCGCCGAGCAGTTGAGCGAATTCGAAACCGACGACTTCGCGGAAGCCGCTGGCAAAACCATCAAACCTCGCGTGACAACCGCGTCGAAATTATTTACCACGGGCCTGATTGTCGGGCTTATCATCATCGTAGTCAGCGCATTCTGGCTTTATATGGACGCCAAAACAAAGTTAGATGACCTCAACGCAGAATATACAAGCATTCAAAAGAGATATAACGACCTGGCCGGCGCAAACCAACGCTTAAAAGCGATGCAGGAACAACTTGCCGGGGCAAAGGCGGAATTCGCCCGCATCCAGAACCGCATCGCGGCGTCGAAGACCGATATGGTAAAAATCCAGGGCAACCTGAACAAAACAAAGCAAAACCTCGACGCCATTCAAGCAGAACTGACAATCATTCAGGGACAGATGTCACTGCCCAAAGTAGAAATAGAAAGTATCCAGAACAGTTTGAACGAAAGCAAAAATCAGTTGGATACCCTGTATCGGCAAAACTCCGACGCAGGAGCAAAGTAGTCGGTTTATCGTTTCCCGCCTGTTATTGTGCGTCTTTTGTTTTCAAGCAATTCAGCAGTTTCCAGCCGGCCGGCAAAACAGCCGCTGCAAGAGCTATTTTCAGAATATCACCAACGATAAAAGGATACAGACCGATTACCAAAGCCGTCCTGATATTGGTCATTATCGTAAGCCAACACACACCAAATGTGTATAACACGATTTCGCCCGCGAGCATCGCAAGTATGGTCGTGCTGACACACCTGTCCCAGCCCATTTCGGCTAATTTGCCGACCACATACGCCACGGCAATAAAGCCGACAAGATAGCCGCCGGTCGGACCAATTAAAACAGTAATGCCAATCCCGCCGGCAAAGACCGGCAGTCCCAAAGCCCCTTCGATAAGATAAGCAAGCATCGCCAGAACACCCCGCCGGGAACCGAGCAGCGCAGCCAGCATCAAAACGGCAAAGGTCTGCCCGGTAATCGGCACCGGACTAATCGGAAGATACACTTTTACTTGCGCGCTCAGGCAAAGTATCAACGACCCGCAAATAACAACAATCGCGTCATATAGAATCGCGAAAATCTTCTCGTCGGGCCGAAAAACGTCAACAACCGTGTTTTTAATCATAACTCAATGCGCCTTCCAAACTTAAATTACTGTATGTGACCGTTAATATCGCCGGGATTATATCTGATGAAACCCGCCCCGTCAAACATAACGGTTTGGGCTTGATTCAGGACTACGAAATTATATAATGTTAAGGAGCACGGTTCATAATATAGATAAAATCCAACAATGAGAAAAACAGCTATCATCCTATACCTGTTGATAATCGCCGGCTGTAAAACGCCGAGCAGTTATCCGCCTATTTCGCGGTTCGATATTGCCATTGAGAACCTCAGCAGAACAAGCCAGCAACTGGAGGACCTGCGAAAGGAAAAGGATTTATTCGTTAAATCGCTGGGGGACTTTGAACGGCAAAAGGCCGAACGCAGCAGTGTATTAGACGCCAACGATATTGATAAGCAAACCAGGGCCTTCGCCGACTGGCACCTTGATATTGCACAGAGGGAAAAAGACCTGACTATCGAACACTCTATGAATGTCTCTGCCGCTCACAGAGAGATTGCAAAACGCAGAGCCGCACAACCAAACCAAGCCGCATTCTCTACGCTGCTCTATCGGAATCCCTGAACGGCTTGCCAAAAGTAAGGCCTTCAAAACCCAGAGGGTTTTGAAGGCCACCTCGAATGGAGACGAAGGGAATCGAACCCTCATTCCCGCGATGCGACCGCGGTGTGCTCCCGTTACACCACGTCCCCAATACTACTATGCTAAAATTGCCACTTATCGCGGCAAACAATACTCTTCATCGGCTCCCGTGTGGTCTGCCTACAGCCCTTCTCGGGATAGCCAAGAGCCATCAACTCAATTATAGCAACATCCTTTGGTATTTCCAGAACCTGTCTTACCTTTCCGGCATCAAATGAGCCAATCCAGCAGGTCGCCAGGCCAAGCTCCGTCGCCATAAGGGCAATATGCTCCAGCGCGATGGACACGTCAATCGGGGCAATCTGCTGGCCGCATTTCATTGTCTCACCGCAAACGCTGCAAGCCGCGATAATCGCGCCGGCCTGCCCGAACGCATCCTGATGGTTCGTGCAACCGACCACCCGCTGCTTAACTTGCTTGTCGGTTACTACGACAAATCGCCAGTCCTGCAGGTTCTTGGCCGATGGCGCCTCCCTGGCCGCCTCGAATATCTGGTCAAGCTTGCCCTGCTCGATGGGCTTATCCTGATAAGCCCTGCACGAGTATCTCTTTTTAATAACCTCAAATACCGTCATAATTCACCTCCGGGTAATCATTGTCTATACCGGATGGGAGTATAAACCATCAAGGATATTGACGCAAGCGGCTGTAAACTGTATCTTGCCTACATTCCGGGCGGTTAGCTCAGTTGGCCAGAGCGCCTGCCTTACACGCAGGATGTCAGAGGTTCAAGTCCTCTACCGCCCAGTTGGTGACATTTTGCACACTCTCGCAAGGTGTCGCATTGTCGTTATTACTCTCGCAAAGACAAGGGGTTAAATCATCTATTGCATTGCATTCGTGCGACTCTGTGCGAGGCCGTTCCGCTGTAGTCTGCACCGGATTATGCACCTCTTTTTCAGCCTCATTCAAGACTGTCATTTTCGCCGCCTCTTTCATATCGGCTTCGGTGACCTGTGCATAATGCTTCATAGCAACCGCCGGAGTATTCCCAATCCAACTGCATACGGCCTTAACGTTACCATTAGTCAATTTAAACAGTTCACTCTCCCGCGTTGACCGGCAGTTTTGAAACAGCTTAGGCCATACATCAAGCCCGGCCCGTTTGATTATTCTTGCCATGTGTACGCCAACATTAGACCATTGTCCTTTGCATCGGTCGATACAATAGACCGCCCCGTCTCTGGCTTGGTCAAAGGCTTCCTGAAACAGCGGTTTCAGTTCTGGGAACATCGGGACGACACGGATACCGCCATCGGCGTGATGTTCGGTCTTTGAAGCGTGTACCGTAAACCGCTGCTTTTCAAAATCGACATCGACCCATTTAAGTCGTACGACTTCACTGGGGCATCTTAAACCGCCCCAGCGTGGTAGACCAAAGATAAGTCGCCATTCAGCATCAGGACAGGCTTCTGATACTTTCTGGGACATTTCCTTCGTAACATAGAAGAAACGGTTCTTGTTAGCTCGGACAGCAACGGATTGTCCACGGAATGGGTTTTTGGTAATAATTTCAGCGTCAATAGCGGCATTAAAGAATTGACGACAAATCCCAATATGCCGGCGCAGAGTATTCTCTGAAAGCCCTACAGTCGTTTACAGATAAACCCGGAAGGCTTTGGCGTGCTGGACAGTAACATCGCCGATAGTGTCATCTTTGAAAAAGATCGCCAGCTTGTCTTCCACGTTCCGCCATTTACGCCGTGTCGCTTCCTTCACGTCCGTGCGTTTGGCGATATAGTCCGCAATCCATGCCGATACCGTCCAGCGGCTCTTTGCTTTGGCCTTTACAAGACCCAGCTTTTCAAATCGTTCCCGCAGGCCATCAGGAATACCCACGAGCCATTCCTGCGTTGCTAAGGGCATAACAGAGCCAGTCTTACGGCTTTTAAGAAGCGTTTCAACATGAGTCAATGCGTCCTTGGCCTGTTTGCGGGTAACAGCCCCTAAATGAATCTTCGGACGCTGGACGTTTTCGCCGGGGCTTAACTGGATAAAATATCGTGTTCCATCAGTCGTCGATTGTTTTACGATACTGGCCATAAATTTCACCTGCCTTTTTGAGGCTGTCATTTTCCTCCCTGAGCTGGCGGACCTCATCGGTTGTCGCATCACGCCGGGTAGAGAGAGTAAGGCCGTTCTTACCAGCATCGAGGAAGTCCTTGGACCACTTGTAATAGGTTGCAGCTGAAATACCTTCCCT
>JBEKAT010000068.1:0-12766 GCA_050015775.1 Sedimentisphaerales bacterium | reverse complement strand
GAGGACCCGGCCAATAATTTTTCGCCGTGTCCTGGGACGATAACGCGATACATTCCGCCTGGCGGGCCGGGTGTTCGAGTCGATACACACGTCTATCAGGGCTGGACGGTAAGCCCCAGTTACGATTCGATGCTTTGCAAGCTGATTGCTTATCAGCCGACGAGGGCGGAGGCGATTGCGACGATGCGAAGGGCGTTGTCGGAATTTGTTATTGAGCCGATTAAGACCACAATCCCGGCAAGCTTATCTATCCTGTCGCATAATCTCTTTGTCAAGGGCAAGATTGACACGGAATTCGTCGAGAGAAATTTCTAACCGATTTGGCAGGTTACTTTTCCAAATCTATCAGGTCTTCGTAGGATTCGCGTTTTCTAATTATCTCAAATTTGTCACCATCGACGAGGACTTCAGCGGCCCGGCCACGTGCGTTGTAGTTGCTCGCCATCGTAAAGCCATAAGCGCCGGTGGTGAAAATGGAGAGCAGGTCGCCGCGTTTGACGGGGGGTATAGCCCTGTCTTTAGCGAAGAAGTCGGCGGGTTCGCAGATTGGGCCTGCGACGTCAACAAACTCCAGCCCTTTTATATCGAGCTTTTCAGTTCTTTTTATGTAAGAGAATCTTTCCTCAACCATTGCGGGCCATATAAAATGAAACGCGTTGTATAAAGGCGGGCGAATGAGGTCGTTCATACCGGCATCGACAATGACGAATTTTTTGCTTCCGCCTGTTTTGCAATACAGCACTCGCGTCAACAGTATAGCCGCGTTGGCGGCGATGCTTGCGCCGGGTTCGAGGATGAGTTTGAGGCCTTTGCCTTTCAGCAGCGGGATAATCGCTTTGGCGTAATCATCGGCTGAAGGGGACTGGGCAGTTGTATAATCAGCGCCGTACCCGCCGCCGATATCGAGCGTCTCGATAGTGAAGTCCTTTTTCCGCAATTTGTCCACAAGGGCCAGAATTTTATTGATCGCCTCGACATATGGCCCAACGGTGTGGCCCGCGGAGCCGAGGTGCATGTCGATTGCGCAGAGTTTTACGGCAGAATTTTTGCCGAACTGGTCAAAAACTTTTTCGGCCCGTTCGATATCGACACCGAATTTGGTTTTCTTGACGCCGGTGGTGGTGTAGGTGTGTGTTTTCGGGTCAACGTCGGGATTGACTCTAAGGGCTACTTTCGGCGTTTTGCTTTTTTGCTTCGAGATGCGGATGATATTTTCAAGTTCGGCTTCGGATTCGACGTTAAAATAGGCAATGCCGGCATCGAGCGATTCGATGATTTCCTTGTCGGTTTTGCCAACGCCGGCGTAAACGATTTTTGCCGGGTCTGCGCCGGCCTGGATAGCGCGGTAGAGTTCTCCGCCGCTGACGATGTCGAAGCCGGAGCCCGCTTTTGCCATAAGCTTGAGGATATTTATATTGCCGCAGGCCTTTATCGAATAGCAGACCATTGTGTCGATTGCGTTATAGGCGTGCTGAATTTTCCGGAGATGTTCAAGGAATGTGGCCTTGCTGTAGATATACACTGGTGTGCCGAGTTGTTCGGCTATCGTCTCAACGGGCACGTTCTCCGCGAGAAGCTTGCCTTGTTTATAATTAAAATAGTCCATACGGGAACATAGTATAAGAAAAGATAAGGTGAATGCAAGTTTGAGGATTAGCGGCCGGTGTGTTTTTGCGCAAAGAAAAAGTGGAAGATTCCGTAATAACTAAAGGGAACCTTCCACTTTCCGCATAACGTTTTGCCGCATCAAATTCTTGTCGGCAGCGTTATGCTATTTTCTCTTTTTCTTCTTTGCTGTTTTCTTCTTTGCTTTTTTCTTCTTTGCCATTGTTTGTTACCTCCATATGGCACAAAAACCAGTTTATTTAATAACAAACGATAAAACTTACAGGAATCACCGACCAAGTTGTCAAAGAGGTCAATTAATGTAGTTATAGCTTTTATCGTCCAAATAATTAGGAATCCTTCAAGGAAATTTGCAATGCGCAACTTTTTATGCCTGGTGAATAGTTTGTTGTATCATTGTACGCACGCGCGAATGTTGTTATTGTGTCGCTGATTTTTCAATTTGTTTTTTGGTTTCATCGTCGGCTGTAACAGCCGGTGGTCGTATCGCAGGAATGAGTTTTAACTGCATTATAAGTAGTTTTTGACGTAATTTGAGCTTTTAACGTTGCCAATGGTTTTGTTGCTGCTATACTTAAAGTTGCCGTGAAAGACCATATCTTTTTAGTGTTCGTGTTGACTTATGGTCACTATTGGCTTAAAAGGGTTTTTATTGTGAAATAATTTTTTAGAGAATTCACAATTCGGCTGTTAATTTTTTATGTCAGAGAGAAAAATAGCGTTGTTTGGAGGTACGTTTGACCCGATTCATCTCGGTCATACGGCTGTTGCGGCGGTGGCGGGCGAGCACATCAGCGCAGACAAAGTGGTGTTTGTCCCCGCGAGGCGTTCGCCGTTGAAGGCGTTTTTCCCCGAGGCCAGTGATGAAGACCGCCTTGCGATGATTGGTCTGGCGATATCGGGTAACAGCAGGTTTGAGGTTAGCGGTTACGAACTGAAGAAGGCGGGGCCGAATTACACGCTGGAGACCGTCAGATATTTTCGACAGCAGCTCGGCAGCGGCGTTTTGATTTACTGGCTGGCAGGAACGGATACGCTTGAGGATTTGCCGCACTGGTATGGCGTTACGGAGCTGATAGACGAGTGTAATCTGGCGGTGATGTACAGGGCGGGCTTTGCGCCGCCGGATTTCTCGAAGTTTATTTCGCTGTGGGGGGCCGACCGCGTAAGAAAGATGCGGCAAAACATTGTTGAGACGCCGCTGGTCGATATCAGTAGCACCGAAGTTCGCAAGCTATTGGTGGCGGGAGGGGACGTCGGCGGGATGATATGCCCGAAAGTTCTGCAATATATTCGTGAGCGACGCCTGTATGGGATACAGGATTATTGACGGGGCCGCGTTTTTTTGAGTATTTTTTTCCGCTTGTTATCCGCCAGATTTTCCAGCCAGTCGCACCACTGTTTCATACCCTCACCGGTTTTTGCGGATACGAGGAAGATTTTCGTATTTTTATTCAGTTTGGATATGTCGGCCTTGACTTTTTTGATGTTGAAGTCCGTGGCGGCGAGGATATCGATTTTGTTAATAAGGACAGCGGCTGCCCTGGCGAAAATCATCGGGTATTTGACGGGTTTGTCGTCGCCTTCGGGGACTGATAGGACGGCGATTTTATCCGTTTCGCCGAGGTCAAAGGTGGAAGGGCAGACAAGGTTACCGACGTTCTCGACGAAGAGCAAATCGAGGCGGTCAATGGGGAGCTTGTGAAAGGCATCGCTAATCTGCGCTGCGGACAAATGGCAGGCACCGTCGGTATTGATTTGGTGGGCGGGTGCGCCGGCTTTCCTTATTCGCTGTGCGTCGATATCGGTTTGAATGTCGCCTTCTATGACGCCGATGCTGAGTTTGCCTCTTAGGATTTCAATTGTTTTAGCCAACAGGGTAGTTTTGCCTGAGCCGGGCGATGAAATTACGTTCAGGCAGGGAATTTTGCGTTCCTTAAGGAACGCCCGGTTTTTTGCGGCGTATTCTTCGTTGGCGATAAGGATTTTCTTCCGGACTTTGACTGTACGCATATCATTTGTCCTCGAATGTTATTTCTTCAAGCAAAAGCGGGGCGTCGGGCAGCAGTTCAAAATCATCGTGCCTGCACTTCGGGCATTTTGACTCGTGCAGGTCAAACGCGAAGATTGCGTTGCATTTTTTACATTTGGCCTTTATCGGTTTTTGCTCGATATTGAGTTTTAAGTTTTCACAGACGGTATCTTTACTGATGGCCTCGAAGGCGAATTTCAGGGTCTCGGTATTTATCGCGTTGAACACGCCGCAGCTTATTTTCGCGGCTATGGGTCTGGCTTTTTGCTTTTTAGCTTCAGCCGATATTGCCTCAAGTACTGATTGTGCGATGGTCGCTTCGTGCATCAGCAAATCCTCGGCAGTTCTCTTCCATAGGGCATCTGCACGATTCTTCTGCCGCCGATTCTGGTAGTCATTTCAACGACGGGGACATCATCGGCTTCGACGACCTCGCCGATGATTGCCGCCTGCTGTCCCAGGGGGTGGCGACGGCAGATATTGATACAATCTTCGGCGATTTGCGGGGCGACGACGGCGACAAATTTGCCCTCGTTTGCGATATTCATGACGTCAAACCCGAGCGCGTCGGCGGCTGCCTGGACTGTTGGATTGATTGGGATATCGGCGTCATTTACTCTGATGCCAAGCGATGTTTGCATTGCGATTTCATTCAGCGTCGCCGCAAGCCCGCCGCGAGTGGGGTCTCGCATGAATTTTATCCCTTTGGTTTCGGTCAGCAGTTTGCAGGTCAAATCGGCGATAGCGGCACAGTCGCTTTTGAGTTGCGATTGAAAGCCGATATCCTGTCGCAGGGACATAATGGTCATACCGTGGTCGGCTATTGTGCCGTTGATGATGATTTTGTCACCGACGGCGATTTTGCCAAAGCCCAGTTCGACCCAATCGAGCCGGACCCCGATGCCGGCGGTGTTGATGAATATCTGGTCGGCTGCGCCTGTTTCAACCGTTTTTGTGTCGCCGGTGACGATTGCGACGTTGTTTTCTTTTGCGGTCGCGGCTATACTGTCCAGGATTTTTTCCAGGACGTCGAACGCGAGTCCTTCTTCGATGATAAGAGCAAGCGACAATGCGACAGGTTTTGCGCCACTGACGGCGAGGTCGTTTATCGTTCCGCATACGGCCAGTTTTCCGATGTCACCGCCGGTGAAAAACAACGGCTTTACGACGTAACTGTCTGTTGTGAAGCAGATTGATTTTGAATCGAGATTGAGTTTGGCGGCATCGGTAAGTTCGGCGAGGGTATTATTGGCGAATCTTGGCAGGATGTACCTGCGAATAAGCTGGTCGCTGAGTTGCCCCCCACCGCCGTGCGCCAGCAGGATTTTGTCGGGTTTTTTCCGGTTCATCGGCTTCGTTTTTCACGCCTGTTATATTTGAACCATGCGGCACAGGCGCCTTCCGAACTGACCATACAGGGGCCGACGGGGTTTTGCGGTTCGCAGACCTGCCCGAAGAGTTCGCACTGGGGCGGGTCAATGAGGCCGCAAAGCACCTCACCGCAGCGACAGCCGGTCGTGTCGTTCTCGGGTTTTTCCGTTACGCCGAATCGTTTAAACGCGTCGAATTTGCTAAATTTTTCTTTGAGCTGCAGTGTGCTTTTTGGAATTTTTCCAAGCCCTCTCCAGTAGCCGTCCATCGGCTCAAAACATTCCGAGATAATATTTTGCGCAATCTGGTTTCCCTGTTCGGTGACGACGGCGGTATAAATTGTTTTTGCTTCGGGTTTGCCCTCGATTATCTGCCGGCAGATTTCCGCCATACCCTCAATAATCTGCATCGGCTCGAAGCCCGCCACCACGCAGGGCTTGCGGAATTGTTGGACGATTTTCCTGAATGCCCCATACCCGATTATGACGCTGACGTGCCCGGGGCAGAGGAAGGCATCTATCCTGTTATTTTTATCGCTGAGCAGCGCCTGCATCGCCGGCACTACGAGCTTATGGTTGCTCAGGATGCAGAAGTTGTCGATGCCTTCTTTGTCCGCCTGTTTTACGGCGACCGCCGTTGCGGGCGTGGTTGTTTCAAAGCCGACTGCGACAAAGACCACTGTTTTAGAGGGGTTGTTCCTGGCTAATTGCAGGGCGTCTTCACTGCTGAGGACAATCCTGACGTTGCCGGCGTTTTTTTTCGTTTCGAGGGAACCGCCTTTGCCGGGGACGCGAATCATATCGCCATACGTCGCTATGAGACAGTCATCCCTGTCTGCAAGCTCAAGCACCGTATCGATGTAGCCCTGGTGTGTTACGCAAACCGGGCATCCCGGCCCCGACAGAAGTTTTATTGTTTTCGGCAGTGTTCCTCTTATGCCGTTTCTGAATATCGAAACGGTGTGTGTGCCGCAGACCTCCATAATGTTGATGGGTCTGCCAGCGATTTCGCACGCGGCGTCCATAAGAAGTTGTGCTTTGTGAATTCTCTGGAGCATAGGGTTGGGTAATTTATCCTGAAACTTTATTTTGGGTATCGTTGAACTGGTCGATTTCCTCGATGAGCTGCCAGGTTTTTCTGGCTTCATCTTCGTCGATGGTCGATATCGCGAAGCCGGCGTGGACCAGGACAAGGTCTCCGAGCTTGGCCTGAGGCAGCAGAGTCATTCTTGCGTGGAACTGGTTACCCATCGCGTCGACAATTGCTCTGTCGTCTTCGAGTTTAACTATTCTTGCCGGTATTGCTAAACACATAGTTTGTTGTTCGTTAATCGTTGCGAGCCGCGAGTTTTACGGCTATTGCCGCCTGACCGACGGATACGCAGCCATCGTTGGCGGGGAAATCACAATTATATAATACCGAGAAGCCGGCTTTTTTCAATAGCAGGATGAGGCGTTCCTCCAAATACCTGTTACAAAATACGCCGCCGCTAATCGCTGCTTTGTCCAGCCCTTTTGCCTCTCTGGCCGCTTTTGCCATTTCAAGCAGGCCGGCCGCGACAGTATTGTGGAACATAGCCGATATTATATTACGCTCTTTGGCATTCTTTATGTCGGCCACAATCTGCTTTATCATTATACGCGGGTCGAGTATCAACTGTTTATCAGATTGTTCGGCAAGTTCAAAATCATACCGCTGGTCGCAGTCGGCGGCAGCGATTGCCTCCAGGGCTATAGGCAGTTGCGCCTCGAAGTGATTATAGTTGCCTAGGCCGAGCATAGCGGCTACTGCGTCAAATATTCTGCCCAAACTCGACGTCTGAACTGTATTTACCTTTTTGCGTATTTGCTCGCAAATAACCTCCTGTTTTGTTTTGTCCGGCTCGATTGGACCAAGCAGCCATTGCAGTTTACCCAAATCAAATTCTTTATCGTATGCCTGAACTAAAAGCGACAGCGTTGGTCTGATTGGCTGTTTGCTTGCGGCATCACCGCCTGCTAACGGGTAATATGACAAGTGCCCGAATCTTTCAAAATTATCCAGTGTTGCGATAAGACACTCACAGCCCCAGATTGCGCCATCCGTCCCATAGCCGGTGCCGTCGCAGGCAAGACCAATCACCGGCTCATCTATATTATGTTCTGCCATAACGGCTGCGATATGTGCCCAATGATGCTGAACCTCGATGACTTTTACGTTGGGCAGTGAGTGGGCATATTGCGACGACAAATATGCCGGGTGCAAATCGCAGGCGACTATTTTTGGCTTAACCTCGAACAGACCCCGCAGATGTTCGATTGATTTTCTGTAGTGATGATATACCGCGGCGTCTTCGAGGTCGCCGATGTGCTCGCTGCATATAAGCTGGTTGGCTTTGACGAATGAGAAGGTGTTTTTCAAATCAGCCCCTGCGGCGAAAACGTCGCATTGACTGGTTTGCTTTATGGTGATTGGCGCAGGTACATAACTTCTCGACCTGCGGAGTAATACGGGCTTATATTCAATTAGATGGACAATTGAGTCATCAACCTGCCTGTAGATTTCCCTGTCGTGCATCAGGAACGTGTCGGCTATCTCGCCAAGGCGTTCAATCGCCTCGTCGTTTTTGCATATCAATGGCTCATCGCTGACATTGCCGCTTGTCATAACAAGAATTTCCAATCCTTCAGCGAAAAGCAAATGATGCAGGGGGGCATAACAAAGCATAAATCCGAAGGTATTTGTATCTTGAGCTGCCGATGCCGCAATGGTTGAGTTGTTTTTTTTCGGCAAAAGCACAATTGGGCTTTGGGGGCTTTTCAATGATTCTTCGGCTTGTTTGCTGACGGCCGCGTGCTGTTTTATTATTTCAATCGAGTCCGCCATCATCGCGAAGGGCTTGTATTCTCTTTTCTTGCGTTCTCGCAGCCGCACTACCGCTTCATTATTAAAGGCATCTACCGCCAGATGAAATCCGCCTATGCCTTTTATGGCGAGGATTTTGCCTTCTTTCAATAACTGCGCGGTTTGGGTAATTACCCTATCGGTTCTAGTTTGAATTGTGTTTCCTTTGTTATCGGCCAGCCAGATTTTTGGTCCGCATTGCGGGCAGGCGACCGGCTGGGCGTGGAAACGACGGTCGGTGACATTGCGATACTGGCCGGCGCATTTGCCGCACATCGCAAACGCCGACATCGTGGTGTTCGGCCTGTCGTAGGGGATGGTCCTTATTATCGAATATCTCGGCCCGCAGTTGGTGCAGTTGATAAACGGGTATCGATATCGAAAATCCTTCTCGTCAAAAAGTTCCCGCAGGCAATCGGCGCAGGTGGCGATATCTGCTGTTACTCGTGAGATTGGGGTTCCGCCGGCGTCGCTTTGTTTTATCGCGAATTCTTTCTCGCCTTTGACGATTGAAATTTCAGCGGCAAAGCAGGATTCAATGTCCGCCAGAGGCGGGGCATCTGGGCCATTTAGCCGTTTGATAAATTCGGCGATTTTTGTCTCTTCGCCTTGTAATTCGACGGTAACACCCTTTGTGTCGTTATATACAAAGCCGGTCAGATTCAGTTGTGTGGCGAGCCGATACACGGCGGGTCGAAACCCCACCCCCTGAACTTGTCCCGTTATCAGAATCTTTTTTCGTGTGGCCAAAGTTTTATGTCTCAATACCGATATATGATTTATACGCCCCATTTCGCCAATCGGTTTTACCGGATTATAGCCGATGGTATTAAGATAGCAATTGCGGGCGGAAGGGCTGTTTGGCCGCGATTTTTTATTTGTCAGCGGCCTGGATGTCTGGTATTATTGTTAGCAACTGGGGCCATAGCTCAGCTGGGAGAGCGCTTGCATGGCATGCAAGAGGTCGCGGGTTCGATCCCCACTGGCTCCATTGTCATATCCTCTTTATGGTAATAGAGTTGCGATTCACGTCCGTGATTGCATATTATGAAGGCCTCGTGAGGGAATAGTCGGAAAGATTCGATGGAACAATCAGATAACAAAACGCCGTATACGGCTTCGGAGTATGATGAAAACGTAAAGAAAACTATACCCTTTTATGAATTGATTCATAATGAAACTATTGACCTTGTCAAGACGGTAAAGCCGGAAGCAAAGTGTTGGCTGGATACTGGTTGCGGCACTGGTTTTCTCATAGAGAAGGCGTTCTCGAAATTCCCTCGCACATTTTTCATTTTGGCCGATCCATCAAAAGAAATGCTTCTTCAGGCCAAGAAACGTCTGCGATTCGTTCCTTCCGACCATATCCGGTTTATAGGTTCTGTCGGCAGCGAAGATTTAGCGGAGAACCTTAATGAACAGCCGGAAGTTATCACTGCTATTATGTGTCACCATTATTTAAAGCCGGGGCGAAGGCGAAATGCCGTCAAGACCTGTTTTGACTTGCTGGCTCCGGGCGGGTTATTTATTACTTTTGAAAACATTTATCCGGATTCCGAAAAACACCTTGAAATCAGCCTGCGTCGCTGGAAAGAGTTTCAGTTGTCGCAAGGCAGAAACGCCGAAACTGTTGAAAAGCACCTGGAACGATTTAATAAAGAATATTTTCCTATTCGTATCAGCGAGCATATCGAGATGTTGACGAGATGTGGTTTCGGCACTGCTGAGATGTTCTGGTATTCGCAAATGCAGGCGGGTTTTTACGCAATCAAATAAACGATTCCATGGGAATTGTAAAAAAAGTCAGGGAATTTTTTACAACGCGATCATTTCTACAATCGCAGGTTGGCTTGCCTGTAAAATTATAAGTTTTGAAACGGCTGCCGCAGGCCATATTTCTCCGTTGCGAACAATTATTGCCTGTGCTATCCTAACAGCAGAGAAGCTTTTGGAGAACATAAGTGGAATTGACATGGTCAATTAGATTGAGGATAGCCGCGTCGGCGGCAGTGGGTATTATTGTATTAGGTGTGTATGCCTGGCCGACGGTAGCACCCGCGGACCCGTTCGGCGTTGTCTCCCTCGTCAACGGAACTATTAGCTCGTATGATGTACTCAAACTGCTGGGACTTGCGTTTGGCGTTGGGCTGGTCGCTTACTTTTTATCGTGGCCATACGGGAGTCGAATCGGCATATTGGCCGTGCCTGCTGGTTTGGCTGTCTGGGCGGTGCGCAGCGGCAATATGGGGACATTGATGCAGCTCAACACCTCTATCGTTCACAGGCAACAGATTTACTCGACGTTTTGCTGGGAGCCGTTGCTTTGGCTGGCCTTAGTGGCTGCGGGATACATAGGGGTGTTTCTTGCGTCGCAAATCGTTCATCCTGCCAAAGCCGTCGAAGAAGGCAAACCACAGAAACGCGATGCCGGTGTTTTTCTCAACGTCATAGTCGCTGTTATTGGTTCTGCGGTAGTTGCGCAGTTTTTTATCGGAATGTTTGCGCGTGATTTCACGATATTGGATTCGACAGCCGGCGCTGCTGTTGCCCAGCCCGCCATCGGCCAAATTGTCTTTGCCGTGCTTATTTCCTTTGGCCTTGTTGGTTTTTTGGTCCAAATGGTACTTGGGGTTGATTATATATGGCCAATTATAGGGGCATGTTTGGTAAATCTTGTCGCAATAAGCGCTTACGGCAAACACGATGTTCTCGATTACTTTGCTGGTCGATGGCCTGCGGTGTTCTTCTCTAATTCGGTGCTGGCGGTGCTGCCGATTCAGATAGTGGCTTTTGGCTCGCTCGGTGCAATCGCCGGATACTGGATGGCTGTCCGATATGAATACTGGCACAAGCGCGAAATCAAAGGCGAGTAAAATACCCCATTTTACCCCATCATAAGCGGGCGACTTTATCTTTTTTTGACGTCGATTATTGAACGTAACATCTTGCATTGACTAAGGTTAAGTGTCAATCGTCCCATAACCGACCATTCCCTAAGTAACAAAGTTGGAATTCGTTGTTTTCAGTCCTCAAATTAGCCGAAGAATTACTTGGATTTGCGGATTGATTGCGCATTCTGGGGTGGCGATTAAAATCGTTACCGGTGAACAGTCGATTCGTTCGTCGCGTAAAAATAATTGGCGGCCCAATCTGCAAAAGGAGTTGACGATGTTGGTGCTGAGTAGACAAAAAGATGAGTCGATAATAATAGGCGACGACGTGGAAGTAACGATAGTGGATGTCAGAGGAGATAAGGTTCGGCTTGGGATAACCGCGCCGAAGCATATAACGGTGCATCGCAAAGAGGTGTACGAGGCGATTCAGCGGGAGAAAAAAGCGGCACAAAAACAGCAGTAAGTGAGTTTTCTCGTGTGTGATTAACCGGCTTGTCGGGAATGTTCGACAGGCCGGTTTTTTTATGCGTCGGTTTTGCCTTGAGAGAAATTGGGGGTGTTGGTAGAGTAATAACTGTATAACAAAGAACGTTGAACGTTGAACTTCCAACATCGAACGCAGAAGAAGGGATTTTGGTATATGAGAGTATTGCTGGTTGGCGGCGGGGGCAGGGAAGATGCGATTGCATGGAAATTGGCGCAGTCGAAGGAATTGAAAAAGCTATACATAGCGCCGGGAAACCCGGGCACGGCCAGATGGGGTGAAAACGTCGCGATAAAGGCGGATGACGTGGCGGGGTTGGTCAGTTTCGCTAAGGAAAAGAAAGTCGAGCTTGTGATAGTCGGGCCTGAGGACCCGCTGGCGGAGGGCGTGGTGGATGTGCTGGAGGCGGCGGGGATAAAGGCGTTTGGGCCGAGTAAGGCGGCGGCGCAGTTGGAGGCGGACAAGGCGTTCTCAAAGCAGATAATGCGATCGAGCGCGGTATCGACTGCTGAAGGAAGGGCGTTTACCAGATTTGAGGACGCCAAGGCATACATAGCGAGCAGGGATGAGGCGGTGGTGGTCAAGGCGGCCGGTCTGGCAAAGGGTAAAGGGGTAATAGTGTGCGACGAGCCATCCGATGGGATATTGGCGGCTGAGAAGATAATGGTGGACAAGATATTCGGCTCGGCAGGAGACAGAATAGTGGTGGAGGACAAGCTGATAGGCGAGGAGGCGTCGATATTGGCGTTTGTGGATGGCAGGAGCATTTATGTGATGGAGTCGGCGCAGGACCACAAGCCGATAGGGGATGGGGACACGGGGCCTAATACGGGAGGTATGGGGGCATACAGTCCGGCTCCCGTAGTTACGGATGCGATGATGAACCAGATTGAGCGGGAGATTTTAGTGCCTGTTGTGGACTGTATGAATCGCAATGACACGCCATACAAGGGTGTGCTGTACGCGGGGCTTATGATAACAGCGGGAGGGCCGAGGGTTTTGGAGTTCAATGTTCGGTTTGGGGACCCGGAAACACAGCCGATGCTGATGCGGCTGAAGAGCGATTTGCTGGAGGCCTGCTTAGCTGTTTGCGAGCAGAAACTGGATGAGGTAACTTTGGAATGGGACAGACGACCGGCGGTGTGCGTGGTGATGGCGTCGGGGGGTTATCCGGGCGATTATGAGAAGGGAAAGGTTATAACCGGTATAGACGAGGCCGAGCAGTTGAAAGACGTTGTTGTGTTCCACGCGGGGACAGCGATGAAAGATGGCTCGCTGGTGACGGCCGGCGGGAGGGTGCTCGGCGTGACGGCGGTTGGGGGGACTATTGCCGACGCGAAAAAGCAGGCGTACGAGGCGGTGGGCAGGATAAGTTTCGAAGGTGCGCGTTATCGGCGGGACATTGCCGACAAGGCGATAAGGGGCAAAAAGTGATTTTGGGTGACGAGAGTTTATGCCGTCGGATTTGAAAAAGTC
>JBEKAT010000067.1:0-12789 GCA_050015775.1 Sedimentisphaerales bacterium | reverse complement strand
GGCTCAAACGTCGGCATCGTTGAAATTCTTGCTTCGGTGGGGTTATTGGCTGCATCAGTGCTTTTGATGATGTGGCTGGCAGGCAAGATTTTCAGGACAGGTATCCTGATGTATGGCAAGCGCCCATCGTTGCGTGAAATCTCCCGCTGGCTGCGGGCTACTTAAACTGATAGCCCGCGAAAACGCAATTCCCCATTTATCGTTGCTTCACTATTGCGTCCGGGCCACGGACGTAGTTGGGTGTAAGGGTAAGAGGGTCGGCAAATTGACCGTTCCCGGCTAACTCCCAGCCCAGTTTATGAACATTAGCGGCGGATGGATTCCAGAATTTCTCATCAAGCACGCGAATGTTTTTGTGAGCGAATTTATCTTTGTAGAAAACTAATCCTTCGCCAGTCAACATTATTGGTTTATCAGTGAATCGGGCGAGGAATTCTTCGGCGGTCATTAAGCAATCCGGAAGAACCTTCTTCCAGATTGGGTCTTGTGTCTTTTCATAAACAGCGATGAAGAACTGGCCTCGTTTGGCGTCGAGTATTACACCAAGTCGTTGGGAGTTGTCCTGAGGGCTTATGTTCGCGGCGATGCAATCGAGGGTATCGACGGCGACGATTTTGGCGTTATTGGCTAATGCAATTGTTTTCGCGATGGTTACCGCTATACGCAAACCTGTGAAGCTGCCTGGGCCGAGGGAGATATAGACGTGTTCGATTTGGCCTGGCTTTTTGCTGAATTTGCTTAACAAGTCGGTGATAGCGGGGAAAATTTCCGAACTATGACGCATTGGACCGGAGAAGTGGCTCTCGGCCAGGAGTTTGTCGCCCTGGGCGAGAGCAACCGAGCCCAGCCGGCCGCTGGTCTCGATGGCCAGTATGAGAGGATTATCGAAATTGCCCATATTTGTCGCCACTATGGTTTTGCGCCCTTAATTCAAAAGAGTAATCAGACGGGATAATACCCTCCAGGCAAACATTGGGCAACCCTTCCGGCGGGCGGCAAATCAAAAAAACAGGCCCGGAGGTTATGCTCCAGGCCTGATGTTTTGTCAGTATACCCTTTCGTCAATTATGATGACGGGATACTGTTCAATTATTTCTTACAGTTGGGATCCGCAGGTTTGTTTGCGTCCTTATCCTTATCGCAACCCTTGCTCTTTTCGGTGTCTGCGTTCTTTTCAGAAACTGCGCAAAGTTTGCTCTTGTTTGGCTCTGCGGGCTTGTTCACGTCGGCCGGCTTATTGACATCGGCGAATGTGCCGAAATCGCTTGCGCTGATGATAGTGGCCTTGTTTGGCTCAGCGGGCTTGTTGGGCTCAATACTGTTCGGGTCTTTCCTGTGATGGCCTTTGCCTTTTTTACCCTTCTCATCGGCTGGCTTGTTGGCATCTTTTGCATAGGTGCCGAAATCGCTTGCGCTGATGATGGTGGCCTTGTTCGGCTCAGCGGGCTTGTTCGGTTCCTGCTGATTCGGGTCCTTGTGATGATGACCCTTGCCTTTTTCACCCTTTTCTGTTTCTGTATATTTGCTGAAATCAACGACGCTGGCAGTGGTCTTGCCCGGTTTATTTATGTCGGCGGGCTTATTGGCGTCGCCGGGTTTGTTGGCGTCAACTGTTGCCGCGAGGCAGTTAGTCGCAACGAATGCGACGGCAACTACTGCCAGCACAATTAGAAGTGTTCTTGTATTCATTCCCATATCATCCTTAAAAAACTTGAGCAAAGTTCAGCCTGAATCGGCCAAGATACGTCTAGAAATCATATACTTTTTTCAGGCGTTAGCAATAAAAATCTGATAATTTCCAGCATTTTTTTCTAATAGCCGGTATCAGAGCGGGCAAACCCTCGTTTTTAAGCTAAAAATGGGGTTTCAGTGGGCGTTCCGAGAAATATTAAGATAATGCCCGATAGTCAGAAAATTATTGAACCCCAAACCATTTTGACAGCGGGATAATGGAAGGGCGTCAGGCGGTTTTTGGGACTCGGCGGGAGCGGGCGAAACGGAAGTTACTTACAAAGTCAGACAAGTCCGACCTGTCTGACCCGTCCGACTATGGAGACCTGCACTGTAACGAGAAATCTTGAGGTTGTCCCCGGCACCAGGGCGGATTACGAGTCGCTTTCGCGTTATCATTACCGCGAAAGCCATCTTGGGCCTTGTGCGGCGATTTTCGCGCTGAAGGGCAAATTCCGCACGGCGACAAAGCTCGAAACCGTGGGCGTGATTGTTTATTCGATGCCGACGGCAGGGGCGCAGATGCGAAAAATCGCGACGGGCGGAATTTTCGCCGGGCTGGATAAGGGAACGCGTCTCAAACTCATCAACAAGAATATCCGCACAATCAGCAGGGTGATTATCGAGCCGAGGTTTCGCTCGCTGGGGCTTGCGGTTCGCTTAGTCAAAGAAACGATGCCTATTATGGATGTCCCCTTTGTCGAGGCACTGGCGGTGATGGGCAGGGCGAACCCGTTTTTTGAAAAAGCGGGATTGACGCGATACGATGCGCCGATTTCGGCTTCTTGTGTTCGGCTGACGAGTGCCTTCAGCGTAGTTGGCATCGATGAGCAGGATTTGATTGACCCGGCGGTTATCCAGCGAGAACTGGACAAGCTGAGGACAGAAGACAGAGGACAGAAGGCAGATTTTGTCGAAGAGGAAATGACGCGATTCCTTCAGAGTTATGGCCAAAGACGGCTTATGAAGCCAGGCATCGAACGCACAAGATTCATCCTCAGCAAACTCACCGACAGGCCCGTTTATTACCTGTGGCGAAACCCTAATGTTGAATTGAGAATGTAAAATGAAGAATGTAGAAGTGAAGTCTGAAAGCAAAATTAAGTCAATAGCGTTGTCGAAGCTGTTGGCGCATCCTGATAATCCGAATGTGATGAGTGATGCGACATTTCGCAAGCTGGTTCGCAATATCAAGCGGACGGGGTTGTATGAGCCGATTGTCGTCAGGCCTCATCCCGACGAGAAAGACCATTCCGCCACGGCTGATAAATTCGAAATTATCAACGGCCATCACCGCGTAAAAGCCCTGGAACAACTGGGGTGTAAAGAGGCGGATTGCGTTGTTTGGGACGTAGATGATGAGCAGACGGCTGTTTTGCTGACGACGCTGAATCGATTAGCCGGCTCGGATGTGCCTGCGAAGAAAATCGAATTGTTAAAAAAACTTACAGAGCGGATGGGGACAGCCCAGCTTGCCAAATTGCTGCCTCAGACGGCTAAGCAGATTGAACGACTGACAAACCTGAAACTGACTGTTACGCCACTCAAAACCCAGGCGGAGCAGTTTGCCATACCGCTCGTGTTTTTTGTGACAAAACAGCAGCAGGGGGTTATCGAGAATGCTCTATCGAGCATCGAGAATCGAATATCGAGTAACGAGACGACAAAGGCACAGCGTCGAGCCGCGGCAATTACGAAAATAGCAAGCCAGTTTATGGAGGGTGAAAAATGCCGGATGTAAAACAACTCTCGGTGATTGATGATTTATTCGCGGGCGAGCTTGATGAGCAGCAGGTTTTTGAAAAGCACAAGATTAACAAACGTGTTTACGATAAATGGCTGACGGAGGAGAATTTCGCGGGCGAGTTTGACCGGCGAATCAAATCCGCGCATCGGCACGGCGAACTGATAATCGCGCGATTCGCTAATGTGGCCGCGGCCAAGCTTGTTCAGTTGACTGAATCAGAGAATCAGGAAACGTCTCGTAAGGCCTGTTTAGATGTCATCAATTACCTTCGGCAAAAGGCAGAGCCCGGCTCCGAAGAACAACCCGAAGCTGAGAAATTGCCGGATTTGCCGCCCGGATTCGCAAGTCGGCTATTAGCTGCCCTGGCCGCGAGTGAATAAAAAAACGAAGGGAGGCACTCGCTCTTTTAGGGTACGCATAATTTGTGAGCGGTCTCCCTTGTATTATCATCGCCTTCTTGTTTTCGTTTTTTGAATCCTTATGCCTTGCGGACTCGCGAGTCCCATCACCATCCTCCAGAGAAAGTATACGTCAGGATTCGGCAAAAGCAAAGAATATCTCGTGCGATTTGCAGAAAATCTGAATTGAGGATTGTGCGATGGGGACAAGCAGAAGCGCAAAAAAAAGAGAGACGTAGGCCCAGAATATCTCGCCCTCGCTTTCTTCCAAAGGGCATCGTCTCTCTTTACGAAAAGCTTTTTAGCATTAGCCCCGCACCTGTTTTGGAACCACCACAGGTTTCCGCACCCATCGGCACGGCAAATCCGACATTCCAAAACAGGTGCGAGGCGTTCTTTCACTTAAAATATACATTTTATTTTCAGTCGGCCAAAATGAATGCGGCGAAAAAATTTTGAGCCGGCAGGCAATTCCCGTTATAATCACCCGCTCGGCGAAATAGCCGGAAAGGATACGATGATGAAAATAGTGATTGGCGCAGACCAGGCAGGTTTCAAATATAAAGAAGTCATAAAAAAGTTCCTTATCGAGAAAGGGTATACCGTTGACGATTTCGGCACGGATTCCGAAAAGCCGTGCGATTACCCCGATATTATAAGGCCTGTCGCAAAGGCCGTCGCCGCGGGCAAATACGACCGAGGTATTATACTTGGCGGCTCAGGCAACGGCGAGGCGATGGTCGCAAACAGGGTCAAAGGCGTGCGATGTGCCTTGTGCTGGGATTTACGTTCCGCCCGGCTAAGCAGGGCGCATAACGACGCCAATGTTCTGTCGATGGGCGAGCGGATGATAGCCATCGAGGAGGCGCTCGAAATCGTCGAGCTTTGGCTCAATACCCCATTCGACGGCGGACGCCACCTCACCCGCATCCAAAAAATTGACGCGGAATAAAATGAGTGAATCTGACAGCAAGGGAACAATCCGAATTTTCACAATAGGTTATGCCGGAAGGAATGCCGGGGATTTTTTTACAACACTAAAGCAGGCCGGTATTAGAAAAGTTATGGATGTCCGTTTGTATAACACATCTCAGTTGGCGGCATTTACAAAAAAACAGGATATCGAGTATTTTTTACAGAATGTCGTTGGCGCAGAGTATGTTCATCTGCCTATTATGGCTCCTACCCCACAATTGCTCTCCGATTATAAAAAAGGGCTAATCGGCTGGCAGCAATACGAAGCGCAATTCAAAGCGATTATAGCGCAGCGTCAGATTCAAGGACATATTACGCCGCAAGATGCGGATATGAGTTGTTTTTTATGCAGCGAAGCCAAGGCAGATAAATGTCACCGCAGAATTGTAGCTGAATACCTTGCCGGGCATTGGCGGAACGTTTCAATTCACCACCTGTAATTCAGGCGTTTTCACGACTCACAAATTTTCAATTTCCTCATCTGGAATTCGGAGGCATGCTATGACTAACGGTATCATTCTGCCGGCAAATGCGCAACCCCAAAGTGCTTCCCGTTTGTATGAATCGCTCAGACGAACGAGGCCCACGACAAAAGATGATCTGAAAAACTACATCAAGGTCTTTTTGGGAATCGACGTGCCGGATAAAAAAATCTGCCCGGAGCACAATAGCCCCTTGAATTATCTCTGGCACAGCTTCAATTGTGATTTTTCAAATCCCAAACCAGCAAACACCGATTGCGCTGTATGAGCTAATCGGGGCGGCGGCAAAACCGACTTGGCGGCTGTGGCGACGCCATTGGATTGCGTATTCAAGCCGAATTGCCAGGTGCGGATATTAGCTGGCTCAGAAGAACAGGCGGGAAGAATGTATCGGTATCTCACCGATTTCCTGCGGCTTGGCTTCGATAAATTTCTTTCAGAGCCAATCCGGAAGACAGGTTGTCGGTTTGCTAATGGTTCGGCTGTTGATGTCCTCACGCAATCGCAGGCGAGTGTTCGTGGCCAGCACATCCAGAAACTCCGCTGCGATGAAGTCGAGCTTTTTGATAACGATGTATTCAACGCGGCGAAGTTCGCGACGCAAAGCACTGACAGCATAATCGCAGCGATGGAGACAATCAGCACAATGCACAAACCCTACGGCCTTATGCAAAAGCTCGTTTCCTCAGCGGCTAAAACAAACACACCCGTTTTTAAATGGTGCGTCTGGGAAACAATTGAGAAATGCACCGACAGGAATTGTTCGCAGTGTTTGTTGTGGGTGGATTGTGCAGGCAGGGCGAAACAGGCAGTCGGCTATTTGAAAATTGATGACTGCATTACGCAGATGCGCCGCAGCAGCAGGGCGGGCTGGGAGGCCGAGATGTTGTGTCTGAAACCTAATCTCGAAAACGTCGTCTTTGACCAGTTCGATACGGCCATTCACGTCAGGCCAGTCGAATATGATGCAAATTTGCCTTTGTATCGCTCGCTGGACTTTGGCTTCGCGAATCCTTTTGTGTGCCTGTGGATTCAGGTCGATAGCGAGGGTGTCGTTCGTGTAATTGACGAATATATTCGCTCTCGTGCGACAATCGACATTCACGCGGCTGAATTGAAAGCCAGAATCCTTGGCGGTGAGTCGCGAATCGTCGCCACCTTTTGCGACCCGGCAGGCGCGGGAACCAATGACGTTACCGGCACAAGCGCGGTTCGTGAATTGCGTTCGCTCGGGATAAACGTGCGTTACCGTAGAAGCGGCATCGCCGAGGGTATCGAATCAATCCGCCGGGCGATACGCGATGGTGCGGGCAAAAGCCGATTTATCATTTCGCCCAAATGTGCACGCCTTATCGAGGCCCTAACCTGCTATCACTATCCCGATACACCAACAGGCGATGAGCTCCCTCTTAAAGACGGCGTTTACGACCACCCCATCGACGCCCTGCGTTATTTCTTCATAAACTACGAACATACCGCGCGAACAGGACATAGGATTTATTGAACAGAATTGGAGTAAGGGGCGCTTTCAGCGCAGAAAAAAAAACAGGACTGGGTCGGAGGGAGGGGAGAAAGCGAGATATCCCAGCCCTGTTGTTGGTACAAAAAATTACAAAAATCGGCGTATATTGCCTCCGGGTGTGGGGTATACCGGCAAACTCTCGCCTCTACATCATTAACAAAATTATTCTACCATAGTCAGCCGGGTTCGACAAGGGGAATTTTCGGGAAAACCACGTTTTTTTTGCTTTCTTGGCGAAAAACAACCCCCCAAATCTACCATTACAAGATATCCTTGCATTCGCATAAAACCCATAGGTTCTGTGTATAATCGCGGCATTTGCAGGAAAAAAGATTGGGCTGCGGTCAGGAGGGAGGAGAGGAGAGAATTACCGCAGCCCGTGGTCATCGTTCGTAACCTATACGGAGGCCGGTTCGAATAGGTTCGGAAATCAATTGTTAATTTTTTCCATCAGCCCCGACGGTCTTCTCGTCCGATGGCTTTTGGGGCTCGCAAGCCGGTTCTGGCACAAGAGCGGAGCGGCGATTAGTGAGAATCTCTTGTGCCAAACTATAACCCACAGCCAGCAGCGTGGGCCCAAGAAAAACGCCGATGAAGCCGAAAGTCACGATACCGCCGAGGACGCCGATAAATGTTACGATGAATGACAACTTGGAACCCCGGCCGATGAGGTAGGGCTTTATGACGTTATCGATACCACTGATACAGAATATGCCGTAGAAAACCATAAAGATGCCCCAGCCGGTGTGCCCCTCTGCAAAAAGCCATACAGATGCGATTATCCAGATAACCGGCGGGCCGAAGGGAATAAAACCCAGGATAAAAGTAAACGTCGCAAGTAGCATCGGGGAAGGCACTCCCGCGATGGTAAATCCTATGCCCGCGACAATCCCCTGGGCCAAAGCTGTGCCTATCGTGCCGTACACGACGCTTTGCACGGTTGTTTTTACGACTTCCATCAGGTGCTGAGCATAGTCGCCGCTTATCCGCTGGAAGACCTCACGAAGATTGGCGATAATGCCCTCGCCGTCACGGTATAGAAAAAACGCAATCAGCACGCTCATTGCGAGGTTGAAAACGCCCTGGGCAAAATTGAAACTGTATTTCAGCAGCCACAAACCCGCTTGCTCAAACCAGGGCTGGAGCCGGCTTAGGGCAGGTTCAGCATCTTCGGCCAGGTGAGACCAATACTCGCTAATCTTCGCACCTGCGAATGGAATACGTTCGACCCACGCCAGCGGCGGCAGCAATGCCGTGTCCTTATGGGTTTCAAGCCATTGCAGTCCTGAGCTGAGATTTTCGGTGAAGGTCAGACCAACCACAAAAAACGGCACGAAAAGCACGAGCAAAAGAACGATAGTCATTATCGCCGCGGTAAGATTATGCCGGCCGCGAAACCATTTCAACAGCAGCTCACGTAAAGGCCATGTGGCAAAACACAGGATAGCCGCCCAGAGAATAGCCAGGGCAAACGGCCGCAGCACAAGCGCGCAGCCGACGATTATCGCGCCGATGAGGATTAGTCCCGCTATCTGTTCGATTCTTTGCTGGTTTTTAATCATTTTAATTCCCCTGTTCGCCAACCCGCGTGAGTATACAGGCCTGACTGCCGCATAGCAACCGCGAAAACCGCTGTCGCTGTCTTCGGAAGCCAAAAACCGCTATTGGCGGAAATTGTTGATTGACGTGTGCCTATAGCAATCATAAACTTACAATTTTACGCATATTGGTTTATTTGGAGATGCAGGCGTGGAAGAAGCTATTACCAAGGCCCAGGGGCTTATTGAGGCGATGGCGTACATTCGCAAGTTCCGGGGTAAAATTGTAGTGGTGAAATTGGGCGGCAGCGTTCTGGACGACGAGTGTCTGCAAAAGAAACTGTTGACCGACGTTGCGTTTATGTCAACTGTCGGCATCAGGACGATAATCGTTCACGGCGGCGGCAAGGCGATAACCCGCGCGATGAACGAGGCGGGCCTGGAGCCGGTATGGGTCCAGGGCAGACGCTATACCGATGAGCGGACGCTACGGATAGTCGAACACACACTGGTTCACAGCGTAAATGACCCGGTGTGCAAAGTGCTTGGCGAGCTGGGCTGCCGGACAATGGCGCTTCACACGCTGAGCAGTTGCGTGCTGTTTGCTGAACAGTTGCGGCTCGATGGGCCTGACGGACGCAAAATCGATTTGGGTTTTGTCGGCAAGGTTACTGAAGTCAACGGCCAGCTTTTGAAGACGCTTTGCGCTGACGGAACGATACCGGTAATAGCGTCGGTCGCGATGGACCAGTTTGGCGGGACACTCAACGTCAACGCCGATACAGCGGCGGGCAAAGTCGCCGCAGCGGTAGAGGCCGAGAAGTTAGTAATGGTCAGCGATACGCATGGGATTCGCAGGGATATGAAAGACCCAAATAGCTGGGTTTCGAGTTTGAATGAGCAGCAGATTAAGGAAATGATTGACGCGAAAATTATTACCGACGCGATGTTCCCCAAGGTCGAGGCGTGTTTAATCGCTCTTGAGGCGGGCGTCAAAAAGGCGCATATTATCGACGGCCAGATTGAGCATTCGCTTTTGCTTGAGATTTACACCGACAAGGGCGTTGGAACGGAAATTGTGAAGTAATTCCGCCACGGGCGGATAAAAATTGAGAATGGAGAATTGAAAACAGAAATGACGACGCAGGAAACAATAGAGCTTTACAGTAAATACGTAATCGCCAATTACAAACGGCTGCCGCGAGTGATTGTCAAAGGCGAGGGCTGCTATCTTTACGACGCCGAAGGCAATAAAATTCTCGATATGTTCCCCGGCTGGGCGGTCAGCGGCATCGGCCATTGCCATCCGAAGGTGGTCGATGCGATTCGCAAGCAGGCAGGTGAATTGTTGCACATCGATAACACGTTTTACTCGGAGCAGCAGGGCGAGCTGGCGAAACTGATTAGCGAACGCGGCTTCGGCGGAAAGTGCTTTTTCTGCAACAGCGGCGCAGAGGCAAACGAAGGAGCTTTGAAACTGGCGCGTTTAGCGACGGCAGACGGCAAATACAAATTCATTACCGCCGAGGGCAGTTTCCACGGCCGGACTTTCGCAACGGTTACGGCGACGGCACAGCCCAAATATCACGAGGGCTTTTTGCCGTTGTTGCCCGGCTTTGTTTATGTCCCTTACAACGATATAAACGCTCTCGAAAAGGCGTTCACCGACGAGGTTTGCGCGGTGATGATTGAGCCGATTCAGGGCGAGGGCGGCATTAACGTCGCGACGAAAGAATACGTCGAGGCGATTCGCCAGTTGTGCGACGAAAAAGGCGCGGTGATGATATTCGACGAGGTGCAGACCGGGATGGGGCGGACGGGCAAGTGGTTCGCGTATCAGCATTATGATGTTGAGCCGGACATTATTACGCTGGCAAAGGCGCTCGGCGGCGGTGTGGCAATCGGGGCAATGATGGCAAAAGAGGAACTCGCTGCCAAATTAGTTCCCGGCAAGCACGCCTCAACCTTTGGCGGAAATTGTATCGCCTGTGCGGCTGGTATCGCGGTCGTCGATGCGATTGAAGAAGATAACCTCCTCGAAAACGCAGTTAAGATGGGCGAATACGCAAAACATAAACTCGAACAGCTCGGCGAAAAATACGACATCATCAAGGAAGTCCGCGGGAAAGGCCTTATGATTGGCGTGCAACTTTCTTCGCCGGGCGCTGAAATAGTCGATAAGTGCCTCGCGCGGGGTCTGCGAATTAACTGCACGAATAATACCGTGCTGCGTTTTATGCCCGCGATGATTGTTACAAAAGAGCAAATCGACAAGGCGATAAATATACTGGATAGTGTGATGGGCGAGACAACTCGTCACGGCGAAGTGTAACGGAGTCGGAAATGAGACACTTTTTGTGCATAAGCGATTGTTCGACTGAAGAATTAAACGAACTGCTCGATTTAAGTTGCTCGCTGAAAAAGCTCTATAAATCCGGCGGGCGGGATGTGTGCCTAGCGGGCAAGGTGCTGGCGATGGTCTTCGAGAAGCCCTCACTGCGGACGCGAATCAGCTTCCAGGTTGCGATGTCCGATTTGGGCGGCAGCGCAATATTCATCCGCCCCGAAGACGTCGGCGGCATTGGCAAACGTGAGCCGATTAAGGATATGGCGCGCGTCTTGAGCCGATACGTTGACGGAATTATGGCGCGGACGTTCGAGCATAACACCGTTGTCGAGCTTGCCAAATATGCGACTGTTCCTGTGATAAATGCGCTGACCGATTTGTCGCATCCCTGCCAGGCGATGGCAGATGTGCTTACGATAAAAGAGCATCTCGCTCGTCTTGATGGCGTGAAGATTGCATACGTAGGCGACGGCAACAACGTTGCTCGTTCGCTTGCGTTCGCGGCTGCCAAACTGGGTATGAAAATGGTTGTCGCTTCGCCGAAGGGCTACGAGCTTGACTGGGGCACAGTCGAGAAGGCCAACAGCATCAAAGCCGACAGCATCTCGATAACCAATAATCCTGCCGAGGCGGTCGCAGGTGCGGATGTCGTCTATACTGATACCTGGGTCAGTATGGGCCAGGAAAATGAAAAGCAAAAACGCATCAAGGCCTTCAAAGGTTTCCAGGTCAATGCCGAACTGCTCAAATCGGCGCCCGCTGGCGTAAAAATTATGCACTGCCTGCCCGCGTATCGCGGCCTTGAGATTACCGACGACGTAGTCGAATCGCCGAATTCGATTATCTTTGACCAGTCCGAAAACCGCCTGCACTTCCAGCGTGCGCTGGTGAAGAAGCTGATGGGCTAAGTTTATGGTGAATTGATTGGCGGTCTATATTTAAGGAGGGAAGAAGTTTGAACTTCAAAATTAGTAATATTGAAAATTACACGTCACCCGCTGAGTTGAATGTAGATGCGATTCTAAGAACCTATGGTACTTCTCTCGGCGACATAAAAAAGGCCATGATAGATGCTGTATTTGTTCACCGTAATCCCATCGAAGGATTCCAGATAGAATTACATGAGCAATTAAGAGTAGCGTTCGAGAGACACTTTCAATACGTAAAGGAACTATTATATGGAGGAAGGTACTCTCCAAGAATGTCGGAGATGCCTGATGTTGATGTTGGTCGGACCGGAACCAACCAAAGGATATTCATCGAAATAGAATTTCATCCCAGTGAATACAAAGACATCGTGAAATTTCTAATAGGACACAAGAAACAAACCCTTGAACTTGGTATTCTTATTATTGCAATGAATGGGGAAACGAAAAAGAAAATAAACAAAAGGTATCCTACTATGCCTATTTATGAAAAATGCGTACAAATTGTCAAAGAGTTACAATCTGACTGTCCTATACTGGTTATGGGATTTGAGGGCAGATGGGTTTCAGCGGAAGAATAGGATATATGAACAAGGCCAAGTAGAATCCAAACTTCAGGTATCTGGAAAGATGGACGACGAATTTCCTCCAGCTTATATAAGAGAATTTCCTGATGTCTTTGACAGGTTCACTTTTGATTATCTGTTCAAAAGGCTATTGGCGGATGGATATGACCACGAAGAAGCAAAAGACATAATCTTGTATAACTGTGCCTTAAGCTTGTTGGTTACTCAGGAAAGGTTGGATAATGAGTATTATTTGAAGATAAAGGCAACTGATGGGATGGCCCCAGACCTTTTGGATATGCAACGTGAAGAGCTTAAAAAACAACTCTTTAATAAGAACTAAAACAAATATGAGAGTATAAGATGTCTCTTTTGAGAAAGATACTTGTAGCCAGCACGAATCCGGGGAAGCTAAAAGAGTTGCGTGAGATGCTGGGAGGGGATATTGAGTGGGTGAGCTTGTCTGATTTTCCCAACGTAGGCGAGATTGAGGAAGACGGCAAAACATTTGCCGAGAACGCCCGCAAAAAAGCAATCGGCTACGCGAAAGCAACCGG
>JBEKAT010000066.1:0-12849 GCA_050015775.1 Sedimentisphaerales bacterium | reverse complement strand
ATTACAACGACTTTTCACTCGATAAGCCGGCCAAACGCGAGGCCTGCGTGCGTCTCGTAAAAGACCTCAAGGCCAAAGGTCTCCGCATAGACGGCGTTGGTATTCAGGGGCACTGGGCGCTGAATTATCCTTCACGCAAAGAAATCGAGCAATTTATCAACACCTTTGCCGAATTAGGCGTTAAAGTTATGGTTACCGAACTGGATATCGACGTCCTGCCAAGTGCTACTCAGTATATGGGAGCCGATATTAACGTCAGGTTTGAATTGCAGAAAAGGCTTAATCCTTACGTCGATGGTCTGCCTGATGAGGTGCAGAAAAAACTCGCTGACCGTTACGCGGAGCTTTTTGCTGTTTTGCTTGAACATAAAGACACAGTAAGCCGCGTTACCTTATGGGGCGTTTACGACAAGACAAGCTGGCTTAATAACTGGCCCATAAGGGGACGCACGAGCTATCCGCTGTTGTTTGACCGGAACTATCAACCCAAGCCGGCTTTTGACGCGGTGATTAAAGTTGTCGATACGAAATAATATGAAGTATTGGATTTTGCTTGTTTCATCCGTGTTCCTGGTCTTCGGCTGTGCACAACAGCAACCGAAAACTTTTCGCAATCCCGTTATATCCGGCTTTTATCCTGACCCGAGTATCTGCCGGGTTGGTGATGATTATTACACGGTGCATAGTTCATTCGAGTACTTTCCGGGGGTCCCGATTTTTCACAGTAAAGACCTCGTGCACTGGCGGCAAATCGGGTATTGCCTGACCCGCAAAAGCCAGTTGCCTCTTGACAAAGTCCGTGCATCAGGCGGAATCTATGCGCCGACGCTTCGCTATCACAAAGGCGTCTTTTATATGGTGACTACCAACGTGGATGGCGGGGGCAATTTTTACGTCACCGCCCAAAATCCCGCGGGGCCCTGGTCTGAGCCGATTTTGCTCGACCATAGCGGCATGGACCCCTCTCTTTTCTTCGATGACGATGGAAAGGTCTATTACACCCGCCACGAAGGTCAGGGCGATGGCTATATTGCTCAGAGAACACTCAATCTCGAAACAGGCAAGCTCGACGAAGGCCCCCTGAAAAAAATATGGGGAGGCACAGGCGGTGTCTGGGCGGAAGGACCGCATTTGTATAAGGCCAACGGCAAATATTTTCTGATGATTTCAGAGGGCGGAACCAGCTATGACCACAGTGTAACCATCGCTCGCAGCGATTCGCCGTGGGGGCCATTCGAATCCAATCCGAAAAACCCAATTCTGACGCATCGTAACCTTCCAAAGAATCCAATCCAGGTTGTCGGGCATGCGGATTTGGTTGATACGCCCGATGGGTGGTGGTTAGTTTGCTTAGGAGTCCGGCCTCAGCCGCCCGGCGCACGCTTTCATCATATAGGTCGCGAGACATTTCTTGCGCCGGTTGTTTTCGACGGCAATGGCTGGCCCGTGGTTAATAAGACCGGCAAAATTGATTTAGTGATGACTGCACCGAAACTGCCGCAGCATATTTGGCCCAAACTTCCGGCGAGGGACAACTTCGACAGTAAAACTCTTGCGTTGCAGTGGAATTTTCTCAGGAATCCGTACGATGCTGATTATTCTCTAACCGAACGTCCCGGTTTTCTGCGTCTTCACGGCTCGGCGGTAACTATGAGCGACAAGGATTCGCCCGCCTTTGTTGGTCGTCGCCAGACCGATTTTAACTGTGTCGCTTCGACCCTGCTTGAATTTGACCCCAATAGCGAAAATGAGGAAGCAGGTCTTGTCGTTCGAAGTAATGACAAACATCATTATGAAATTGGCATTATGCTGAAAAATGGCAAGCGACAGGTTCTGTTGAGGAAAGTGCTCAAAGGCAAAATCATAGAACCAGTTAAGTATGTTGATATCGGAGCCGGGCCTGTTGTGTTGTCGGTCAAGGCAACTCCGTTGACTTATGAATTTTCCTGCAAGTCATCCAATGGCGATATGCAGGTATTAGGCACAGCCCTGACGAAGGATTTGTCCGTTGAAGCGATTGGCTTTGAAGATGGAATGTGCTTCACCGGCGATTACTTCGGTATGTACGCTACGGGCAACGGACAAAAGTGCTCAACTCCCGCCGATTTCGACTGGTTCGAATACGTGTCCGATTAGTTTTGATAAAAACTGAAAGGATATAATAACGAAGTTGAAGGTAAAAATACTTTGTTCGGCAGTATGTTGTTATGTATTGCTGATTTCTCAGGCGGTCCTCTGCCAGGTCAAACTTCCACTTCTGATAAGCGATGGTATGGTGCTTCAAAGAGACGCCAGTGTAAAGATTTGGGGCTGGGCTGCCGAAGGCGAAAAGGTAACAATTAACTTTGACGGCAAAACATATAATGCCGCAACAGGCACAGACGGCAAATGGGTGGTAACGTTTTCTGAATTAAAAGCGGGCGGCCCATACAGCATGGATATTAACGCCAGTAATCATATAACTCTGACAAATATCCTGATAGGCGATGTATGGGTATGTTCGGGCCAGTCAAATATGGAACTACCTATGAACAGGGTAAAATACCGCTATCCGGATGTAATCGCCAACGCCGACAACCCAAATATAAGGCAGTTTATTGTTCCGCATATATATGATTTCCAGGAACCAAAGGAAGATTTCAAGTCAGGTAACTGGGTATCGGCCAATCCCAAAAGCGTGCTTGAATTTACCGCCGTAGGTTATTTTTTCGCGAAGGAATTATATGAAAAATACCACGTCCCCATAGGTTTAATAAATGCAAGCTTGGGCGGCTCACCGGCACAGACATGGCTGAGCGAGGACGCATTGAAGGCGTTCCCTGATTACCTGCAAACAACGAAAAAATTTAAAGACAGCAATTATATTAACCAAATCACGGAAAAAGATAAAGCCGTCAGCGACGCCTGGTATGGTCGTATACAGCAGCTTGATAAAGGTTTGGAAAAAGGTCAAAAGTCGTGGTTCGATGTAAATTATGACGCTTCAGAATGGGCGACAATGAATGTGCCCGGTTACTGGGCTGACTGTGACCTGGGAAACGTGAACGGCGTTGTCTGGTTCATAAAAGAAGTTAATGTCCCGGCTTCAATGACTGGTCAGCCGGCAAAGCTTTGGCTTGGCAGGATTGTTGATGGCGATTTTACTTATGTTAATGGCAAACTTGTGGGGTCGGTTTCATATCAGTACCCGCCAAGAATATATGATATTCCTTCAGACCTGCTAAAGGCAGGCAAAAATATAATCGTAGTAAGGGTTATTAATAACTCAGGCCGGGGCGGTTTTGTTCCGGATAAGCCATACCAGCTCTCCGCAGCGGGACAGACAATCGACTTGAAGGGCCGGTGGCAATACAAATTAGGCGCTACAATGGACCCATTGCCTGGCAAAACTTTTATTGAGTGGCAGCCGTTGGGATTATATAACGGAATGATTGCCCCGTTATTAAACTATAAGATTAAAGGAGTAATTTGGTATCAGGGTGAATCCAATACCGCAAAGCCGCGTGAGTATCAAAAGCTGTTTTCTGCGCTGATAGCCAACTGGAGAGGAAAATGGAATCAGGGGGACTTCCCCTTCCTGTACGTTCAGCTGGCTAATTTTATGGAGGTTAAAACTCAGCCGTCTGAAAGCGGCTGGGCCGAGCTGAGAGACGCACAGCTTAAAACACTCGCTGTCCCCAACACGGGAATGGCCGTAATCATTGACCTCGGCGAATGGAACGACATTCATCCCTTAAACAAGGAAGACGTCGGCAAACGGCTGGTGCTGGCAGCCCGAAAGAAGGCCTATGGCGATGAAAAAGTGGTTTATTCAGGTCCTATTTACCAGTCGATGAAAATTGAAGGAAATAAAATAATTCTTACATTTACAAATACAGGCGGCGGATTAACGGCAAAAGGAGATGGAGAGCTGAAGTATTTTGCCATTGCCGGTGCTGATAAAAAATTTGTCTGGGCAAAGGCAAAAATAGAGGATAATAAAATCGTGGTCTGGAATGACCAGTTGGCCAATCCTGTCGCTGTCCGGTACGCCTGGGCTGATAACCCTGAAGGGGCAAATTTATATAACAGGGAAGGATTGCCGGCATCACCATTTAGAGCCGATGAATAAATATTTTAAGTAATTAATTAAAACTATGCAATGGTGTACCTACTATCAGGGAAGTTGCTTCTCATTGCGGTGTAAGCCAGGCGACTGTTAGCCGGGTATTGAATGGAAATTTCAAGCATGGTTTTTCCGTAACCTAAATGTATTAGGCCAGTCAAGCTTATATTTATGTAAAAAGTTCCTCGCAAAGATTTTTATGCTTCACCTGAAATTGTCCGTTTCCGGCAAACGATATTGTGTTTTGGCGGGCAAATACTATGTTTTTTGATATCAGCTCCCTTTGAATCAGCAAAAAAAAAACGGGTTTTTGCCTTTCAAGTCAGGTTCTCTGCGAATGGTAACTCCACATTTTTACGGGTTAATTTCGGTGAGTTTTGGGGTAAAAGAAGTTTTTTTTAAAAAAAAGCTGGACATTGATAAAGGATAATGCTAATGTATAAGTAATAAGTAAACGATTACTGGACGTTCAGAGTCACAATGCTCTTCGCGAATTTGAGGTGGGAAAATGAAAAAAGTAAATGTAATTCTGTTATTTGCTGTCTTTCTTGTAGCAGGCAATGTGGGGTATTCTGGAACTGTTGCTTCTCCTTACGAAGTAGGCACTTGGCAAGGATTCCGGACAGCAGCAATAACTTATACCTTTGATGACGACCTTCCGGACCAGCTTGTCTACGCAGTTCCGTACATGGATTCCAACGGATTCGCAGGAACACTGTTCACCGTCACAAGCTCATCATGGTATATGCCACCCAACTGGACCGGCCTGCAAAACGCCGCTTCAAATGGTTTCGAGATAGCTAGTCATACGGTGGACCATTCGGATTTGTCAGGTATGAGCTCGTCGGCTCAGATAACTGAGTATTCCCAATCACAGGCAACCATTAACTCATACATACCAGGCAATCAATGTTTAACAATTGCTTACCCCAATTGTGATGAAGGCACGCAATCCCTTATTTCCCAATATTATATTGCAGGACGAGTATGCTCAGGCCAGATTATGCCGGCCACTCCATCGAATTTTTATCAGTTAAGCTGTTTTATTCTCGGCAGCGCCGGGATAAATACATTATCAGGCATTGAAGCAGAAGACAACGCCGCAGCGTCATCAGGAGGATGGTGTGTGTTTCTCATACACGCCATGGACAGCGAGAACGGATACTCACCTATCTCACACACACTTTTCCAACAAAGCATACAATATCTTGCCGCCAACAGAAGCACGTTCTGGGTGAATACTTTTTTAAACGTTGTGAAATACATAAAAGAACGCAATGACGTGTCGATTTCGGAATCGTCCAATACAGGAGATAGTATCACTTTAGCGGTAACAGACACTCTCAGCAACACGATATACAATTACCCGATAACCATACGCAGACCTCTTCCCGCGGGCTGGGGGTCTGCTAATGTTTCACAGAATGCTCAGGCAGTACCTTCGTCTATTGTTAAGGTGAATTCAACAGCATACGTTATGTTTGACGTGGTGCCTGACGGCGGAGCGGTTGTGCTCTCAAGAGGTATCTACGGCGATTTTACGGGCAACGGCGTTGTAGATCTTAATGACCTTTCTGGCTTTTTAAAATTCTGGCTGGTGAACGATTGTAACGGAATTGTCGGGTTGGATGTGGACGAAGATTGCGTGGTAAATTTCGACGAATTTGCTGTTCTGGCGGAAAACTGGCGGCAGGTACCATAATCAGCGGTGCACGCCTTACCGATACTTTTCAACAGCCGCAATAAACGCGTTGATATTATCCGTCGATACCTCCGGCGGCATACCTCCGCCGCAGGACGCGATAATCCGGCTTCGGTCTTCAAGACCAGCCAGCATTGTCCCCACGGCTTGCGCCACTTCAGCGGGTGTCCCCGCGGCCAAAACGTCTCTCGGGGGGATATTGCCTAACAGTGTAACCTTATCCCCGACCAGTTTCTTCATTTGTGTCAAACCGTGGTCGCTGCTGAAATTGAAAAGGTTAATCCCGATTTCGGCTAAGTGCGGCGCACAGACAAGACCGGGTGCGTCATTGTGAAAGAAACGGACCTTCACATCCCGGCAGGTGAAAATCTTTTGCAGCCGCGGCTTGGCGAATTTGACGAAGTCCTGCTCGCCGAGAAAGCCGACTATGTCATCGAGAATGAAAATGCCTTCGATTGTCGGGAACGTTTCTATTTGCAGGCAAATCCAGTCAACGATGAAATCCGTAATCATATCGAGCAGCCGGCTGACCTCGTCAGGATTTGCGCGGACACCCATAAGAAACTCAGTTGTGCCGGCAAGGAACGAGGCGATATTCAGCGGCCCGCGCGAAACGGCGAATTTTATGGCGTGTCCTTTCCGCTCGATTTGTTTTTGCGTTAGTTTCAGCCGGTTCAGCGTAAAAGGCAGCAAGCCGTCTCTTGAAGGGTCGGGCCTGCTTATGGAATCAACCTGCTCAAATGACGTGATAATCGGACTCGCGAACGGCAAGTCGTTTGTTTGCCAGGAGCATTTCGAACCGAACGCCGACGGCTCGGTGCACATACCGAACTCTGACCAGAAGCCGGGCAAAAACATCGCCTGCGGGAAAGTTCTGATGGCCTTTAGATTGGCTTCGAGCCATATTTGTTCGCCGGTAAAATAGTCCATTACCGACATTCCCGCCCACCCCGGCAGCCAGGGGCTGTCTATTATAAAACCGACGGGCAACGTCCTGTTGACGTTACCATTGATTACGTTAAGCAGTATCGCCCATTGCTTGTCTGTCATTTCAGCGTCTCATATTTAATTCGTAGAGATGCGGCCGTAAAAATTATTTGTGGCGGTAAAGTTCCCAGCCGAGGTAATTGCCAATCGCCTCGGCGATGGCGTCGGCTTTCTGAGACATATTCATCGCCACGTGATGCTCAAAGCCCATCCTGCATATAAACTGCAAAAGGTTCTGCAGGTTCGGTATCTTCATCACGCCGTAACCGCCGAATGTGTCGAGCGAGTCGTTTGTGAACTCGCCTTCGCCCACGTATGCGCTGATAACGCCCGCCGCGTCGTCCGTGGTGGTTCTGCAGAATGTAGCGTTACCCGGTGCGATTCTCCCGACCATTGCTCCGTATGTGTTGTCTTTGCCGACCGAGCCGGCGATTATTTCCTGGTAATCCATTTTTGCGGATTTGAAGAAGCTCTTCGGCAGGTTGCTGCAGTGAAACAGCACGCATTTATCCGGCTCATCCGCATAGTTATTGTTCCAGTCCAGTAACGCGCTCGGCGTCCCCGAAGCCAGTTGCAGAATATACATCCCTAACAGCCCTGTGACATCGACCTCGCAGGCGCTTGGCACCAGCGACTCGCTCATCATACTCATCAGCGTGCAGGGCACTATCCCGAAAAATTCCTCAAGCGACGTCCAGCACTGAATCGCCGTCCCGTCAAGCTCGTTATCCTTGACCCACTGGCCTATCACGTATCCGAACTTTGCCATTTTCAAAAGTGATTCGGCTGGAATCGATTTAGTCGATGTATATTGCTGAATTTCACTGAGTTTGCGTTTTACGTTCCTGTCGTTATCAGCCAGGCGGCCAACTCTTCCGAGGATTTCAGAGAGGTCTATCGTCTCGACCGCTATGCCGGACAATTCCAGAATCTTTTCGCTGTAGCGGACGGTGTTAAATGCGCCTGTGCGTGCGCCGATTGCGCCGAAGCGGGCGTTCCTGAGTCCTTTGACAATCCTGCAAACCGACGCGAAATCATCCAGCTCCTGTTTGAATTCTGCTGAAGCTACGGGCATAGTGTGCGTTTTTGTTAGCGTGTATGGAATACCTGCCTGTCTGAGGTTGTTGCAGACGCTCATTTTCCCGCAGAACGAATCCCGCCTGTTGGCAATGGTCATTTTGCCCGGCGCATCAGGTTCGGCGTGAATGAGAATCGGCACATCAAGACCTGCGCGTTTTACTGATTCCGCCACGCCTTTCTCATCGCCGAAATTTGGCAGAGTGACTATGATGCCGTCGATTTTGTCGCCGTTTTTCGCGAACAGTTCCGCGCACTTTTTCGCGTCCGCGTATGTCTCAACCGAACCGTATTTGGTATCCTGCATCGACAGGGCGATAGCGCCGAAACCGTTGCTCTTGAGCACTTCGAGAATATCTTTGCGTCCCTGCTTTGCCAGTATATCCGGGAAAAATCCCCTGTTTCCTGTGATTACTCCAAACGTTGTCTTTTGCATTTTATACCCTTTCCTGCTATATTTTCATTTAAGGCGAGATTATAGCATACCAAATCACCGAACTCCACAGCAACATTCCCGGCCGCGTTTTCGTTTCGTATCGAAAAACCTGGAAAGAATAAACTCCCGAATTAACTTATTGAAAGGACAGGCAAGTTGCGGCGGTCTTGGATTATAAGCCGCGGAGTTTCATTTTGTGAGGCGGGAAAGCGATAGCCAACGATCGGATTCGAACCGATAACCTCCGGTTTACAAAACCGATTGCAATCTTCCGTAAGCATCGACAAGTCAAAGACTTACAATCCTGATAAAGGTTACATGGCGCGTAGTATGGCGCTTTTGGTGCAAAAAGACCCCGAGCTTGGCGCTGTTGTCACCGCTTGGCCGAAACTACCGGCGCATATAAAAGCAGCAGTCAAAGCTTTAATCCAAGTGAATAGCAAATAGGCAAATAAGCAGCAAAAGGTGAGGTAATAAGAAAATGAGCCGTAAAGGATTACCAGATAGCAAGATAGAAGAGATGTTTACGGCCTACTGCGAGAGTCAAACTCCAACTTATGTGTCAAATAAGTCAGGGGTTGATTTTAGAACGGCTCGCAAGTACATCCAGACACACAATTTCGCTATCCGCCTTGCAAAGGTCAGAGAAAAGACCGAAGAGAAAGTGGCCGACACCATCGCCCGCGACCGTGCCCGGAATCTCCAGCTAATCAACGCCTCTCTTGCCGGTTTCGTTAAGCACCTGCAGGGCAAGGCGACTGGGGTTTGTGAGTGTGGGAGGACGGTAACGGTTATCGTGCCCACTTTGAAGGCAAAATATACAGACCTGTGTGAGCTAATCAAAACCCATAATCTGCTTGTCGGCGATCCTACAGAGCGAACTGCCGGCACAAATGAGGAGCCGAAACTGATAAAGCTCGCCCTGCCAGTGCCGCCAGGAACATTCGATGCACTGCCGACAGCTCCCCCAGCTCCACAATCACAGCCAGTGCCTGTTACAGGGACCCTGCCCAAACAGGCCACAACACAAACAGAAGGGCAAAAACAATGAATAAAAAGTATCAGATAATCTACGCTGACCCACCGCGGAGATAAAAAATTCTTCCGGCGTAGAACGGGCAGCAGAAGGAGCTTTATGAAAATTGTAATGATAAGCACAGCAAAGATTAAGCCCTATGAGAACAATCCTCGTCTCAACGACCAGGCGGTGGATGCGGTAGCTGAAAGTATTAAGCAATTCGGCTTCCGCCAGCCAATCGTAGTCGACAAGGATATGATTATCGTCTGCGGTCATACCCGTTTGTATGCAGCTAAGAAACTCGGTCTATCGACAGTACCGGTCCATATTGCAAGGGAGCTGACGCCTGAGCAGGTCAAGGCTTATCGCATTGCAGATAACCAGACCGCCGCGTTATCCGGCTGGGATGAGGCATTATTGTCGCAGGAGTTGCAGCAGCTTCGGGATATGGACTTTGATTTAACGTCGTTGGGTTTTGATGATGAGGCGCTGGCTAAGTTTATGGATGGCGACCTTCAGGAAGGGCTGACCGACCCCGATGATGTTCCTTTACCGGGTGATAAAGCTGTAACGCGTCCGGGAGACCTGTATATCTTAGGCAATCACCGGCTGCTCTGCGGCGATAGTAGTTTAACGGAGGACGTGGATCGCCTCCTGGATGGTGCCCACATTCACTTGGTCTATACCGACCCGCCATATAATGTCAACATTAGGCCACGGAGCCAGAACGCTCGTGCAGTATCAGAATCAACGCAAAGTTATACTGGTCTACAAGGCATGGATGAGGTTATTCAAGGGAAGGCGCACAAAACCACAGACAAGATGCGGCCCAAAGACCGGCCAATTTTAAACGATTGTATGTCGGACGAAGAATTTGCAGAGCTTCTTTTGAAGTGGTTTGGCAATATCCAGCGGGTGCTCGAACCGGGCCGCTCATTCTACCTTTGGGGTGGTTACAGGAATATCTGGAACTACCCGAACGCCCTCAAAACCTGCCAGCTTCATTTTTCCCAGATGATTATCTGGGTTAAAGAGCATCCTGTTTTAACTCGCCAGGATTTCATGGGAAATCACGAGTGGTGCTTCTACGGATGGGCTGAAGGCGCTGCTCATAAGTTTTTCGGTCCTGCCAACATCACGGACGTCTGGAGCGTTAAGAAGGTCAATCCGCAGAGCATGATTCATCTTACCGAGAAGCCGGTCGAGCTGGCCGTCCGGGCGATTCAATATTCGTCGCTACCCGGTGAGAACGTGCTTGACCTCTTTGGTGGCTCGGGCAGTACGCTTATTGCGGCTGAGCAGACAGGACGTAATGCCTTCCTGATGGAGATAGACCCATTGTATTGTGATGTAATATGCAAACGGTTTGAACAGTTTACGGGCAAGAAGGCCGTTTTAAGCGCTAAAAAACGCGCCACGTCGGCGCAGGTTGCGAGATGTTAGGAAATTGCGGCAATGATACTACCAGTTCAAACACTACGGAACCTTGTAGCAACCTTGGCGGAACATGACTTAAAAACCCCGTCCAGCGGAGACGGGGTTAGAAGAAGAACGATTTATGTGGTTACCTCGTTTATTTAACATCCTTTCCGAAGGCGGTCAGCTCGAACTCGCCACGGCCGCTCTTGCGAAATCGGGACCTGTTACCCTTGTCGGTTATCTCCCGAATGATGGCCGAATATACTGTTGCGGCTGGCGTCTTTCCTTTTGTGGACCAGTAGCCCTTCTCAAGTGCCATCTTGATGATGTCAGGGCATCTCATCGGCTTACCGGCTTCTTTCAGGATGCGAGCAGCAGCATCGAGGCCGCTCGTTTTGCGTTCCTTCTTTTTGCCGGTCTTTGCGGCCTTGTTCTTCTTCGATGGTTTTGTATCGGCAGCCATCTGTTCGGCATCCTTAGGATTCTGCTCCTTGGGTTTGTTCTTTTTGGCCCACTCATCTGGTGTTTTACCATCGCCCTGGATATTTTCGGCGATGACCTTGATGGCCTTGCCGCCGGGCATGGTTACGGCATTAAAATTACCACCTCCGAGGGCTTTTTCAATCCTAGCCCAGATCCGTCCACCTCCGTGTTTGATGCTGTAAACCATTCCAACCTTGACCTCTTTTTCTTCAGTCATACATGCTTCCTTTCAAAAACAGGTTTCAAATATGTTTTACACACCGATGAACACATGGGGCCAAGAAAGATATGAAACATCAAGTTAATTATGATGAGAATTGTGGTAATTTCTCGATTGCGTAACCATTTGGAAGGTATATACATATGGATACTAACGAAGAATCTGACATAAATTCTCAACCAATAGTCGAAGGTGCCGGCGAGCCCCAGAGCTCAGGGCGAGATGAAAAAGGTCACTTTCTGCCAGGCGTGCTTCAGGAGGGTGCAATACCTTTCAAGCCGGGTGAGGGGGGCAATCCCAGGGGCGGCAGTGCCAAACAGAGGATGACCAGTGCTCTATTACAGGCAATGAACAAGAAGGAGGGAATAGATGAAGCCCTCGCAAATGTTGTCCTGAGCAAGGGTCTTAAAGGTGACATAAGGTTTATCGAGCTGATTTACGACCGGATTGATGGTAAGCCAAAACAGGATATAGGCATTTCAGGTGAATTAGGATTAAGTCCGTGGGCGAAGATGTCGCCTGCAGAGCGTATGGCAGCATTAGAAAGGTCTATGGACGAGGAAGCGAAAAAGTAATGTGGATTACCCCTTATTCAAAAACTATTTTCTTCATCACGGCAGACAAGAGCGGGAACCATGGGTTCTCAAGCCGTTTTACAATCAGATATGTGATGCCCTTACTATGGCGGTTTCCGTGTGGAGTTACAAGGGCGGCGGTTATGATGTCAAGGCAGGCTAGGGTATGACGCAGCTAAGTTGCACGATACACCCGGCATTGAGAACTTGTGGTATTCCCCGTAATACCACGCGTGATCAGAGATATGTCTAATGCCGTATTTCCCGTAGTGGGACTTTGGTATCGTGACTCACTTCCTTCAAGGGTCAGGAAATCCCCATTTGGCTTTTCACCAACTTCTCGACATCGAACGGTTGTAAAGATTTCATAAAAGCGTCCTGAGCGTCATACGCCATCACTTCCAGCGGGTTGTTGCGGTAGCCAAAACGCTCAAGACCATCAGCGTAAGCGGCGACAAATGCTTTTGCGCCGAGAAGTTTCCATTGGATGACATGAACGAGTTCGTGGAAGTGGAGGGATTCGTGGCGTTGTGCTTCTTGACGGGCGAAAAATGTATCAAGGTAAGTTATCCCATCTGCGTTCATATTCTCGAAGTCCGTAAATTGATTGAGTCCAAGCTGACTCAATGGAGGCACAGGCACAACTTCCACATAAACTACCTTGGCATACGCCAATAGTTCGGGACTGAAGTATTGGGGCAGCCGTTGGAATCCTAGCGATGCAATCGTGCGTGCCTTCGATACATGGGCTGCGAGCGTCTGCTTAATCCATCCCATGATGAGCGGATACTTCGCATCAAATTCTTGCTGCGTTATTGGCATAATAG
>JBEKAT010000065.1:0-13092 GCA_050015775.1 Sedimentisphaerales bacterium | reverse complement strand
AAACGTTCGTCACTCGAAAAATCACCCGCGCCGCCACTCGCATAAAACTTGGCCTTCAGGATAAACTCTATCTCGGTAATCTTGACGCAAAACGCGACTGGGGCTATGCCGGCGATTATGTCGAGGCGATGTGGCTCATCCTCCAGCAGGATAAACCTGACGATTTCGTCATAGCCACCGGCGAATCCCATTCTGTTCGTGAGTTTGTCGAGGAGGTCTTCGGCTATCTCAATATGGACTGGCACAAATACGTTGAAGTTGACCCCAAGTATTTCAGGCCCACTGAAGTCGATACCCTGCAGGGCGACGCAACCAAAGCCGCCAAAGTCCTCGGCTGGAAACCAAAGGTCGTTTTCAGGGAACTCGCCAGAATGATGACCGATGCCGATATGAAAATCGCCGAGCACGAGAAAATTATCGCCGAGCACGACAGAAAACAATGAGCGACTTCTTCAAAGACAGGCGAATAGTGGTTACGGGCGGGGCCGGCTTCCTCGGCAGTTATATCATTGAGGGCCTGCAGAAACGCGGCTGTAAAAATATCCTCGTCCCCAAAATCGAGGACTACAACCTCGTCAACCTCCCCGATGTTATCCGGATGTATGATGATATGAAACCTGATATTGTCATTCACCTCGCAGCCGTCGTAGGCGGCATCGGTGCAAATCGCCAACACCCAGGCAAATTCTTTTATGAGAACCTTATGATGGGCGTCCAGCTCATCGAACAGGCACGCCTTCGCAATCTCGAAAAATTGGTCGCCATCGGCACCGTTTGTTCCTACCCCAAGTTTACCCCCGTTCCCTTCAAAGAAGACGATTTATGGAACGGCTACCCAGAGGAGACAAACGCGCCTTACGGCTTGGCAAAAAAAATGCTCCTCGTCCAGTCCCAGTCCTACCGCACCGAGTATGGTCTCAACAGCATATTCCTTGTCCCTGTTAATCTCTGCGGCCCAGGAGATAATTTCAACCCTTCCAGCAGCCACGTTATCCCTGCCCTTATAAAAAAATGTGTCGATGCCATCGACGCCGGCGACGACCATATCGTCTGCTGGGGAACCGGAAAGGCCTCCCGGGAGTTTATTTATGCAGATGACGCCGCAGAGGGCATCCTCCTGGCTACCGAACGCTACAACGGTCCCCAACCCGTCAATATCGGCGCAGGATTCGAAATCACAATCAAGGACCTCGTCGATAAAATTGTAAAGCTCACCGGCTTCAAGGGCCAAATCCGCTGGGATTCCTCCAAACCCGATGGCCAGCCCCGACGCCGACTCGACGTCTCGCGAGCCAAACAACTCTTCGGCTTCGAGGCCCAAATGTCCTTCGACGAAGGCCTCAAACGAACCATCGACTGGTTCCTCGAAAACCGTCCCCGTACTCTTTAACCGTTTCCTTAATAAACGCGAATTACACTAAAACGCCAACTCCGGATTTTGCTTGGTTTTGGGCCAGTTTGACGATATAATACAGGGGCAGCAAAAATGGGTTGCACCCAAGTTTAAGCGTTTTGATGAGGTATTAACGATGAGAGGTTTGGTAATCGGCGTTTTAGTGTTTGCGATGTTCAGTGTTTGTTGGGCGGCCCCACAGCCCGCCGTCGTCCAAAAATCCGGCGACTGGACGCTCGACCTCCGTTTCGAGAATCCACAACAGATTACCCTTGAGGGCACCACCCCGCAGCGTTACTGGTACACAATCCTTACCCTCACCAATAAATCAGGTAAGGACGTTGATTTTTATCCAGCCGCCCAGCTTATTACCGATACCCTTCAGGTCGTTCCGGCCATAAAGGGGACTTCCGCTGTTCTTTTTGAAAAGATAAAAAATCGTCATCAGGGCAAATATCCTTTCCTTCAGCTTCTCGAAAACACAGGCGATAAAATCCTCCAGGGCCAGGACAATACTGTTGATATCGCGGTCATCTGGCCTGACTTTGACCCCAACGCCAAAAGCGTGAGCATATTTATCACGGGCCTCAGCAATGAAACAGTCGCCGTTGACCATCCCACCGACAAGGACAAAGACGGCAATCCGGTGAAAGTTTACCTCCGCAAAACCCTCCAGCTCGACTATTCAATCGCGGGCGACCCCAAATTCCGCCCCGACCAGAAGCTCAAATTCGAAAGCAAAACCTGGGTAATGCGTTGATTTGGCTGATCGCCTGTCCGTTGATTTGTCGAGGGGCTCGCCGGGGGATTCGGCTTTTTATTCCTGCCGGGGATTTGCCGCTTTCTGCATAAGCTCGTGTACCCACTCCTCAAAAAATACCGGGTACAGATTCATCTTTTCGCTTCCCAATTGTGCCCCGCTTTTGGATAAAAGTCCGCGTAGAAAGTCTTTGTGTTCTGGAAATTGCTCCCCGATGCGTTTCATATATAACGCCGCCAGTGTTTTAAGCCGCTGTTTTTTCACCGCCTCATTTTGTTCTGCTGCCCTGAAGAACCGCCTCACTGAATCCACCGTTACGCCCGCCTCGGGGAAATAAGACGCCAGTCGTCGAGGCGGCTTGCTTGGCAGCATAAAATCTTCGTCCATAGACGAGTCCGTCTCTTCCGGCTCATAATGAATAAACGGGTCAAAGAAAAATACCGCTGCGTTATAATCTCTCCTCAGATTCGCAAGATAAGGCACAAAAACATCCGGCGGTTTTCCCGGCTGGAATAAATTCAAAGGCCCATCCCCAACCAGCACCGTAAAACAGAACCGATTCAAATCCTTGCGGTTGTACCCGATGATTTTGTTATATGCCTGCTGAATCTTGTGCAGCGTCGCTCTTCGCACGTCTATTATCAGCATCCTCGCGTAAACCGTCCGGTCAACTATCGCCTCTATTTCTTCGAGCCGATGCTGCCAATCTGTCTGCCTGGGGACAACTAATTCGTAGAATCTTGTCTTGCTGTCGTTATGCAGCCGGTCGTAAATGTCCCAGCCCAGGACCCTGTCCAAAGTCAGGATATGAATCCTCGGCTCTCGCTGCTGATAGCTCAATACGTCAAATTCTTCGCCCATCTTTTGGCTTTTTCCTTGAATCGATAAATTCGCTGCCGGCTGGCATACCTCCGGTTTACAACCTCTTTATTATACTCAGTTTATCGCTTAATTGCAAGCCGTTCGCCCACGTTTTGCCGGTGGTAAAAGACCTTTATTTTGATTTGACGTCAGGGGCAGGTTGAGGTATTTTGCTCATAGTATCGAGGGGTTATATATTAATGAAAAAGTGTTTAAGGAGATTGCTATGAGAACGCGAATTCCACTGATTGCATTCACAGTTATTATCAGTATTGTTTGCGCAAACCAGCGTATTTTCGCTGAGGATAACGCTGTTCAAAAAGGGAAGGAGAAAGCCATGTCTGTGAAATTGCAATGGTTCGGCCACGCCAGCTTCAAAATTTTCAGTGGCAGCGACGTAATTTATATCGACCCCTGGAAACTCAAGGACGCCCCGCACGACGCGACGCTCGTTCTCGTCAGCCACAGTCATTACGACCATTATTCCGCTGAGGATATCGCAAAGGTTTCTGGTATGACTACGAGATTTGTTGCTGCGGAAGATGTTATCCAAAAACAGGGAAAAGGCCAAACGCTAAAACCAGGCCAGTCAATCGACGTCAACGGCATTAAAATCACCGGCGTTCCCGCCTACAACCTTGCCAAACAATTCCACCCAAAATCCAATAACTGGCTGGGTTTCGTCATCGAAATCGCCGGTAAACGCATATATTACGCGGGCGACACCGACCTCACCGACGAAATGAAGGCCCTCAAAAATATCGACCTTGCCCTGTTGCCGGCAGGGGGCAAATATACTATGAATGCCGCCGAGGCCGCCGAGGCGACAAGACAATTCAAGCCAAAACAGGCGATACCGTACCACTGGGGCGATATCGTTGGCAGCCAGGCCGACGCCGATAACTTCAAAAAAGACGCTGCCTGCCCCGTACGAGTCCTTAAACCGGGCGAATCAATAACAGTTGATTAGTATCTTTTAATTCCGACATTTTTGCAGGTGTTTGTTTTATAGGATGGCCGCAGATGGCCTCTATTTTGCCCGCCGATGCGCCGCGGGTAGGGGCAGCCCTTATTTTTAGATTCTAAATGCCTTACTTTGCCAATTGCGGTCTGTCTATGCTGTATAATTACGATTATCGGATAAGCGAAGGTGACTTTACCTGAAGTACTAAAACATATCCGGTGCGGTAAACGTAAATACTAATGAACGGGACGGCTGGGGGGAAACCAGCAAAACCGTGAAAAGTCCGGGCTGCATGGCTTGCAATGGCGGCCCGGCCTCTTTTTTAGTTCCTCGACAAGCACACTATAAAATTTCCTTCTCGCTTTTCGTTTTGCTTATGTCTTATTAACATTATGCTCTGTGTGGCAGCGCGGGCATTCCACAGTGGCAGCGGCATAATTCGGCGGTATCTTCAGCGTCATTCCGCACGCGCACGTCAAAAAAACAAATCCGTTTACCTTCCGCATAATATCGCCCACCTGGCGAAGCTGTTTTTCCTTCTGCTCGTTCTTGGCCTCCGCGCTTGCCTGTCTAAGGGCGATATCTTCTTTCGTTAATGCCGATGCGGGCATAACAGTCCTGCTCTTCGTTACGCTTACAAACGAGTCCGAATAATCCTTCAACGATGCTCCCTGGGACATATTCCGCAAAATCCGTATCCTCTCCGATATCGGCGGGTGCGTGCTCGTCAGGTCTGACAAGTTCCATTGTCCCATCTTTTTGAACGGGTTGACTATAAACATCGGCGCCGTAACCTTGTTGGCTGACGCGAGCTGTGGGGCGCGGTCGCTTGCGATTTTTTCCAGCGCGCTGGCAAGCCCTTCCGGATACCGCGTCAGCCGAACCGAACCGGCATCAGCTAAGTACTCACGTCGCCTCGACAACGCAAAATACAATAACTGCGTCATAATCGGCGCCAGAATCGCCACCACAATGGCGATTAAAAGCAGTATCGCTGCCGTTCCGCCGCCGCCTTTGCCCCCGCCGGACGAATATCTTCTTCTCGACCCTCCGCCATACATCATCCCTCGTAAAAAAACCTGCGAAAGAAGTACTACCGACCCCAGCATAATCCCCGCCAGCGTTACAAACAAAATATCCCGATGCAGGATATGGCTCATCTCGTGCCCAATGACTCCCTGCAGCTCATCGCGGTTGAGTTTTGCGAGCAATCCAGCTGTTACCGCGACAGATGCTGATTTGGGATTGCGTCCTGTCGCGAATGCGTTTGGTGCAGGGTCATTGATAATATAAACCTTAGGCATTGGCAGGCCCGAGGCAATCGCCATTTCTTCAACAACGTTGAAAAGCTGCGGATGAACGTCGTGCGTAACAGCCGTTGCGTTGCTCGCCAAAAGCAGAATCTGGTCGCCCGATGAAAAACTAATCAGTGTGAGCACCACCCAGATTCCCGTCGCTATCATCAGTCCGAGCATCCCGCCGTCAGGTCCCCTGATGGCCATACCGATAATTGCCCCCAGCCCAAGCAGGCACACCGCCATCAGCATCAACAGCAGGACCGAATTCCTCTTATTTATCCGTATCAGTTCCCACATAACTTCTTAAGTGATATTTTCTATTAGAAGCTGACTTTCGGCGCTTCACGTTCAGCCGCCGCCGAAACCTCAAAGAAATCCCGCTTGGTGAAGCTGAATATCCCCGCCACGATGTTCGACGGGAACATCTGTATCCTGTTGTTGAAGAACATTGCCTGGTCGTTATACGCCTGCCGCGAAAACGCAATCTTGTTCTCCGTGCTCGACAGTTCCTCCTGGACCGCTAAAAAGTTCTGGTTTGCCTTCAGGTCGGGATAATTCTCAACAACAAGCATAAATTTACTAAGCGCCTCGCCCAGCGCGCCTTCTGCCTTTGCTGCGTCCGCTACCGTCTTTGCGCCCATCGCCTGTGCACGCGCGTTGGTTATCGCCTCAAAAGTCCCTCGCTCGTGCTTCATATACCCCTTCGCTGTTTCGACGAGATTGGGAATCAGGTCGTGACGCCGCTTCAGTTGCACGTCTATCTGTGACCACGCGTTGTCAACCTGGTTGCGAAGCCCCACAAAAACATTGTAAGTCCCGATTACGTACAGGATTACCAAAAGCACTCCCGCCGCAATCACCAGCAAAACAATCAGTGCAATCATTCCTATGCCCATATTTTTTCTCCTTCAATAATCGTTTTGTCTTTTCCCTACCACGGATTTGAGATTGCCGTAAACTTTAATACTGGGACAGATTATAAAGCAAAACAGGGACTTGTCAACCGCGAGCAGCGATATCTGACGTACCGCCGCCGGTATCGATTTGTTGTTTATTCGTAGCCGTATCGTTTTATGAACCAGCTTTTAACAAACTGCACCATAAGTAAGTAGGTTGGCACTATGAGTATCAGCGCAAGAAAATATGATGGAGGCGGCTCAACAAAACCAAAGTATTTGCCCAAGGGAAGGAACGGCAGCACAAGGGCGATAGTAACAATGTAAATAGAAGTGAAAAGCATAAATTGGCTGGGTTTGCTTTCAATAAAAGGCACCTTTCCCGTGCGAATGATATGAATGACCAGCGTCTGGGTGCACAGGGATTCCAAGAACCAGCCCGTCTGAAACAACGGCGCCGACGCGTGGAAAATAAACCACAAAACACCGAAAGTTATAAAATCAAAGAGTGAGCTGACGGGACCGATTACAATCATAAATTTTCTGATATAGTTCACGTTCCACGGCCGGGATTTGAGAAGGTATTCTTCATCAATGTTGTCTGAAGGGATGGCAATCTGGGACAGGTCGTAAAGAAAATTATTGAGAAGAATCTGAATTGGCAGCATCGGCAGAAAAGGCAAAAACAAGCTCGCACCCGTAAAACTGAACATATTGCCGAAGTTGGAGCTGGAGCCCATCTTGATATATTTGATGATGTTGCCGAAGGTTTTTCGTCCCTCGATTACCCCGTCGATGAGAACCAGCAAACTTTTTTTCAGTAGAATAATGTCAGCCGTTTCTTTGGCGATATCCACGGCATTGTTGACGGAAATGCCCACGTCAGCGGCCTTAAGAGCCGGCGCGTCATTAATACCGTCGCCGAGATATCCGACGATATGTCCGTTTTTGTGCAGGGCGTGAATGACTCTTTCTTTTTGCAGCGGGGAAAGTCGGGCAAGGACGGTGGTGGTTTTTACCAGTTGTCCCAGCGTGGCGTCGTCTGCCTTTTCCACCTGTTCGCCGGTCGCGAATCCCCTGATATTCAAACCGACGTCGCTGCAAATCTTTTTCGTAACAAGCTCGTTATCGCCGGTGAGAACCTTAAACTCTATGCCGAGGTTATTCAAAGTTTCGATGGTCTTTTTAACGGATGCTTTCGGCGGGTCCAAAAAGGCAATATAACCTTTCAGTATCAGGTTCTGTTCGTCGTCCTTGGTATAAACGTTTTTGGGCTGGTCAAAATCCTTGTATGCAATCGCAAGCACCCTAAAGCCCTCTGCGCTGAGGTCATTGTATTCATTTTCCAGCTCGATAAGGACCAGTTTGGCCTCGTCCAAATCCAGTATTTCGCCGTCAAGTTCGAATTTGGTGCATCTTCTGTAAATTTCTTCAGGTGCGCCTTTGACAATAATCCGGTGTTTGCCGTCCGCCTCGACAACCACCGACATTACCTTGCGCGAAAAATCGAACGGCACCTCATCGACCTTTTTGTATTGTTTGATTAAAATTTTCTCATGGGTAAGTATCGCCCGGTCGAGAATGTTTTTAAGGCCGGTCTGGTAGAAGCTGTTGATATATGCCATACGCAGGACGTCATCGTCCTCTTTTCGCACCACGTCGCAATGTCGTTCCACTACAATTTTGTCGAGGGTCAGTGTCCCCGTCTTGTCGGTGCACAGCACGTCCATCGCGCCGAAGTTCTGTATGGCGTTGAGCCGTTTTACTATCACGTCCTTTTTGGACATCGCAATCGCACCCTTGGAGAGGTTTATCGCCACCAGCATCGGGAGCATTTCGGGCGTCAGGCCGACGGCAACGGACAACGAAAACAGAAGCGACTGGGTAATATCGCCCTTCAAAAAGGCATTAATGGCGAAAATCACGAGAACCAGCGCGACCATAGCCTTTATCATCAGCCAGGTGAAGCTGCGAATACCTTTGTCAAAACTGCTCTCAACGGATATTGCCGCCAGCCGTTTGGACAACGCGCCGAACCTGGTCTCAAGCCCCGTTTTAGCGACGACTCCAATCGCCGTTCCGCTTATGACGCTTGAACCCATAAACGCGATATTTGTTAAGTCGGAAGGAGAACGCCCCTTGGGAGTCAGCGGCTCGGCGGTTTTTTCAACGGGAAACGATTCACCCGTCAGAGATGCCTGATTAATGAAAAGGTCCTTACAGGAAATAATCCGCAGGTCCGCAGGCACCATATCCCCGGCAAAAAGGTCGATGATGTCACCGGGAACAATCTCTCGTATCTTTACCTCCCTTGCCTTGCCGTTGCGAATCACCGTGGCAGTGGCCCTTACCATTTCGCTGAGCTGTTCCGCCTCTTTTCCCGCTCGATATTCCTGGATGAATGACAAAAATACGCTGATAAAGGCCATCAATATCACCAGGATGGCGCTTATTTTCTCGCCAAAGAACAGCGAGAAGCCCGCGATAATCAAAAGAACCACCACCAGCGGGTTTAAAAACTTGGAGAAAATCTGAAAAATAACCGTCCGTTTTTTCTTCTTGGCCGGTTCGTTGTGCCCATATTCCTCAAGTCGTTTAATCGCCTCTTTTTCGGACAGGCCTTTGAGAGACGTATCAAAAAACTGCAGAAGAGATTCCTGTGTGCAGGTCACAAAGTCAATATCTGGCGTTTTTTTATTGTTATTTGGCATTCAGCCGGCTCTATAAAACATTTATAATTATTCCACTCTCGCCGGACAATCGGAACCGTGACCACGCAAATGTTCCCAAAGACACGGCTTTGTCCTGAGTTTTTCGTTTGCAGCTTGCCCGCTCGGCACGAATCGCTGCATTTTAAGACGAAAACCTGCGACAGGGCAATCCTTTTTCTTCGGAATAAAAAAAATTAGTTTGCACCGGCGAAATCCTTAAGTAAAATCAGGTTCCTGTCTCGGCAACGCAGTAACTTGTCTTCCGTCTTCTGCAGTATGCTTGCCGCGGCGAAGCGTAGCGAAGCCGGGTGCTACTTTCCTCCGAACATATCCGCAAGAACCTGTTTAATCTTGTTGCCCTCATCGAGCTTTGCCCTGGCAATGACGCTGTTCAGTTCGCCTTTGTCAAACCACAACCCATCTCCCTTTGAGCACCTGTCTATCAGCAGCGTTGGCTTTTCGTGCCCCACGTCAATTTTTTCCATCTTCTTGTCGCATATCGGGCATCGCCTTGCCTTTTCCCTGCTGCTCGTATCTTTGGCAAATGAGTGGATAAGCTTTTTCGCCTTCCCCTTGTCGTCCAGAAGCATTTCAAGCTCCCCGGCGTCTAACCATACCCCTTTGCAGCCCGTGCAATAGTCAATCTCCACCTCTGCCAGTTCCAGCGTTATCATCGCGTTTTTACATACCGGACAATCCATAATTATACTCCCATCAATACAGCATTATTTATTATTAAACAGATTACCACCTTTATTATTACTGCGAAAGCAGGAATCCGGAAATTAATCTCCTTAACTTGACATATCAAGGGTATAAGCGTATGCTCACAACTGTAGTATCGGCTAATCGAACTGTTATAAGGTGATGAAGGATGCCCTCAAATAAGCGGCTATCCTTAGGTTGATACGGAGCGTTTGGCCGTATGAGCGTAAAATTGCCAGCACCATTTGCCCGACGTCCCCGGATAGTATCGTTTCGCTTGGGTATCTACGCCTGTTTCTTTTTGTCCGGGGCCACGTCGCTTTTGTTTGAGGTCCTCTGGAGCCGCCAGTTCGTAACGGTTTTTGGCAACAGTTGCTATGCCATCAGTATTGTTCTCTGTGCTTATATGGCAGGCATCGGTCTGGGCGGACTCTTCGGTGGTCGATTGGCGGACAGTGTTACCCGACGCACGCTCGCCTTTGCCCTTGTTCAGGCGGCTGTCGCACTCTGTGCCCTGGCAATTCCGCCTATGCTTGACTGGATGAGGTTTCTTGTCCCCGCACTCCCCGCTCTGTCGCCACACTCGCTTTTAGTCAGCACTCTGGCCCGCTTCGTCTTGTCTTTTGCTATTCTCGCTATGCCCTGTTTCCTGATGGGTACAACGCTACCACTTCTGGTGAGGGTTGTGACGGAGTCCGACCGGAGCATCGGCTCACGCATTGGCCTGCTGTATTGTATGAATACCCTTGGTGCCGCCCTCGGCTGTTTGGCAGGGGGGTTTTGGATGATAGGAACGTTCGGTCTGCGAGGGACAAACCAACTGGCCGTCGGTGTCAACTTCGCAATCGCCATTCTGGCCTTGGTCCTGTCCCGGCGCGCCGATACAGCGCTCTCGGCAATCCCCACTCCGCCCCCGACTCCTCATACCGAAAGGATTGACCACAATGAAGAGCCAGAGGTGTCTGCTCGGTTGCTGTTGGCCATGGCGTTTCTCAATGGCTTTGCCGGCTTGGCGTGCGAGGTTCTCTGGATACGATATATGTCTTTTATAGTCAGTTCGACTTATGTCTTCTCAACTATCCTCTGCGTTTACCTCCTCGGTGCCGGCCTGGGCGGGTTGATATACGGCTTGCTGGCGGGGCGAATTCGACGACCGGCGCTGACGCTTGGCGTTGTAGAAATGCTGCTCGCGTTTTTGGTTCCTGCCACTTTTATAACCAGCGCACTCCTTTTCGCCGGCGGCCCGCCTCCGATGGAACAAAAGAGTATGGCCCTGCTCATTGTTTTCCTCCCGACTGTGCTGATGGGTATAGCATTCCCTCTGTTATGCGCTGTGTATGGACGTCGCGTCCAGACCCTCGGTCGCCGGACGGGATTACTCTACGCAGTCAACACGGCCGGGACGGTCTTGGGGTCGCTTTTGCCGATATTCGTCCTCATCCCCTTTCTCGGCATCCAGAAGAGCTTGTGGCTCATATCCTTTCTCTATGGCCTAATGGCGATTGCGCTGCTCGGCTGCACCAATCTGAAAGGACGTTGGCTCTTAGGTGGTTTCACGCTGCCCGCAGCCGTCGTCTATGCCGTCGCCTTAATTCTGCTCTTTGCCGTTGTCCCCTCGAACCTCTGCCAGCGGGTGTTCCTCGCCACGGATTTCGGCTTGGCAAAACACACTGACATTCTCTTCTACCGCGAAGGTCGAACCGGCACCGCCATCGTAACTCGTAACCGCATCAACAATTGCAGGACGGTTTACATCAATGGCGTTTCCGAAGTCCCCATCCTCTATCCACATCAGCTCTGCTTCAAAATGATTGGCGACCTTGCTCCAATGCTCCACCCCAAACCAGATGATGTTCTTATGATATGTTTCGGCGGCGGAGTCGCCGCCGGCGCAACCTCAGTTTTGCCCGAAGTAAAATCCCTCACAATAGTGGACATGGAAAAAGGCGTCGTTAAGGCCGCCGCCCTCCTCTCACAGGAAAATAACGGTCTCCTCCAAAACCCAAAGGCCAACGTCGTCATTGACGACGGCCGAAACTTCATTATGACCTCCCCCAAAAAGTGGCCAGTCATTGTCTCTGACTCCACACACCCAAAATCCGGCGACAGTTGGGTCCTCTATACTCAGGAATTTTACCAGCAGGTGCGGGGCCACCTCGCCGACAATGGTGTCTTTGTCGAGTGGGTCCCCATTCACGGCCTGTGCATCGATGAATTCAAAATCATCACGCGAACCTTCCAGTCCGTATTCCCTCACACCAGTTTGTGGGTTGTTCACGGCGTTGACGAGCAGGCGCGCTTCGTCTCCTATGTGCTGCTCGCCGCCACGCCCGAACCCCTTAAAATTGACGTGGCTAAATTACAGGACCGCCTCAACGCCGAACCCGTCCGCCGCGACCTCGAACCCTACGGCCTGCATACACCCGCCGGCTTCCTCGATTCCTTCCTTTGCGCAGAGGATTCGCTCCGGCGATGGACAGGTAATGGTCCGGTCAATACCGACGACCTCCCCTTTACGCAGTATGTGACGCGATACTCCCAGGGCCCCGCATTTCGTAATGCCGACTTTATCGAGCCGATGGAGGATATCTGGCCCTGCCTGACCAACACCGGCTTCGAAGATTCCGCAAAACAGTTGCACGAAGCCCTTAAGCTTCGCGCCGAAGCTAATCGCTTTGCGTTGACGGGCCGACTTGACAAGGCCTATGCCGTCTTCCCAGACGATGTTCGTTACCAGCAAATGCGGCGACTTTATGAACAGGGGCCACGTTACGTCCAGGCTCTTGTGGACATATACCGCGACAATCCAAAAGTCCTCGAATTGCTCGCGCTTCTTCGCCTCTCCGGCCCAGGCGGCCTGCAGGCCACCGCCCCTATCCATCAGCGGATATTGAAGCTCGACCCCAAAAACGTTAATTCCCTCAACGTGCTTGGCGCTATTTGCATAAACGCCAATCTTCTCTCGCAGGCGGAAAATTACCTCACGCTCGCCGTCCAGTTGGCGCCGGATTCCGTTACCGCTCGCTATAACCTCGGCCTTGTCTTTTATCGCACAGGCCGACCACAACTGGCCATCCCTCATTTACGCTATTGTCTTGATAAAGACCCCAACGACCAGACCTCGCGTGGTATTCTCGCCAATATCGAGCAAGCAGGAAAAACCCCTACCCAAAACGATATTCCTCAGGACCTTTTCCCCGGCCGACCCAAGAATTGATTTTTCGCAGGAACATTTGCCGGGAACCCTTCCTCAACTCAACACTCAGGCCCCCCCGCTTTGCCCCTTCAGTTTGCTTGCCCCCTGCGTCTTGCTTTCGCAAGAAAGCAGCAGGGGTGCGCAAACAAGCAGAGGGGGCAGTGGGGTGCAAAACTTACTTCCCTGTTTGCATATCCTGTGCCAAAACTGGTAATCGCGTGTTAAAAAGGTATTGCAAAAACGGCGGCGATGACTATAATGTTGCTTTCTTTGGCAAACCGAGTTTATAGTCCGAGCGGTGGCGGTTT
>JBEKAT010000064.1:0-13375 GCA_050015775.1 Sedimentisphaerales bacterium | reverse complement strand
ACGGGGACGAGGAAGGGCGTTTTGAAGATATTAGAGATGCGTTCTGAGCCGGTGCGGGTTCCGCGATTTGTGCCGGCGTCGGCATGCTCGGTGAGTTTTCTGAACGTGGATATCAAGCGGGCGTATGACGAGTTGTGCAGCATAATTTACGGATTTGAGCCGGCGGCGGCGCTGATGCTGCAGCAGCCGATTCCGGGGACGGGGTCGGAGAATGAGCCGGGGATATCCATCAGGCCTGACATAATAGAATATCTTGGTTCTGAGATTATTATTGCCCAGAGCGTAAACAAGCCGTTTTCGAAGGATAAAGAGCCGACGGAAATATATATAGCGGTAGGGGTTAATAATCGGGCGGCCCTGGAAAAGTCGCTGTCGCTTATTCACAAACGGCTGATTGCGCCGAACAATTCTGAACCGACGCGTGAATTACTTGGATACACGCTTTATCTTATGGGGCCTGCGGGGATTCCTGTTCTGGGCGGGTCGGTGCCGATGGTGGAGGCGGGTCCGCGTGCGACGCCGAAGGGGGAGAGATTGGCCTTTACGATTACGGATACGCATCTGATTTTTGGTCAGGAGGCGGCGGTTGAGCGAGCGATACGGACTTTAGGCGGGGCGGAAAGTGAGCCGGTGAGTTCGGCGAAATGGTTTAACATCGCCAAAGCAGCGGTGCCCTCGGTTGTTGGGTCGGCCGGTTTTGAGGATAATTCGGCATCCGGGGAACTGTTGTGGTGGATGCTGAAGGAGAGCAGCAAATCACGGCGGGCGGATATTGGAATGGGGCCTGCGGCGGCTGTTCTGGCGGGGCCTGACGCATGGGATTTTGCGGATTTCAGTTTGCTGCCTGAATTTGGCGCGGTGAAAAAATATTTTGGCCTGTCGGCGGGTTATGGAATCAGCAGGCCCGACGGGTTTTTCTTCGAGTTCAAGTACCTTAATCCCCAAAGCAAGGATTGATAATCGGTAATTGATTGTCGATGATTCGCTGCGATTACGCTTGACCAGCAAGCGGTCTTCCCGCTAAAATAGGCCATCCACTGAGTATTGAATGAAATTACAGATTAGGAGAACGCTGTGAAGGCAAGTGAAATGCGGCCCGGTATGGCCATTAAGATGCAAGGTGAGTTGTATATCTGCACCAAGTTTGCTCACGTGACGCCCGGTAACCTGCGGGCGTTCGTTCAGGCCAAGCTCAAGAGGATTTCCGACGGCTCCATTGTTGAGAATCGTTTACGCGCCACAGAGGAAGTTGAGCAGGCGTTTTTGGATAAGCGGGAGATGGAGTACATTTATTCCGACAGCAGCGGTCACGTTCTGATGGATACAAAGACGTTTGACCAGATAACGGTTCCCAATGAGATAATCGGTGACCTGATAAAGTTTTTTAAGCCCAATACGATGCTGACGGCGATGCTTAATAGCGGCAACGTGGTCAGTATCGAAATTCCCAAGACAGTGGAATTAGCTGTTACGGAAACGACGCCACAGCCAAGGGGCGCGACGGCAACCAACCAGATGAAGGACGCTGAGCTGGAGACGGGTTTGAAGATACGAGTGCCGCCTTTTATAGCAGTCGGCGATATGGTGCGCATCAACACCGAAGACGGCTCATACCTCGGCAGGGTAACGAAGTAGCGTTTAGCGTATGGCGTATAGCGGATAGAAAAACTAAACGCTATACGCTACCTGCTAATGAATCACCTTATTCAGGGGGTAGGTAATAATTCCTGAAGCGCCGGCGCGTTTGAGAGCGGGGACGAGGGAGCGTTCGATTTTGGCGTCGATAATCACTTCAATGGCGATGTAATTGGGGTCTGCCAGGGACGAAATGGTGGGGCTTTTTTCCGCGGGCAGGACTTTCAATATCTTGCCGAGATTGGTTTTTTCGATATTCATTTTGAGGCCGACCATGTTGCGCGCGTTGATGGCGGCGTTGAGCAGGATGGCGATGTTTTCGATTTTTTCCCTTTTGAATTTGTTCTGCCAGGCCTGCTTGTTGGCGATAAAGCGTGTTGTGGAAGTAATGACGGTATCGATTATGCGCAGATTGTTGGCGACGAGAGAATTTCCGGTTTCAGTAAGCTCAACAATCGCATCGACGAGGCGGGCTTTGACTTCGGTTGCGCCCCAGCTAAATTCGATTTTGACGTCTATATCTCTGTCGGCGAAGAATTTTTTGGTTACGTTGACCAGCTCCGTGGCGATAATGCCGCCTTTGAGGTCCTGTACCTTTTGGACTTTCGATTCTTCGGGGACGGCCAGTACCCATCTTGTGGGTTTGCTTGTCGCTTTACTGTAGCCGAGTTCGCAGACCTCAATTACGTCGGAGTCGTTTTCCATTATCCAGTCGTATCCGGTCAGGCCGGCGTCGAGAACGCCATCGGCGACGTACCGGCTCATTTCCTGAGCGCGGAGCATTGTCGGCCGTATCTGGTCGTCGTCGATACTCGGCAGATAGCTTCTGTCGGATTCGGTGATGTTGAAGCCGGCTTTTGCGAAAAGTTCAATGGTTGCCTTTTGCAAACTTCCGGCTGGGATACCTAATTTCAAAATTTCCTGCGGCATTTTAAGTTCTTTCGGAAAATAGGGTAATTTGCAATTATTTTTTCTTTGCCCGTTTCGTTTTGCCGGTATGTGTCTTAGGCGATTCGCTTTCGTGCCTGAGGAGCGAATAAAATTCATAGGCGTTTTTGATTGATATCAGCCGGGCGAGGAAACCTTCTATTTCCTCATAGCCGGCTTCGGCGTTAATAAGCTGGCTGGTCTTTAGATACTCAATCATTTTGGGCGTAAGCGGTATAGCGTGCCCCTGCAAGGCCGTAAGCATACAGTAATCGACGACGAAAGGAGTTGCGCCGCTGAGCTTTTCGAGAAGCAGTTTTGCGGGCCGTTTACCTAATTTGCGGAGGGACTGCAAACTGAGCATATTGTGTTTGTCGAATACGGCGTTAAGCGTACCGATCAGGGTGGCGGCAATGTTGCGTGCCGCCGGCATATCCTGCCCGAGGACTTCGGCTATTTCCTCGACAGTGGCTACCCGCAAATCATTCCAGTCAACAAAGTAGTCCTTGAGTTTTTTCATCGCGGCCTGTGTCTGCGATTCTGTGAGGTTTTCGCTTACGATGGCAAATACGAGGGCGTCAACCGGCTCATCGAATTCGACATGGGCGCGCCTGCCCGGTTTTTGCTTTAGTGAGCGATATAGTTTTTGGATTTTTTTTGAGTATTCTTTACTGTTTTTCATAGGCGTCCTGTGACGCGGGCTTCAAGCCCGTGCAAACACGGCCCTGTGCCTACAACATTCAGGGGCAGGCAGGATGGCCGTGCAACCAAATATAACAATCAGTCGTGCTCCTGGTCAACGGAATCTTTGTCTTTGAATTCAGCAGCCAGGTCGTCAATCAGCTTCATAGTTTCGAGTGTTTTTTTGAAATTTTCGTCTCTGTGGATATTGATAACGGGGCAGAACCTGCTTTGAATCTGTTCGGCAAGGATCGTCTGGATTCGACTTCTGGCGTGGGTTATCGCGGCGAAGGTTTTATTCTGGGCGGTTTCGGTGCCGCCGAACATACTGAGATAGACGTTGGCGATGCGCATATCCGCCGAGACCTCGACCTTTGTGACGCTGACAAACGCTTCGATTCGGGGGTCGCTGAGATGATTTGCTATTGCGTCACTAACCGCTTCTCTGACGACACGTGCGATTTTCTCCTGTCTTCTCGTGGGCATAATTATAAGAGCGAACCCTGCTAAAGGGTTCTCGCCACCTTGAGAATTTCATAAAGTTCAAATACGTCGTCGGTTTTCACGTCGTCGAAGCGGGCGACTTTGATACCGCATTCGAGGCCGGCTTTGACTTCGCTGGCGTCGTTTTTGAAGTGCTTGAGCGACTCGATGGTCATATTGTCGCGTATGACGATATTGTCGCGTATCAGGCGAACTCTGGCGTTCTTTTTGACGACGCCGTCGTTGACGTAGCAGCCAGCGATTGTGCCGACTTTTGAGACCTTGAAGGTGGTCCTGGCCACGGCTCTGCCGATGGTTCTTTCCTGTTCTTCCGGTTCGAGTAGGCCGGCCATTGATTTTTGGAGGTCTTCGGTTATGCGATAGATAATGTTGTAGAACCTGATATCGACGCCTTTTTTCTCAGCCAATTTGGAGACGTGCTCGTCGGCCACAACATTAAAGGCGATGACGATGGCGTTGGATGCCTCGGCAAGGACTATGTCTCCTTCAGTGATACCTCCCGTGGCTACGTGCAGAATTTTGAGTTTGACTTCGGCGGTGCTCAATTCCGAGAGATATTTTGTCAGCACGTCCACCGAGCCCTGAACATCGGCGCGGATGATGAGGTTAAGCTCTTTGACGTTACCGGCTTTAATCTGGCTAAAGAGGTTATCGAGGGTAATCTGGGTTTTCCTGGCAAGAGAACCTTCTCTCTGGAGCATTTGATTTTCTTCGGCGGCGGCTTTGGCTTTGTTGATGTCGTCGAGGACGTAGAATTTGTCCCCGGCGTTGGGGACGAACTGCAACCCCGCAATCTCCACGGGTGTTGAGCTTGTTGCGGACTTGACGCTTTTGCCGAAGCCGTCTTTGATAGTTTTTACTCTGCCGTAGCCACAGCCGGCGAGAATTACGTCTCCCTTGTTCATGACCCCTTCTTTGATTAGCAGTGTTGCGACGGGGCCGCGCGTTTGCGAGAGATGTGCTTCGACGACCCAGCCGGTAGCGGGTATGGTATCGTCGGCTTTGAGTTCGAGCAGTTCGGCTACGTAGTCGAGATGTTCGAGGAGGTCAGCGACGCCCTGGCCTGTAGTGGCGCTTGTTTTGACGACTTCGGTTGTCCCGCTCCATTCGACGGGAGCTAATCCGTGTTCGGCCAGCTGGGCGTAAACGCGGTTGATGTCGCAGCCGGGCAAGTCAATTTTGTTCAGCGCCACGATGACGGGGACATTGGCTGCCTTGGCATGATGTATTGCTTCGATGGTCTGCGGCATGACGCCGTCTCCCGCGGCAACGACGAGCACGACCACGTCGGTCATATTTGCGCCTCTGGCCCGCATAGCCGTAAACGCCTCGTGTCCTGGTGTGTCAAGGAATGTTACCTTGCCCTGACCGACGTTTACCTGGTATGCGCCGATGTGCTGGGTGATTCCGCCTGCTTCGCCGGCGGTGACGTTGGTGGAGCGTATTTTGTCCAGCAAGCTCGTTTTGCCGTGGTCGACGTGTCCGAGCATAGTGGCGACGACGGGGCGTTTTTTGAGGTTAGGACGGGGTCTGTTTTCGAATTCCGCTTTTATTTGGTCTTCGAGCGAGGCCTTGTGTTCGACATGCAGTTCGGTGCCGAGTTCCAGCGAGACAAGCTCGGCGACCTCTGTGCTAATGGTCTGATTTGCCGTGGCAATCAAATTCTGCTTCATCAGCCGGGCTATTACGTCAGAGACCTTGACGGCCAGCGCCGTGGCGAGGCCTTTGACGGTTATGGGTTCGGTAATTGTGGCGGAGGTGGGTTTGACAACGGATGCCGTACTCTCCTGTCGCGCTCTTGCGGTGATTTTTCGCAGGGGTCTGAGTCGGAGTCCTTCGCTGCTGGCAGCATCCAGTCGAGCACGTCTTTCCTCCAGGTCCCGTTCTCGTCGCTGGGTTATCAGCTTGGTTTTCTTGACGGTTTCAGTTTCATATTCCGTTCGTCTTCGTCCGTGCGTTCGTTCTTTTGTTTTTTTTGCGGCCAGTTGTTCATCCTTGTCCCTGGCAGCAGCGGCATCCTTATCCCTGTTGGAGGGCATCACCTTGGAAGCCATCAACGGGGAGGTTACGGGCATATCATGTCGTGGTTTTGGTCTTGGTCGTCGCAGAGCCGCCATTGGTTCCGGCTTTTCGATACGCACGACCTGCGGGCCTGTGAGTTTGGCCGGCTCAGGTTTTTCGAGCATTGGGCCTGCCGGGATGATTGGTTCCGGCTTTGGCGGTTCCACTCTTGCGACGGCACGCCGTAGCTGTGGCGGGGCGGGTTTTTCGACGACAGGCATTGGCTCGGCCGGCGTCTCCACAACCGGCGTCGCAATCGGTGGAGTTTCCTGAATCTGGATAACAGCAGGCGTCTCTTGCGGTGTTTCGGCAGGGGGAGGCGCTGCTTCGGCTGATTTTTTGCTTCTCGATTTTTTTACGCGGACTTTTTCGAGGTCAACTTTATCGGTGGTTTCGACAGCAGTTGTATGGTCTCCCTCGCTGAACCATTCCCTTATTGTGGCCGCCAGTCCCGCTGATATAGTGGCCATGTGGTTTTTAATATCCAGCCCCTCATCCTGGCACTTTTTCATTATGGCGGTGCTGGATACTCCGAGTTCGCGAGCCAACAAATATACTCTTGTTATGGCCACTGTTAAGGCACTCCACTATATCAGGTTGGGTTTGTGCTGTCCGCCGGCTGGTTTGGTTGTGATTGTTCCTGTATCAATCCTTCGGCTTGTTTTGGTTGTGGTTGTTCCTGTATCAATTCTTCGGTTTGCTTTGGTTGTGATTGTTCCTGCAGCAATAATCCTTCGGCTTGTTTCTGTTTGGCGTCAGCCGCCATATTTTTGGCTTCTTCGACAGCCGCCGTTACGAGTCGCTGCGCAAGGTCGGGTTTGATATTCAGCTCTGTTACCAGCGGCTCGGCGCCGACATCGTCCAGGTCGAGAATGGATATTATGCCCAGCGCTATCAGTTTATCGACGAGGGTTTCATCGGCGCCTTCGATGCTCTTAACGCATTTTGTGAGGCGTTCAATGCCCTGATTGTATTCGTCGGGCGTGAGGATATCGATGTCCCAGCCGGTGAGACGAGCGGCGAGCCGCACGTTCTGGCCGTGCCTGCCTATTGCCAAGCTCAACTGGTCTTCTTCCACGACGACCGTTGCTCTTCCCAGTTCAAAGCACAGGGCTATTTCGCTGGCCTTGGCGGGCATAAGCGCGTTTGTAATGAACACCTGTGATGAATCGCTCCATCGGACGATGTCAATTTTTTCGCCGCCCAGTTCATCGACGATACTTTTTATGCGGCTGCCGCGGACGCCGACGCAGGCGCCGACGGGGTCAACTTTTTCGTCGAGCGAAGCGACGGCGACCTTGGTGCGGTAGCCGGCCTCGCGGGCCAGTGCCCTTATCTCAATAATTTCTTCGGCTATTTCCGGAACCTCCTGCTCAAAGAGCCGGCGAATGAAATCCGGGTGGGTCCTTGAGAGGATGATTTTAATTTGATTCGAGACCTCCTTGACTTCGAGAATGAGGCATCTGATTCTTTCGCCCGGCCTGTTCGTTTGTCCAACTATCTGTTCGCCTTTTGGCATAAATGCTTCGGTGCGGTGGTCCAGCCCGACGACAAGGGAGCCGCCTTCGTATCGAATTACTGCACCGTTGACAATATCGCCTTTTCGCTGAGCGAACTCGGAATAGATGCTGTCTCTTTCGTCCGCTTTTATTCGTTGAATCATAACCTGTTTGGCGGTCTGGGCGGGTATTCGACCGAGCTGTTTCATATCAATCGGCTGCTTGTCCATAAAGGCGGCGACCTGTCCGGTGGCTCGGTCGATTTGGACGGTGATTTCGCTTTCAGGGGTTCCGAAATGTTTCCTTATGGCAGAGACCATAGATTCTTCAAGGTCGGCAAAGATGGACTCCTTGTCGATATTCTTGTCTCTGGCTACGTTCTCAATTATTCTCAGTAATTCCTGATTCATTTGCCTTTGCTTCCTTCCAACGAAAAAAAATGGAAACCATACCGGTTTCCACATCCACGCTTGGGGCCCAACAAATCCAGGTTGTTGTCGGTTTAACACTACATCTTATGCCTCCGTAGTTCAACCCAATGTTGTATAACAACCCGACTCATAAGCCGCCGCTGGAGCAAAAACCCTTGCATACCGGCCACAATCGGCGCGAAACATTCGCCGAACCGAGCAATTGTTCGGCTAATACGCACTGTAAGCAGACCTTGCAAAAACCATTGAACGCACCTAACTATATTCCCCCGAGAACTCGGGGCAGCCGTAATTTTTCGCACACTGAAGCATATGTTAATCGTCAAAGCGGGTAATAACAATCATTTTTTTTGCTATTCTGCGGAATTTTTGGGTATTGCCGGCGGGGGGGATGGCCGGTTGATAATAGTTGTAAGGTGTTTTTTTGAAGGGGGTTATGGAATTATGGCGTATTTGGGGATGTGTTTGGTGGTATTGCGACGGTCAGGTTTGAGCCTGCTGGGGTATTTGGCGGTCGATGGCTGCCTGAGATTTTGGGAGTGTGAAAAAGAAGGTTGAGCCGACGCCGACGGTGGAGGTGAGCCAGATTTTGCCGCCGTATAGTTCGACGATTTTTTTTGCTATCGTCAGCCCGATACCTGCGCTTTCGGCCTCCTCGCGGTCGCTGAGTGTCTGGAACAGCCGGAATATCCTCTCGAAGTGTTGAGGTTCAATGCCTGGGCCGTTGTCCGCGATGCTGAATTTCCAGAAGTATTTTTCGTCTTCGAAGTCGATTGTGATAAGCCCGTCGGGTTTATCCATAAATTTGACGGCGTTGGCGACGAGATTATATAAGACCTGCGTTATTTGTTCTTCTTCGCACATCAGGACAGGTAAATTCTGGTTGACGGTTATTGTAATGTTAGGGGTCGGCTTGATATCGGCAATGACGGACTTAATCAGGGGGTTAAGATCGACCTGGCCTTCATTTTGTTTATTCCTTGCGATTGTAGAGTATTGCAGGATTGCGTTAATGAGGTTATCCATTCGCCTAACTCGTTTGACCAGCAGGTTGACTTGTTCGCGTCCATAGTCGTCGAATTTGTCGTAGTAGTCCTTTAGCAGCCATTGCGCCAGCGTGCCTATGCCCCGCAGGGGAGTTTTGAGGTCGTGAGCGGCCAAGTGGTCGAATTCGCGGAGATGCTTATTGGAGCTGCTTAACTGGGCGACGGTAAATTGGAGGTCATCGTTAACTTTTGCCAGGGATTTTTCCGTCTCGGTACGTTGGGCGGCTTCCTGCTGGAGTTGTGCGTTGATTTCCTGCAGTTCTGAGGTTCGCGTATTGACAAGTTCTTCGAGGTTATCGCGGTGTTTGCGCAGTTCAGCTTCGATTTCTTTTCGTTTTTCAATTTCAGCAGCGAGGGAGGTATGTGCTTCAATAATGTGTTTTTCTATGCCAGCGATGTGAATATAGAAAAATGAGACCAGCAAGGACACTATCAGAAAACTCGCAATTGCGGCGACGGCCAGGAGCTTCTGGAGGGCTGCCTGTTCTTTTGTGATATTTTTAATAACGAGGATGTCGCCTACTTCGCGTGCCGCGGCGTCTGAAAGTTTGACGAGGCCGGCGGAAAAGGTTGAGCCGTTCAGTTTTGCGGTGAGTATATGGTTTCGATGTTCTTCGTGTGGCAGGCGAGCGAATTTTATGAATTCGGGTGGGATATCAGACATAGTGGAATCGGCTATGACACAGTTGGGCATCAGGTTCCAGTCACCTGTTCGTCCCATCATTTTAAGCCCTTCCTGCCAGTTTTCGCGACTGAGTAGTGATTTGTTTATCAGGAAGACCAGGTCAACATTGAGCGTTTCTTTGAGCTGGGGCGAGATATGGTCGATTTCTTCGCCGAATTCGATGAATCCCGTCAGGGTATTGTTTACAAACCAAGGCTGAACCACCCTGAGGGTGAAGGTTCCGTATTGTCCCAGTTCGATACCCCAGTATGGTTTTGCGGTGTCGGCTGTGGATTTGAGCGTGAAGCGTTCTATGTGGTCGCCGAATCGCGGCGGGTTATGGACCCGCAAAAAACAGGTGCTGTTTGTGTCTATGAAGTAAAGATGGGTTATCCTGTAATCCTGGCGGAGCTTTTCAAATATGGGGGCGGTAAGAGTCAGCAGGGTGTTGCGGTCTTTTGCGAGCCAGGCGTTTTGAATGTCTGGATTGTCTTTTACGAAATGGGTTATCTCGCCAATGAGGCGGGCATCCGCAAAGAGGAGTTTGTTAAAATAGCGGTCGCTGCTGTCGAGTCGCATACGGACGTCATCACTGATATGTTGTTGTTGAAGGCGGTAAATGGCCAGCGTAAAAATTGCCAACAGCACCGTTATCGCGACAAAGAGCGGTGCAAGGATGGGCAATTTGATTGCCTTGTTATCCCTTTTGGCCGGCCGAGTTGTTGTTGGATTTGTGCTTTGCATATTATATTTCGGCTGCCGATGTTGTTGTTACAACAGCAGGGATTCCGTTCTCGGCAGATTCTTTTGGTAATTCTGTGTGGTTTTTTTCGGCGACCTTGCGGGCGGTGGGGTCAACGATGTCACGAACGTACTCTATGACACCTTTCATTTTGCCTGTTGCCGCATCGACCATGGGGAAACTGTAGAGGTCAATCCAGCCCACAATTTTCCCGTCCCGTCCTGTTTTGGGGACTACCTCATAATCAGCTTTGCCGGTTTCAAGGGTTCGACAGGCAGGACAGGCGTCGCAGCGTGTTTTGCGTCCGTGGTAAGCTTCGTAACATTTCTTTCCTATCAAAGGCATAGCATGTGCATACCATTTTTCCATAGCCGCATTTGTCCTAACAATGTTGAGGTTGGTATCAAGCACGCTGATACCGTCCTGGATGCTGGCAAATACTTCGGAAAGGAAATGTTCGCTTTCCTTGATAGATTCCTGCATTTGCACTTTGTCGGTGATTTCCGAAATAAATCCTTCGATGGCCAGCAGTTCGCCTTTGGATGTGAATATGCCCTGTCCCTGTTCCAATACCCATTTTTGTTCCCCGTCAGCGGTTTTGATTCTGTAGGTTACCTGGAACGTTTTGTGTTCTTTCAGCGAGGCCTGAATAGTATCCCATACCTTTTCGCATTCATCCGGATGAATCAACTTGTTGTATGCTATTTTACTGTTGTTGATGAGTTCGGCGGGCTGATAGCCGGTGAGATTGACGCTTCCTTCGCTGACAAATTCCATAGTCCAGTCGCGGTCATTCCGGCAGCGATATGCCATTCCGGGTAGGTTGCCCATTAGCGTTTGAAGCGTTCGCCGGCTCTCAAGCAGGCCGTCTTCGGCGAGTTTCCTTTCGGTTATATCGCGGACAACCACTATAAGCTGTTCATCGCCCAGCCAGACCACTCTCGCTTCACGGAATTGTTCTGTTTGGTTCTGGACCGAATACTCCGCGATTTCGACGGTTTTGTTCTTTACGGCTCTTCTGACGGCCCATTCGAGTCGTCGTGCGGCCAAGGGGCCAAAGGTTGTGTAGATATTTTTCCCGACGATTTCATTGGGGTGGATATGGCTGAAAGCTTGATTTACCGGTATTTTGCATTCAAGGATTTTCCCGTCGGCGTCTATTCTCAGGATCATATCGGGCATGGCCTGAAAGATAGACCGCATCTGGGAGTTGGCCTCAAGTAATTCCTGTGAGCTGATTTCGATAGAGCGTTCCAGTAGAAGCCGGTCGGCGTCAAAATTGAAGTATGCCTCGTTAATGACGCCGATTATTTCCTGAAAATCTTTGGGGATGTTATCGGCGGAGCCGAACATTTTTTTAATCTGGCGTCTGAGTAAGCTGTGCATTTTATCCATTGTCAGGCCTCGGAAAACGCGGTTATTGTCATTGTCTCGTTATGAAGGGCGCATTTTGTGCTGCCTGTGACCGGCGCAATTTCTCCGTATGAGTAGAAACCTGTAAGGACAGTTTCTTTGCCGAATACTTCGCGGACTGCCTCGATTTCTTCTTCGACTCGCTGTTTAAGAATCCACTTTCTTCCACAACAACTAATGATAATTGCCAGCTCGACTTTAGGACAGTCGATTGTGTCCAGACAGTTTTTCGCGGCCTTGGCGGCAGCATCAATCATTCTCTCGTAATTCACTTTCATCAGGCGTGCGTGGTAGCCCTCGGGGACATCGCCGGCAAAAGTTATACTCTGTTCTTTGTCATTTGTGGCCAGGATGGTGCGGACCAAACTGGTTGTTGTTTCCTGGTCTCGAATGCCGAGAGGGAACATTAAGCCGGTGGCGGGCAGTCCTTTTGCGTGTTCGCCGAGATAGTGCTTGTAGATTTCCAGGGCGTTTTTTCCGTCAAGCTCATAGAGGACGTTACCTTTTGAGCTGGTGATAATTCTTTCCGGGCCGAACGGGTCCCATCCACCGACGGAGCCATAGCCGACTTTTAGTTTATGGCCGTAGAAGGCAATTGCCGATACGACGTTATTTTTGGGGATGCCGTCTGAGAAGGTTAATGTTTCCTGAAACATCGGGCCGTCTCCCGCAAGGCCCCCGGTTATAATCACGTTTTCAGGGAGATCTTTTTCAAGCCCTTTGACGAGTTCGCTTCCGTTGATATTAATGCCTTTTGAAAGCACAAAGAGGTGGCTCAGGTTGGCCGGATTCACAAGAGCGGCGAGTCGTTCACCTGCCAGGAAACTATCCTTTGCGGAGCCAGCTTCCACTTCATACGTTCTGACGGTGGTTTTCTCGAAATGTGCCGCCACGGTTGTCAGTGAGTCGTCATATACTGTTGTTCCGCAAATTTCTCCTGCTGTGGAGCAGCCGACGAAATGCGCATCTGGATATGCGCTGGTCAGTTCTTTTGGCAGGGGTGATTGTTTGAGGATGCCTTTCGCCCCGAAAACCAGGACCAGTTGAGCGGATTTTCCCAGTGCGCCGGGTGCTGATGGCCGCCAGCCGGTTTTTTGCGTCCAGGTGTTTTGTTCGATTTTCATATAGTTGTTCCCTTTTTAATCAGCTTTTGTTTGGCTGTTCGTTTTCGGCAGTGTGAAAAAGAACGTTGAACCCTGGCCGATGGTGGATGTTAACCATATTTTGCCGCCGTATAATTCGACGATTTTTTTGGCGAGTGTCAGGCCGACGCCTGTGCTTTCAAACTGGTCTTTGGCCTGAAGGGTTTGAAACAGCCGGAAGATTTTTTCGAAGTGCTGTTCGGGGATGCCTGGGCCGTTGTCCGTGATGCTGAATTTCCAGAAACTGTTTTCCTCAGCACAGGCGACTTTTATGAAACCTTCGGGTTTGTCCATAAATCTTACGGCGTTGCTGAGCAGATGCTGAAAGACCTGCTGTATGCGGGCTGGTTCCGAGGTAATAATGGGCAACCGGCCTTCGACGGCGATATGAATCTTCGCCGGCACGTCAAGCGACTTGATGATTTCGGGCAAAAGCTGATTGAGGTCGATTGGGGCCGGGTCTTCTGTGATACGACCTATTCTTGAATATTGCAGCACACCATCGAGGAGATTTTGCATCCTGTTTACGCGGGCAGTGAGCATCTTAAGCTGTTCTTTTCCGTCGGCGTCGAACTTGTCAGCATAATCCGTGGCAATCCATTCGGTCAGCGCATTTATGGCGCGCAATGG
>JBEKAT010000063.1:0-13405 GCA_050015775.1 Sedimentisphaerales bacterium | reverse complement strand
TTCGACTTCACAACAATTAATGGCGCCCTTAATGTTGCGGCTACATACAACGGTCTTGGCTTTTCCAGCACAGACCTTGTCGGCACGTATTTTCCTCAGTCGGCTTACGCGATTGTTTTCACGAATCAAGCGCCCGCTTCGCCCACTTACGTCATCACGGTTACTTCACCCGGGACCGGTTTATCGCCGACAACACCTCTCACGCTAACGCTCACTGATGCGGGAGTGTTTAGTTGGTAAGCCGAATAGTGGCTCGCGCAGCTTAACCGCCACAGTTTTGATTATGCGGTCAAAAGAGGTGGGGGTCTCGAAGGCCCCCGCCTCGTGTCTTACGTAGCCACCGCTATTGTCTTCGGCGAGAAAACGTGGGGGCGAAGGATGGATGAATGTTACCAGAGAGGTAGATTGATGAATAATTCCAGAACTAAAAAGGGTTTCACGCTTATAGAGCTGATGGTGGTAATCTTCATCGTCGGTATCCTGGCGGCGGTCGCCATACCGATTATGCGTGGCCGAATCGATGCATCCAAGTGGTCTGAGGGCAGGGCCGGTGCCGGCAGTATCCGCACCGCCGCTCGCGCGTTAATCGCCGAGAAGGGCAACGGCTACAACTTCGCAGGAATTAACGGCGCCCTTAATGTTGCGGCTACATACGCCGGTCTTGGCTTTGCCAGCACAGACCTTGTCGGCACGTATTTTCCTCAGTCGGCTTACGCGATTGTTTTCACAAATGCTGCTCCTAACCCACCCACGTACCTCATCACGGTTACTTCCCCTGGGACCGGGACATCGCCGACAACACCTCTCACGCTAACGCTCACTGATGCGGGAGTGTTTAGTTGGTAAGCCGAACAGTGGTTTGTGTGGCTTAACTGCCACAGTTGTGATTACGAGCTCAAAAGGTGGGGGCCTGCAAGGCCCCCACCTTGTAAATGTTCACATGGGGATAAGCTGCTATGCTGTCGAAGAGAGGCGGATCGGAGAAGGGCTTCACGCTCATTGAGCTAATGGTAGTCCTTTTCATCATCGGCGTTTTGGCCGCCGTGGCGATTCCATTGATGAGAGGCCGGTCTGACTCTGCCAAGTGGTCGGAAGGCAAGGCGACAGCCGGCAGTATCCGAACCGCCGCTCGTGCGTATATCGCCGAGAAAGGCAATGGTTTCACCTTCGCGGGTATGTCACTGGCACAACTGGGCTTTGTCACTGGCGACCTTAGCGGCAAGTATTTCCAGGATGGGGATTACAAGATTGTATTCACGGATGTTGGGGTTGGTACACCACCCAATTATCTCATCACCGTGACTTCGAGCAAGACCGGCGAAGCGCCGCAAGTACCCAGCTCGGTAACACTGAACCAGGATGGGGTATTTACCGAAATTCCCTGATAGGCATCTCTTTGTCTTTTGATTTGCAGGGTGTGCTATGCACACCTTTTTTGAAACCAGAAATTAAAATCTATCACCGATTATCAATTCGCACTATCCGCATTTTTGCATTACCCGTCTTTGTTTTGTATGCTTTACAAGTGTTGTTTCTAATGCAGGGGGCACGAATGCCTTGTAATTATACTTAATCAGGAGGGAATACAATGAAACGATTAGCGAAAGCAACTCTCTTAACGGTGCTGCTTATGGCAGCGTGGACTGTATCTGCCTATGAAACAGGCAGACCAAACAGACCAATTGTAATGGTTAGCTATTGCTGGAGGTTCTGATTAGCGACGGCAATCGCCATACATTATAGGACTCACGATTACGGCTCAGTGTCAACGGCGCCACATTATTCACTTATCGCAGTTTCTATCTTAAAACCTCTCTCTATTAGGCCGATGAATGAATGACGTTTGATAATGAGTCGCATAAGTGGTTGTGCAAATGGCCTGCCTTTGTGTAGTTTGGCCGAAGAAAGGGCACAGAGCAATATGAGTTTTAAGTGGAAACGGATGCTCGGTTTTAGCCAGGATGATGTCCTCGGACTGGACATCGGCTCGTCCTCGGTCAGGATGGTTCAGCTTATGAAGAACGACGACGGCTACGTTGTTGTCGCGGCGTGCGTAAGCGATATCAAGCAGGATGACGGAGACGATGCCATCAAGGAAGATAATATCGTCCAGGCGGTTCAGAGATGCGTTGCTTCCGCCCGGAAACATGGACGCTGGGCGGTATGCAGCGTTTCAGGCCCCGAGGTTGCGGTGCGGCCCTTTAAATTCCCGCCGTTGCAATCCGAAGAACTCGATGGTGCTGTCCGGTTGGAGGCATCCCAGGTCTGCCCGTTTAACGTGGATGACGGCGTCGTCGATTATCAGGTTGTCCCATCAAGCGAAGCGGATAATGCCGCTACGGGCGTTCTTGTCGCAGCACCCAATGATGTAATACGTCGAAAAGTTCGAATCACGGGAAAAGCGGCTTTGGAGTGTGTCCTGATGGATGTCGATGGGCTTGCCCTTATCAATTGTCTTATAGAAAGTAAAAACAGCGGCACAAACATCAGCACCTCGGCGGTTCTGGATATCGGAACATCCTGCACAACGCTGGCGGTAATGGGCGAAACCGGTTTGCCGTTTGTTCGCACAGTTCCTTATGCTGGAAACGATATCGTCGCCCAGATAGCCAAAGAAAACAACGTCCGTCCGGAAGTCGCCAGGAATGAAATCTATGGTTGTGCCTCGCCGACAATACCTGCGCAGAATCTGCAGGCCAGTATGGAAAAGGCGTGCGTAAAATTAGTCAACGACGTTGCCGAAACGCTGAGATACCACAGCACACAGGGAAAATCATCGCCTGTTGAGCAACTCCTGGTGTGCGGTACTTTTGGAATGGTCAAAGGATTCGTGGATATACTCAACAAACAACTGCCCATCAAAGCAGTTCTGTGGAATCCATTCGATACGATGAAATGCAGTGTGGACAGGCAGTGTCTTGACGTTATTCAGTCAAAAGGCCCGGCAATGGTTGTCGCCGCGGGGCTTGCTATGAGGTCGGTCTGATATGTTTGCCATTGATTTACTTAAAGGACAGGGTCGTCCGGCCAGAACAAAGCCGCAGGGGGTCGCCATTTTTGTCGCTACCTTTACCGTGCCTATGCTCGTCGCGATTCTGATAGCCGGCTACTATTACCGCAATAAGGTCACAATATCGATTCAAAAGCAGAACATTGCCGGTTACGTTACACAGACCGAGCGCCTCACCGATTCGTTGAAACTCAGGGAAGCGTGGGAAAAAGACAAATCCGCCATCAGCGGTTGTCTTGCGGATGTAGCAGATTCCATCGGCAGGCATACCCAATGGTCGCCTGTTCTTGTGGCGATTGTGCAAAACCTGCCGGAGTCGGTAGTCATGAACAGTTTGGAGGTTAGGCAAAGCTCGGTAAAACGAAAGTCCGTCGTGAAAGCCGGCCTGGAAAAAGATAATAAGGACAAGCAGGCCGACACAAGCGTGGCGGTCAGAACGTTGAAGCTGCGGGTCAGCGGAAACCCGAGCTACGATTGCGACCGCGAAATCAAGGCGTTTCGTGACCGTCTGCGTGCTTCGAATGTGCTCGGGCCCAAGCTCGAAGATGTTGTTATTGCCTCGCAGGGACACGATACCCTGGATGGCCGTGAAGTTGTTGCATACGACATCGATTGTATATTCAAACCTGGATTGTAGCGAGAGTTTATGGGTGCTTATAGAAAATACATTTTGGCGATGAGTATAGTATGGGCGGCGTCACTTGTCGTCTTTGTGCTGGTTTACTACGTAGTTATTGATCCGCAACTGAAGGTTAAAAATCAGGTTTTGAAGGAATCGACCGAAAAGAAACAACTGTTTGAGTCGGCCCTTAGCGCGGCTAATGAAGATAACAAGAAAAAACTGGCCGGCGAAGTGGAAGAGTTGAAGACCAGGTTAATCAATTATGTTTGTGAGTACGAAGAAGCCGCCAACCTGACTTTCTCCATCAGTCGCATCGCCGCTGACAAGCAGGTAAGTGATTTTACCGTTAAGACATCCGAACAGGCTTGGGTTCAGGATGCCCTCACAGCCAATAATCTGCAGGAAAACCGTGTTGAAATCGCGTTCGCGTCGGATTTCTTACAGTTTGCGAGTTTTCTTAATACCCTTGAGAGGCATCAGCCCGTCATTTTCGTTGACAGATTCAAGGTGTTGCGAGGAAACCAGAGAGGCACGATGGACAAGGTGGATATGACCCTTTCGTACTTTGCAAAAAAGAAACTGGACGGCTGAGTTAAAGCCCACGGAGTATTTGAACAATGCCTAAAGGCGAACCGGAATTGCAAAATGAGGTCTCCAAAATCTCCACCGGTATCCAGATACCGGGGAAAGATGCCTCCGATACGGGCGTTCGCTCTGCTGCACCAGTTGCGCCATCGCCAGCCGCGCCAGCACCCGCGAAATATATTGCTCCAGGGTCTGCTGTTGTGGCGCCTGTATCACATGCTCCCGCTTCCGAAAAACAGTCCAGACCCGAGCCGGTACTGAGACAACACAAAGAGACGCCATTTTTGAAAATATGGGAACAGGTAAAAGCCAAGTTGCTTAACCCCAAACAAGGCGCCAGCCCGGCAAGGCAGAAAGTGATGATTCTGGTCGCGCCGGTTTTGATGGTGGTTTTTCTGCTGGTGGTTACTCAGGCCATTAAAAAGTCGCCCAGCACCATAGCAACGCCCTCGAATAAAGCATCCGCCACCGTGGCTTTTAACGGCAAAATCAACTGGGAACTGCCGGCGGTCATTCCTGACAATCTAAGGGACCCGATGGCCTTCGGCGCCAACGGGCAGGGCAAAGGAACTGCAAGCGGACCTGTGGTAAAAGGCATAGTTTACAGCGAGGATAATTCTCGTGCTGTTGTTGGCGACCGGATTGTCTCGGCGGGCGATACCGTCGGAGGCGCGACGATTGTGAAAATCAACCCCGATAGCGTTGAATTCACTATGGGGGATAAAAACTGGACCAAAAAAGTTGAGCGTTGAACGCGGCATAAATCAAAGAAAATTTGTGTTGCGTGTTTAGAAAGGAACAAGGTATGAGAATGTCGACCAACTCAAGAACAATGTGTTTGTTGGCGATAGCAGCGATTTTGTCGTCGCCCTGTATCGTCGTGTTCGCCGCGGCGGTTGCCAATGAAGGCGATCCGAATGCCGGCAATGCGGATGTCCTGACCACCCTCGAGCAGCGAATGCAGAAGAAAATCAGCGTGGATTTCGTGGACACGGCGATTGACGATGTGATAAGGATTATGGCCGAGCAGGCCGGCGTCGATATAGTCAAGAGTCCGAAGGTCACCGGAACCGTAACCGCAAAGTTGACCAACGTTCCTCTCGAAGAGGCACTGCGAAATATTCTTGCCGCGCAGGGATATGATTACGTGATGAGCAAGAATATAATCAGAATCGCGCCTACTGGCGAAATCACTCAGGAAGCCGAGAAGCTGGTCACCAAGATTTATCGCATCAACTATGCCGATATCAAGGAAGTCGAAAAATCACTGGGCAAGTTTGTTTCTCAACGCGGTGCGATATCGACTAATGAAGGGACCAGCAACATTATCGTTAAAGACACCGAGAGCAACATCAAGGCAATCGACACCTTCATCGAAGACATAGACCGTATTACCCCTCAGATACTCGTTGAGGCCAGAATCTACGATATCACCAGCAAAAACGAGATTGACCTCGGAGTCGAATGGATGGCGGGTCGCAATACCACTTATTATGATGCCACAGGCACGGCCACCATTCCTCCGGGAACCTTAGGCTCCAACCCCAGCGGAAACATCGACCCCTTCACAACAGGCATATTCACCGGCGCTACCGGCAAGACCACCGGCACTCAGGGCCTGCTTAAATTCGGCTGGCTGAAAGACAACCTGAATATAGATATGGTTATAACGGCGCAGCAGAACCTGATTAACGCCAAACTGCTCGCTAATCCGAGGATACTGGTGCTGGACAATGAAACCGCCAACATCGGGATTACTTCTCAAATCCCGTATCAGGAGCTTTCCCAGACATCTGGTGGCGGCAACATCGGCACGACGAGTTTCAAGGACGTGGGCGTAAAACTTAAGGTTACGCCTCACCTGACACGCGCTGATAAAATACGGATGATAGTTGAGCCGGAATTCAGCGTCCAGACAGGCAACGTGACGTTCGCTACAAGCGGTCTTACGTATCCGCAGCCCATTGTCGCTACGCGAACAGCTAAGACCACCCTGCTGGTTGACAGCGGCCAGACGGTGGTGCTCGGCGGCCTGCGCAAAAAAGACGTCAACAAAACGGTCAATAAAGTCCCGCTCCTGGGCGACATACCGTTGATTTGCTACCTGTTCAGGTTTGAAGGCGAAGACACCATCAACAGTGAAATGCTTGTTTTCATCACCCCAAGGATTGTCACAGATGTATCGCTCTCTGATATAGAAAAGAAGCAATACGAGGCAACGGATTTTCCTGGCCCCGCGGTTGAACAGACAAGGGCAGAAAAAGACGCCAAGGTCGGCAAGAGCGACAAGTAACAGCAGTTAATCAATGACTATATCCGCGTCAAGCGGATAGAAGCGAAATAGTCCCGAGTGTCGAACAATCGACCTCGGGACTATTTCTTTATTACCACGAAAGTTCTTTCCGGTCCTATTTTTTGTGTTCTTGCCCGTAATACGCGCCTTCGCCGTGTTTGCGAAGGTAGTGTTTGTCTAAGAGTTCTTTACTGATTTGACGCTGTTTCGGGCTTAAAACCAGCGTCCTCATCGCCATTGTTGCTATTTTTTCGAGAACGACCATTGCCTCGACTGTCTGCCCCGCGGTCTTTCCCCAGGTAAAGGGCCCGTGGTTCGCGACCAGTGCCGCTTGCATCTGCATCGGGTCAATCCTGGAAAACTGCTTTACGATTGCCTTGCCCGTGTTCAGCTCATAGTCGTTTTGTATTTCTTTTTTCGTCAGTGGCCTGGTGACGGGTACCGCGCCGTAAAAATAATCCGCGTGCGTTGTGCCTAAGCACGGTATTTCCCTGCACGCCTGCGCCCAGACCGTCGCGCTTAATGAATGCGCGTGACATATACCGCCTATCGATTTGAAGTTTCGATAAATCTCAAGATGCGTAGGCGTATCGGATGATGGTTTGAGATTGCCTTCGACAATTTTGCCCGCCAAATCCACCAGCACTATCTTGTCGGCCGTCAGCTCCTCGTAAGATACACCGCTGGGTTTTATCGCGACTATCCCTGCTGCACGGTCAATGCCGCTGACGTTGCCCCAACTGTAAATGACAAGGTTTTCCTTGTGCAATAATATATTCGCGTCGCAAACGGATTTTTTCAGCTCTTCGTGCATAGGTCTTTAATACTCAAAAGTTCCTTCATAACGTTCGCCATCGTGCCCGAACCAAAAGCGTCGTGAATCTGTTTATAAAGGGCGTAAACCCTTTTGTAAATGGCGTGGTTTCCCGCAATTGGTTTGTAAGTAACCTTTTTTATCCCGCACATCGCCGTCTGTGCCTCGGCGAAATTTTTGTAACCGCCCGCCGTAACCGCCGCCGCGATTGCCGCGCCAAGCGCGCAGCTTTGTGCCGAGCGTGACACCTTCATTTCCCTTCCCGTTACATCTGCGTAAATCTGCATAACCAGCGGGCTTTTTTCCGCTATCCCGCCGCAGTTTATTACTTCCGATACCTTAACGCCGTATTCCTCAAACCTGTTTATGATTGTCAACGCCCCGAACGCCGTCGCCTCAATCAGCGCACGGTATATCTCTTCGGGCCTGGTATGCAGCGTCTGCCCCAGAAGCAAACCCGTCAGCCGCTGGTCAACTAAGATGGTGCGATTACCGTTGTTCCAGTCCAGGGCCAGCAATCCTGATTGTCCGGGCTTTAGTTTCGCTGCTTTTTTGGTTAGCGTGTTGTGTGAACCCGCTGTTTTGCCTCCCGGCTGGATATAATTAACAAACCAGTTGAATATATCCCCAACCGCCGACTGTCCCGCCTCCAGCCCGATATACCCCGGCAGTATCGACCCATCAACTATACCGCATATCCCCGGCACATCCGCCAGCTGCTTGCCCTGTTCCGATACGAGCATGTCGCATGTGCTTGTCCCTATTATCTTGACTAACTTTCCTGGCGCGATACCTGAGCCAACCGCCCCCAGATGCGCGTCAAATGCGCCCACCGCAACCGATGTCCCTGCCTTTAATCCTAATTTTTTCGCCCATTGCTGCGTGAGTTTTCCCGCCTCGGTTTCAACGGTATATGTCTCGTCATACAGCCGGTATCGCAGTTCGCCCAGTTTGGGGTCTAATTTCGCTAAGAAATCCTTCGCAGGCAGTCCGCCCCAGTTCGCGTTGAACATCGCCTTATGTCCCGCCGCGCATCTGCTGCGTTTCATCACATCCGGCTTTTCCGTCCCCGTCAGCACCGCGGGTATATAATCGCAGCACTCAACCCAGCTATACGCCGCGTCAAAAACCTTCGGGTCGGTCCGCAGGCAATGCAGTATCTTGCTGAAAAACCATTCCGATGAATACACCTGCCCGCATTTGGCTAAGTATTCCGGATGCTCTTTTTTGGCGAGTTCTGTTATTTCCGCCGCCTCTGCGAAACCCGTATGGTCCTTCCAAAGCCACGCCTGTGCGTTTTTATTCTTCTTAAACTCAGGCAGCGTTCCCAAAGGCGTGCCGTTCTTATCCACAGGCAGGGGGGTTGACCCTGTCGTATCGACGCCGATTCCTATAATTTGGTCTGCGTCAAACTTTTTAACCGTTTTCTTCGCTTGTTGAATTGCCTTTTTGATTGTTACTTCGATGCTTTTGACATAATCTGCCGGATTTTGCCTGGCCAGGTTATGGTCGTTCTTGTCTAAGATGATACCCGCTTGGCCTGTGGGGTAATTATAAACCGCCGTGCCGATTTCTTTCCCGTTCGCGATATCGACAATCACGCACCGGACTGAATTTGTCCCGTAATCCAAACCTAACGTGTATTTCATATCAACCCCTGAAATACAGATAAGCGCCGAGAATGCACAGCAAGATCACGCCGGAGGCCAGCACATCATGCCAATTCCAGCTTCCTCGCGTTTTGGCCTTGTCTTCCGCCGTCGCGGTGCCGAAAGTCAAACTCTTTATCCTATTGTAATCCGGCTTTTGCGTCATATAACTCACTGCGATCATCACGATAATCGATACGATTGTAATGAGCACGCTGAAATACTGGAAATAAATGTTGTTGATTATCCAGAAAAATGACCCTGTCGTATATCCCTGCGCGACTGTTTTTTCCGGATCGAGCCAGCCGAATAACCCCATCGTTACAGGTGTATCGACCAGCATTCGGAACACGCCAAGCGCAAATCCTACTATCATTGCCCATAAGCATCCTTTGGCGTTTAGTCGTTTCCAGAACACTCCAAAGAAGAACACCACGAAAATAGGCGGCGCCAGATAACCCTGCACCGCTTGCAGGTAATTGTACAGGCCGTGCGCGCCCTGGATTACCGGAATCCACATTAGCGCGATAAGCACCATAACGGCGGTGGCAATACGGCCCGTCCGCACTAACTGATGCTGCGAGGCGCCTGGTTTCCATTTCTCGTAAAGATCCACGGTAAACAGTGTTGAGCAGGCGTTAAATACTCCCGCCAGCGAACCCATTAGCGCAGAGAGCAAACTCGCGACGACTAATCCGCGCAAACCGGCCGGCAGCAGATATTTTACCATCATCGGGAATGCCGCCTGCGCCGCGTGGGGAACCGATCTGCCATCGGGAGTTACCATTGCAGCAAATTCCGGAATTTTCCCGCTTTTGGCCAGCGCAAAGCATATCATACCAGGAATTATGAACAGGTATGGAGGAAACAGCTTCAAAAAGCCCGCGAATATGCTGCCCCGGCGAGCCGTTTGCTCATTTGGTGCTCCCAATGCCCGCTGAACTATATATTGGTCTGTGCACCAATACCACAGGCCGATAATGGGCGCACAGAACAACATGCCCAGCCAGGGGTAGTAACCGTTAAAATACCACGCCTGTTTGACGATCTGGCCGGTGGCGTTTTTTTCCAAAACCGGCGCCCATGTGCCCTCAACACCCGGCGGGATGAGCGGCTTCCATAAGTTGAACATATCTGAGCCGCAAAAATGGCGAAGTTCGCTCCACCCGCCCAGTTTCGCCAGGCCGTAAATCGTCAATGTTGCCGAACCAATTATAAGGACTATTACCTGTACAGCGTCGTTGTAAGCCACGGCTCGCATACCGCCAAGTGCCGTGTAAAGACCCGTCATAACAATCACTGCCACGGAACCTATCCAGAAACTGTTGATATCTAACACGCCGGTAGCTGGCTGATAAATCTTCAGGACTTCCAGCGCTGTTCGCAGCCAGGATTCGTTAAGATGGGCTGTTCCAAGATAAAGATGTACCTCTGGCAGCAGTGTGGCGAAGACGACGCCGCCGGCGAAAATTCCCACGGCGATCTTCGAGACAACAAATGTGATAAGAGAAACAATAGAAAGGACGTACCGCGAACTCGTGGAGAAACGTCGTTCGAGAAATTCCGGCATCGTGAATACCAGCGCACGTGAGTAGAAAGGCACAAAAACCCATGCCAGGGTCAACAAACACCATGCGTGCAGCTCATAATGCGCCATAGCTACGCCGTCGGCGGCGCCGGAACCTGCCAGGCCGACGATGTGTTCCGAACCTATATTGGAGGCGAAAATGGATGCCCCGATGACCCACCAGCCGAGGTTACGTCCTGCGAGGAAGTAATCCGCTGCGGTGTCTTTGCGTTTTTTAACAACCCACCATGCGACACCAAGAATGACAGCAAAATATGCACCGATTGCTGCCCAGTCGAGTGTGCCTAATGTACCTGTCAACAACAGACATCCAGTCATATATTCTCCTTTCCTTATCGTAGGGTCATAATTTTTGCCGCGGTGTTATTATAAGTATTTGGGGGTTTTCGACAACCTGTATTTTCAGGCCGGCGGAACGCGATGCACCGACACAGAATACTGCTGGCACAACGCGAGAGAAAAGTGGGCCGGGGAGGACTCGAACACCCCTCAGTAGAGCAATCAAACACCCCGATTTCAGCAAGTGGCAGCGCAAAATCCGACGCACACGATGCGCCAAACACCCCTCAAACCCCACAAGACCCGGACTTGGCGTTGGTGATGGAACACTGGCCGAAACTGCCGGAACATATCAAAGCGGCAATCAAAGCGTTAGTTAAAACTCAATTTCAAGGAGATACCCAATGACCATATCTGAAAAGCAGTCGGAAGCTAACAGACAAAACGCACAGCTTGGAGGGGTGAAGACCCCCGAAGGCAAGGAGATAGTCAAATACAACGCACTAAAACACGGACTGCTTGCCAAAGAGATATTTATCCCTGTCGGAGACGGGGCGGAGAACCCAGAGGAGTTTAACGCCCTTATTGAAGACCTGAGCACCCAATTTAAGCCGGTAGGTGTTTTGGAAGAGATACTTGTTGAGAAAATAGCCGTTGCTTACTGGCGGCTCAGGAGGGCTTACAGATACGAAGTGGGCCTTATCAGAGACGAATTAGACAACACTACGAGCAAATACTATGATGGCGATACGGATTTGGACGGTAATAAATATCACAAGACAGACGAGGAAATAGAGCAACAGATTGAAGAAGACAGGGAAGATATTGAACTGTGGAAAAAGGAAAAGGAGGATTTGAGCCAACTTTATCAGGCGGGGAAACGCTTAGAGGATATTTACGACCGGGAGGATAGCTGGGACTGGTTGTGTGATAAGGTCAAATACATACTGCCTGGCGATGAAAACAAAATATGGCAGCCGAAAGACATAAGAGAGTTTCTTGGTGGTGATAAAAAATGGTCTGATGATGATATTTGGTAAGCTTTGATAGAAATCTGTGACGAGAGGGTAAAGTGCAACGAGGAGGAGATTGAAACTCTAAGACAGGATAAAGTGAGGAATCTGCTCAAGCTGCAAGTGATAAAGAAACTTGGCAGCATACCGTCAAAGGAAGAATTAGACCGACTTTTGCGGTATGAGGGCGCAATTGAGAGACAGCTATACAAGGCAATCAATCAATTGGAGCGTCAGCAAAGGTTACGTGCCGGTGACAACGTGCCTGCCCCCATAGCGGCGGACGTAGATATAAACACTGGTCAGGGTAGTTAAATGGGTTTGTTTCGCAGTTTATATGCTGACATTTTACTAAGAATCCTTAATGATTTCGGCAATAAAAAAGGGAAAGATAAATGGGTAGATACTACTGGAGCAAAAAGGATACGGTCGAGGACAGCACTAAGCTGAGCATATTTAAGCTGAAAGAGTTTGGTTTGTTGCAGGGCTGTTGTCATACGGGTCTGACCTGGACACGCTCACTATCAGGTCACAAAAGCAGCATAGGGATAGCGATAAACGTGCTGGATGAGCCGTATTATGTAAAGCTTAACTACACAATTACTGCCCGCGATTCAGGCGAAAAGACCGATTATGATTACAAGATTGGTCTAACAACAACGCCGTGTCATTATGGGGGCGTAAGGTATTGGTTTATCTGCCCGCTGGTTAGGAACGGTGTGCCCTGTGGTCGAAGGGTTGGGACGCTGTTTTTATCGTCAGGCGGTAAATACTTTGGCTGTCGGCATTGTTACGACCTGTCCTATGAGAGCCGTAATGAATGCCGTTTGGGCCGCTTCGGTCAGGTAGGATACGCATTAAAGGCAGATAGACAGGTAGAGGAGCTTCGGGAGAAAGTCAAACGGTGGACATACAGGGGCGGGCCCACAAGAAAAGTAAGAAGGATAAATGCAATTACAAAACGTATGGGGAGCTATGCGTCTGAGGATTGGGAGCGTTTGTTGCTATAAGATACGGGGGGTTGGGGGGAGAAAGAGGTGGGTAAAGGGCCTGGGGTGTATATTATATAGCCCCCGGCTGTATGTAAGCCCGAATTGTTCCGTCTCGACCGTTTGATTGCCCCGGTCTTTCGAGTACTTGTTCCCTATATGGTCACGGTGGGCCTTCTCGCCGCCGCCTGCTTTATCGAAACAAACGCCAGACAATACGAGCCGCTGACAAAACCGCTGGCGTTATCCAATATGGGCAATCTGGCGGTGAACCTGGTGGTACATGTCGTCGCGATTATCGCTATGCGGTCAATAGGGCTTTTTTACGGACACTACGCCTGCTATTTTAGCTACTAAGTCTGCGATGTTCGGCGGACAGATTTGAGCAACGTATGTCCCGATGGCATCCTCAACTTTGCGGCTCCTCTTCGGAAGGCGCCGTTTGCTGATGTATTTTCTTTCGCATCTCGCCGGCGTCGTGCGAATAATTTATCGCGGTATCGTAAGTTATCTCGCCCGCCTCGTATAGCTCCATAAGCGAATCGTCCATCAGGTGCATTCCC